>CAZRTG010000015.1:0-26399 GCA_964602895.1 uncultured Wenzhouxiangellaceae bacterium
ATACCGGCCTGTCACGCCGGGGGTCGCGGGTTCGAGTCCCGTCCACTCCGCCATTTTATGACCAAGGGCGCCGGCATGGCGCCCTTTTTATTATTTCAGAGCGGGCCACAGGCCTGGTAACACAACAAGGAACGAGTGAGCTTATGGTTCTGCAAGCCATCCGAGAACGGTTGAGTGGCATCGTTGCCATTTTTGTCTTCGCTATCCTGATCATCCCGTTCGCCTTTGTCGGCGTGGGCTCCTATTTCGCTTCAGATGCAGTCAACGTGGTTGCCAAGGTGAACGATTCAGAGATCACATCATCTGAATTCACCCAGAGTTTCCAGAATTATCGACGCCGTATGCAGGCTTTGTTGGGCGACAGCTTTGACCCTTTGCAGTTCGATCAGCCCATGATCAAACGGCAGCACCTGGACAATATGATCGATCGTAAACTGATTGCTCAGGTTTCACTGTCAACCGGGCTTGCGGTTGATGATGGCGCCCTGGCTACCGCCATTCGTGAAATGCCCATTTTTGAGGTTGACGGTGAATTCAATCAGCAGGTGTACCAAAGTCGGTTGGTATCTTTGGGTATGACTCCTGCGCAATATGAAAATGAAATGCGTGCAGAACTGATCATGGATCAGTATCCGGGCACCATCATGTCCAGCGCGATCGCCACGGAATTTGAATTGAAAGAATTGGCCCGGTTGCAGGATCAAAGCCGCTCTTTCAAAGCCATCATTGTGAAAGCCGAAATTCCGGAGACTGATGCCGGGACGGAACAGCAAGACGAGGCTGATGATACGGAATCGGTCGATGACACGACAGATAAACCGGCACCAGCTGCAGCGGTTGATGAGGCTGAGTTAACGGCCTGGTACGAGACACATACCGACAGTTACCGCTCACCCGAGCAGGTGATTGTCGAATACGTGGAACTCGATGCCAGCACCCTGACCGACAACATGGAGCCGGATGAAGATCAGTTACGAGCGCGTTTTGAAGAACAGAAGGCCCGTTTCATAACGCCTGAATCCAGAAAAGCAGCGCACATTCTCATTGCGGTATCTTCGGATGCCGATGAAGCTGCCATCGAGTCAGCACGTCAGAAAGCTGAAGACATTGCCGCGCAAGCCCGAGACGGTGCCGATTTTTCCGAATTGGCACGCACTTACTCCGAAGATGCCGGTTCCGCCAATCTGGGCGGCGATCTGGGCTGGGTCGAACCAGGCTTCATGGTCCAGGCATTCGAGGATGCTTTATACGGTTTGACTCTGGCCAAACCATTGTCTGAACCGGTTCAGACCGGTTTTGGCTGGCATATCATCCGATTGGAAGATATTCGCCCGGCTGAAGGCATGTCGTTTGAAGAAGCCCGTGAAACACTGCTCCAGGAGTACATTGCCGAGCAGCAGGACAGGCAGTATCTGGAACGGGCGGACAGGTTGGTTGACATAATCTATGAAGATCCAACCACCCTGACGGCAGCGGCTGAAGCGCTGGATCTTGAAATTCATGAATTGGGTCCTTTCGGACGCAGTGGTGGTGAGGGCCTGGCAGCCAATCCTGCGGTTGTGGACGCGGCGTTTTCGGATCTGGTACTGAGCCAGGGCACCGTCAGTGACCCGGTCGACATTGGCGACAACCACATGCTGATGATGCGGTTGAAAGAGTATTTTCCGGAAGCCATAAAACCGTTTGAAGTGGTTCGTGATGAAGTAGTCGCCGCGGTCATTCGAGATAAGGCCATGAAAGTCGCAAAAGCCAAAGCTGAAGCTCTGCTGGCGCGCGTTCAGGCTGGCGAAGACCTGGTCACGGTGGCTGAAGAGTCCGGAATCGAGCTGTTGGACGCCGAAGATACACGGCGGCAGGGCAGCCCTTACCCGGCACAGTTAATCACCGGGATTTTCCGTATGCTGCCGCCAGAGGCGGAAACGGCCCGTCTGGAGGTGTTACCGCTGGCCGATGCTTATGCGGTGGTCAGTTTGACTGCAGTCAAGGACGGTGAGTTGGCCGAGGACGATTTGATTCGGCAACAGAATTATCAGCGTCGCATCGCCAATGCCACAGCCAACTCCGAAACCTACGGTTTCATCAAGCGTTTGCGCAGCCAGTCGGATATCAAGGTGTTTGAAGACAAGCTGTAATTTTGGGGTCAGAGTCAAGTGCCAGAGTAAAACCATGAGCCAGTGGAAAAACTGGTCCTTTTACTCTGGCACTTGACTCTGACCCCAGCACTTAGTCCATTCCCGCCATGGCGACGATGTTTTGCCCGGCATCAACATAGGTGATTTCACCGGTAATGCCGGAAGCCAGATCAGAACAGAGAAATGCGGCGACATTGCCCACTTCGCGGGGTGTAACGGTGCGGCGCAACGGTGCCGACTGTTCGGCATAGGCCAACATGCTGCGGAACTTGGAAATACCCGCTGCAGCCAGCGTCTTGATGGCACCCGCTGAAATGGCGTTGACCCGTATCCCTCTGGGGCCCAGGCTGGCCGCCATGTAGCGCACATTGGCCTCCAGGCTGGCCTTGGCAAGGCCCATCACGTTGTAGCTCGGCATGGCCCTGAGTGAGCCCAGGTAGGTCAGGGTGAGCATGGCGGCATCGCGGCCTTCCATCAGTGGCAACCCGGCTTTGGCCAGTGCTGCAAAACTGTAGGAACTGATGTCATGTGCAACGCGAAAGCCCTCCCGGTCGATCACCTCCATATAATCACCTTCCAACTGTTCGCGTGGTGCAAAGCCAACCGAATGCACCAGAATGTCAAAGCCATCCCAATGCTTTTTCAGTTCGGAGAACAACGAACCGATTTCATCATCGGATCCCACATCACAGGGCAGTACGATGGTAGAGCCGGTTTGCTCGGCAATTTTTTGAACCCGTGACAGTAACTTGTCGGTCTGATAGGTGAAAGCGAGTTCGGCACCCTGTTCGTGCATGGCCTCGGCAATGCCCCAGGCAATGGAGCGATTACTGGCAACGCCTACGATCAAGGCGCGTTTACCGGTGAGAAATCCCATGTGACTTTCCTTCCTGTAATGTTGGATCAGCCAGTATCCTGGCCCTGAGCGGTCGATTATCCACGTTTTTTTGGTCGGTCAAACTGCAGTCGCATGGCAGCGCCATGCTCCAGCACCCGTTGGTCATCAAAAGCCATTTGGCCGTTAACAAAAGTACGGACAATGCGTGACCGGAATTTTACTCCATCAAAAGGGCTCCAGCCACAGCGCGACAACACGCGTTGCTGCGTGATTTCGGTGCTGGCGTTGAGATCCAGCAAAACCAGGTCAGCGTGGTAACCCTCACGTAAAAAACCCCGTTCGCTGACATTGAAACGCATAGCCGGGTTATGGGCAGTTTTTGTAACGATTTCTGCCAAGCCGATCGCCTGGTCGTGGTACATCTCCAGCACCGACAACAGAGCGTCCTGAACCAGAGGCAGGCCGGCCGGCGCGGTCAGGTAATCCGGGCTGGCTTTTTCTTCTCGTGTGTGGGGCGCATGATCGGTTGCAATGATATCCAGCCGGCCCTCCAGCAAAGCCTGCCGCAGTGCCGCTCGATCGGCCGGAGATTTGACTGCGGGATTACATTTGATCGCGTTGCCGTGTGTCGTGTAGTCGTCGCTGCTGAAATACAAATGATGGGCACAAACTTCGGCAGTTATGGATTTGCCGGCCATGGGTCCCGGTTCGAACAACTCCATTTCTTTTGCCGTGGTCAGGTGCAGTATGTGCAACTGGGCGTCATTGGCTCTGGCCAGCTCCACCGCCAGACTGGAGGACAGATAGCAGCATTCGGCGTCGCGGATATGGGGGTGTTCGCTCAGTGGAATTTGCTTGCCGTACTTTTCTATTGCCAGCTGCAGATTGTGCTGTATGCGCGGCGTGGATTCGCAATGTGTGGCAATGATTACGGGGCTGTCGCGGAAAATACCCGTCAATGTTTGTTCATTGTCGACCAGCATGTTTCCGGTCGATGAACCCATGAATACCTTCACCCCGGCCGCTGCTCGTGGGTCCAGTGTTCGAATGGCATCCAGGTTGTCGTTACTGGCGCCCAGGTAGAAAGCGTAGTTGGCTGCTGAGGTTCGTTTGGCAATATCGTATTTCGCTTCAAGTGCCGCATGGGTGAGTGTAGGTGGAGAGGTGTTCGGCATTTCCATAAAACTGGTAATGCCCCCGGCAATGGCAGCTCTGGACTCAGAACCGATGTCACCTTTGTGGGTCAGACCGGGTTCACGAAAATGCACCTGGTCATCGATCATGCCGGGCAGCACATACAGTCCGCTGGCGTCGTATACCGAGGTATTGGCGTCCGCTGCTATCTCACCGCCACAACGTGCTATCCGCCCCTTGGAAAGCAAAATATCACCCTCGATGAGCTGGCCTTCGTTCACCAGGATGGCGTTCTTGATCAATAAACTTTGGGGCATGGTTATGTCATCTCCGCCATTTGGTGGTTTTGGGTTTACAGGTTCACGTGTCAGGGTACTGGATCATATCCGCCAGCGCAGAAAGGATGGCAGCGTAACAGGCGTTTTATCGCCAGCCAACTGCCGCGGGCAGCACCGTGTCGGGAAATCGCCTCAGAAGCATATTTCGAGCAACTGGGTGTGAATCGACAGTGATTTCCGAGAAATGGGCTCAGTAGAAGTTGATACATTCGTATCATGGTTTGCAACACTTTTTCCATTTTAAACCCGGTGCGAAATCAACTGCGTACTACCCAACACTTGCCGTGAGGGTGAAACTCGGCTATAACACTGCAATTTTCTTGTCCGGAGACGCTATCCGGATTTCAATAAAATCTGAAAAAACATAAAGTTAGATGTTTTTTCGGTTTTCGAATGAGAGGAATAGGTTAGCACGATGACAAATACCCGTGTGAAATTGAAAAAAAATTACAAGCCCACCAAGAAAGAACCCTACATGAGCCCTGAGCAGCTTGAGTACTTTCGTCAGAAACTGGTGAACTGGCGTGCTGAGTTGGTCGAAGAGTCACGAGAAACCATCAACAACCTGCAACAGGAAGTGCGTGATGTCGGTGACGAAGTTGAGCGTGCCACCCGGGAAACGGAAAACAGCCTCGAGCTTCGCACACGTGATCGTTATCGCAAACTGATCAACAAGATTGATCAGGCGCTCAATCGTGTAGAGGAAGGTGAGTATGGCTATTGTGAAGAAACCGGTGAAGAAATCGGCATCGATCGATTGGAAGCCCGTCCCATAGCGACTTTGTGCCTGGACGCACAGGAAAGACGTGAATTGAAACAGCGTCAGCACGGCGAAGGGCGTTAAGGCCAAAATCCACCGGTTTCAATCAGCAAACCAACGCTGAACCGATCAAACTGACCGGTTCAGCAAAATATATTTAATTAATGAATTGTTAACATCTGCTGCGGATTTAGGTATGATAGCAGCAGGGTGGCTTGTGGCGGCGAAAGGCGTCACACCATTCACAATGAAGAAATGACAAAGATAATCAAATGGGCTCGATTCGAGCGCACTATTTCGGTATGGAGGAGCGTTGCGTGAATACATTTAAACCCCTGGTCGCTTTGACGGCGGCTGCCCTTTTGTTTGGAAGCACTGCGCTTCAAGCTGAAGTGGATCAGCCCTGGCACGTGACTTATATGATCGGTGGCGCCAGCCTCGACTCTGCTCGTAACACCAACGATGGCGATGTTTGGCAGTCCATCGGTTTCGGCAGATACTTTGGCAACAATTTCAGTCTGGATTTTGAATACGATGAATTCAAAGCAGATTTCCTTGGCTACAATACGGCTGTTCCCGGTGCTACCTATGACAGCTGGAAGCTGAGCACCTATGGCCTGATGGGTCGTTATTACATTACGGATTGGGGTTTCCGGCCTTTCATTGCTGCAGGTGTGGGTCGTACCAAACACCGCAGTGTTCTGGATGAGGGCGATGACACCGCTTTGAGCCTGGGCTTTGGTTTGCAAGGCCAATTGTCACAGCATTTCTCAGTACGCGCACAGGCTCTGTGGCGTAACGATGATGACAGCTCCAGCATACCGTCCAATGGTGATTTCACTGATTTCTACTACAGCATCGGTCTGAGCTTTGACTTCGGTGGCGTTGAAGCACCACCACCTGCTCCGGCAGCACCTGCAGCGCCACCACCGCCTCCGGTAAATCCTGATCTGGATGGTGACGGCGTACCGAATGAGCGTGACAAGTGCCCCAATACCCGCCCGGGTGCAGTGGTCGATCTGGATGGCTGTGAAGTGGAAGCCGTTATTTCACTTGATGGTGTTTACTTCGATTTCGATAAGTCCAGTCTGCGCCCTGAAGGTATTGCGGTACTGAATGATGCAGCGGCCCTGTTGAAGACCAACGAGCGCGTGGTTGTAGAAGTTGCCGGTCACACCGACAGCGTGGGTACCGAAGAGTACAACCAGGGCTTGTCCGAGCGTCGTGCCAATACCGTACGTGATTACCTGGTCAGCCAGGGCATTACGGCAACCCGCCTGACCGCTCGCGGTTATGGTGAAGTGCAGCCGGTGGCTACCAACGACACGGATGAAGGTCGCCAGCTGAACCGTCGTGTGGAACTGATCGTTCTCGATCGTTAATACGACCGCAGTAAAAGCACTGCAAAAGCCCCACTTCGGTGGGGCTTTTTTTTCGGATTAAGCGTGCTGGTATTTGATCTGGCTGGCTGCAAAACCGTGAATGGCCTGCAGCATGGCATGCAAGCCGTTGGCCCGGGTTGGGGAGAGGTGTTCCGACAAGCCGATTTTTTCGATGAAATGGGGTTGGGTATTGACGATTTGCTCTGCGCTGCAACCCGAATAGACGTCGATCAATAAGGCAATCAGGCCCGAGACAATGGCCGCATCGCTGTTTGCCCTGATACGTATTTCTTCCGGGCCACCTTCGAGGTAGAGCCAGACCTGTGACTGACAACCTGCCAGCAGCTTGTCATCGACCTTTTCCGATTCGTCCAGAGGCTCCAGTTTGCGCCCCAGGTCAATCAGATACTGGTAGCGGTCCAGCCACTCGTTGAACATACCGAATGACTGAATGATTTCTTGCTGGGCTGCTTCCGGGTCATGCATTGCTAAATTCCATGGTTGCTTCAGGAGTCCACGCGGCGCCAACGGGAAGTACCACTGCCATCCTCCAGCAGTATGCCCATACGGGTCAGTTCATCCCGGATTCGATCGGCTTCGGCCCAATTGCGTGAATCCCGGGCCGCGTTGCGCTGTTCAATCAGTAGTTCGATACGGTCAGTTTCCACATCGCTCACCCCGGCAGAAAACCACTGTTCCGGGGTCATTTGCAGCAAGCCGATCAGTTCCGCGTTGGCCAGCAACTCGGCGGCCAAAGACTGTGCTGCTTCCCGATCCGTGGCATTGGCGAGATCCCGTGCCAGGCGATTGAACTCTGCCAGGGCAACGGGCGTGTTGAGATCGTCGCGCAGTGCGTCAAGAAAGGCTTCAGAAGGCCGGCTTGCTGCCTCGAATGGCCCGAAGGCATCGTTGGCGGTACGCAGCACGCCATAAATACGATCCAGGGTGCGGCGGGCCCGCTCCAGTTCCTGGTTGGACCAATCCAGTGGCTGGTGATAATGCGCAGTCAAAAGCAAATAGCGCAGCACCTCACCGGGCCATTGTTTGAGCAGTTCGTGTACCAACAGGGTATTGCCCAGCGACTTGGACATTTTGCGCTTTTCCATGGTCACAAAGCCATTGTGCAGCCAGTATCGCGCAAACGGCTTGCCACCATGCGAGCAAACGCTTTGGGCAATTTCATTTTCGTGATGTGGAAAGACCAGATCCTGTCCGCCACCATGTATGTCTATGGTTTCACCCAGATGGGTTTCTGCCATGGCAGAACACTCCAGGTGCCAACCGGGCCTGCCCCAACCCCAAGGGCTGTCCCAGCCGGGTTGCGGGTCTTCAGAGGGTTTCCATAAGACAAAATCGCCAGGGTGTTTCTTGTAAGGGGCCACATCGATGCGGGCACCGGCCACCATCTCTCGCATATCGCGGCGGGACAGGGCACCGTATTGCTCGTAGGACTCCACACTGAACAGTACATGTCCTTCAGCAACATAGGCATGGCCCGAGCTGATCAGGCGTTCGATCATTTCAATCATCTGTGGAATATGGTCGGTTGCACGCGGACCTACGGTGGGTTCACGTACACCCAACGCTGCCATATCGTCCAGGTAGATTTGCGTAAAGCGGGCCGTGATGGTTTCTATCGGTACGCCCAGTTCCGCAGCTGCCGCATTGATCTTGTCGTCCACATCCGTGATATTGCGCACATAAACAACCTTGGGGTAATGCAACTCCAACAGCCGGCGTAGCAGGTCAAAAATAACTGCCGGACGGGCATTTCCAATATGCGCATAGTTGTAGACAGTGGGACCGCAAACATACAGCGTTACCTGTTCCGGATCAGCCGGTTGGAATGGTTCTTTTTGCCGGCTCAACGTGTTGTATAACTGAATGGACAAGACTGCTCCTGCATTGCCTATTGCATTGACTGCATCTAAAGTGCTTTTGATCAAGCTCGCCGGATACCCTTAACGATCGCGAGGTCGCATATTCTATCAATATTGCCGTGCCGGTAACCAAGCTGTCTCTTGATTAATGAGATATGCCCTGAAAATACCCGACTGGAATACAGGAACTCACATGATGCATACACTTTATGCCAAACACATCGCTGATACCCAAAAACGTTGGGAGCGTGCCATGGAAAGTGCAGGCTATTCAACCCTTGTGGTCCACTCGGGTAGCCCCATCGTGAGTTTTCTGGATGATTATGTGTACCCGTTTCGACCCAATCCGTTATTTCTGGCCTGGTTGCCACTGACGCATCACCACGACTGCGTTTTGATTGTTCGGCCGGGGAAGGTGGCACAACTGTGGTATTACCAACCGGAAGATTACTGGCATTTGCCGCCTTCCAACCCGGATTCCTGGTGGGCCGATGAGTTCGATGTACAGGTAGTAACGGATCCGGACCGATGGAAGGCCGCTGTCCGCCAGTTGCCTGGACCGGTAGCGGCTTTGGGTGATGCCGATGGCTTGCCTGGCGTTTTTGCAGCAGAGGACATCAACCCCGCCCATCTGGTCATGCCATTGCATCTGCAGCGGACGCGCAAAACCGACTATGAGTTGGCCTGCATGCGCCAGGCCACCCGCATCGCAACCGCAGCACATCTGGCCGCGCGAGATGCCTTTATGGCCGGGCAAAGCGAGTTCGATATTCATCTTGCCTACCTGCAGAGTGCCCGGCAGAACGATGCCGGGTTACCCTATGGCAATATCGTGGCCATCAACGAACACGCTGCGGTCTTGCATTACCAGCAACGATTACAGGCAGTCCCTGCAGAATCCAGATCATTTCTGATTGACGCCGGTGCCACCCATTACGCCTATGCTTCCGACATTACCCGCACTTACGCCGCCCACGCGGGTGAATTCAGCGATCTGATTGCAGCCATGGACCAGGTTCAGTTGAACCTGGCCAGGCAGGTCAGGGCAGGGCTGTCCTACCCCGCTTTACACCTGGACGCTCATCGACAGATTGCCGAAGTACTGCAGTCTGTGGGCATCATCACCCTGGCGGCCGAAGATGCGGTTGCCTGTGGTCTGAGCAGCGTGTTCTATCCGCATGGTTTGGGACATTTCATTGGCTTGCAGACGCATGATGTTGCCGGGCTGGTGGATAATGAAGGCAATGATCTGCCACGACCGGATGGACACCCTTATTTGCGTTTAACCCGGGAACTGGAAATCGGCAATGTGCTGACCATCGAACCGGGCCTGTATTTCATCCCGTCGCTGCTGGCCAAGTGGCGGCAGGGTGACAACGCCAGCGCAATCAATTGGAACCGCATCGATCGATTCATGCCGTATGGCGGGATACGAATCGAAGACAATGTGGTGGTCACGCACTCTGGCGCTGAGAACCTGACCAGAAACGCGTTTGCCGAGACAGGGAAATGAATGCCTCAATCGCGCAATAAGCCAATGGCGGTCAGTGCTTTAACGCCCATGTCCCCTGCCGGGCCGTGATTCCAGATGGTGCTTTGACGGGCAAAATCCAGCTGCTTTTCTTTGCTTGCCAGACGCTTCATGGCCTCTATGACGTCGGACTCGCGCATGGTGTTCATGACCAGTTTGTCCAGCTCGGAGGCATAGGGCTCGTCAATGATTTTACGTATGATCCGGTTGGCGGCACTTAAGTCATCCGGAAACAGGTATTTGCCGGTTTGTAATTGGAAATGATCGGAAACGGCCTGCAAGGCGCATAAAGAACAGTACGCATCGTCCAACAGGCCGATCATGCCCAGATTGTCCGGGATAATGTCGTCACCTGTTTCCCAGTAGGATCTAACCACATTCAGGATCTGCTCCATTTCGCTTTCCAGGCCAATGCTGCCTGCCGCAGTCCAGGCGACCTTCATCATGTAGGGGGCCTGGTTGATGTAAGAGCAGACAAAGCGGGTTGCCAACTCGATTTCCTCTGGGTCGGCAAGACGCCCGTGTCGTTCAGCAACGGCCAGAAGCAGATCCTGCAACTCGTGCTCTACTGCATGTTCAGCATGGCAATCGGCAATGATGGTTTCAATTATTGAAGTATCCACTCGGATCGATCGTGGGCCAGGGTAGGGCCATTCTAACAATCATGCTGCCAGGGGCAAAGGTTGGCGGTTTGGCTGTGTTAACATGCTTGCCCTTTTTTCAACTTTCAGGCGCCACCGTGCTGCTGCTTTCCCTGATTACAACCTTTGCTGGTCCTGCATTTTTTCTCTGGTTATCCCGTGGCGGACGGTTGGCAAAAGCCATAGACCAGTTAATCGTTGTGGTGTTGATTGTGCTGGTTATTGTCCTGTTGTTGCCGGAAACCCTGGAAGCTCTGGGCTGGGTGGCTTTTTTGCTGGTTTTGGCCGGCTACCTGTTGCCTGGAATACTGGAACTTTTGATTCGTCGTGCGGCAGAAACCCTGCACCTGGTCAGTCTCAATTTTGCCCTGGCAGGCCTGATGCTGCATGCTTTACTGGACGGTGCGGGCCTGGCAGGCAGTGCCTTGAGTGGCGGAGAGAGTTTGGGCCTGGCAATCGTTCTGCATCGTTTTGGCGTCAGTTTGATGCTCTGGCTGATTGTGCAACCGATTTTTGGCGACCGTATTGCGTGGTTGACACTGGTCGGCATGGCCGCAGCCACCGTGTTGGGCTTTGAATTCAGCGAACGGCTGCTGCCTTTAGCCGGTGATCAGGCCATTCTGACGCTGGAAGCCATCATCATTGGCACCATCATTCACAGCCTGGTTCACCGGGGCCATGCAGGTACTCACAGTCATTAAATCATCGACCGCATTTTTCAGTCTGGCGGGCTTTGGACATCTGACTCACTGCTGCTGGTACCAGCGTGTTCCCGTGTCATCTGTCCAACCATTGATTTCACCCAGCTCAAGCAGATAATGGAGATGGGCTATGGATTCACCTGTAGCCATGATCAGGTTGTTTTCATTGATTGCGCTTTTGAACAGGACCGGAAAAGCATCTATCGCCCGGATGGGATTAACACACAGGGCTTGGAGTTTCTCCAACCCTTCCAGATGTTCTGAGATCAATTCGTTCAGACGTATGGCAGCACCACGAAAGGGTTTGCCATGCGCCGGCAATACCAGAACATCAGCCGGCAGGACATCCACCAGCATCCTCAAGGAGCGTAGCCAGTCTTTCAGCGGGTTGGCATTGGGCTCGGTGGGGTAAACGCTGACGTTGGAGGATATGGTTGGCAGTATCTGGTCGCCGGAAATCAAAACATTCAGCTTTTCACAAAACAAACAGGCATGCTCGGTTGAATGGCCAGTACCAATAATGACACGCCAAAGATTTTCACCAACCGTAAACTCCATGCCATCGTACAGGCGATGGAAGGACCGGGGCAGGGGTGCAACAACGGAGCCAAACCGACCAAAGGATTTTTCATAGCGGTCCAGTGCGGTTTCCGGAAAACCCGCTGCGGCATAAAAGCGAATGGCTTCTGCGGGTGCAGTCTTGCCGGTATCGGCAACCAGAATGCGGCACAGCAAGTATTCCTCACGACTCATCCACAGAGGCGCAGCAAAGCGTTGCGTCAGCCAGCCCGCACAGCCCACGTGATCCGGGTGCAAATGGGTAACCAAAACCCTGCCAACGGACTTGCCTGCCAGTTGTTCCACGAATACCTTTTCCCAAAGATCCCGTGTGGTTTGCGTATAGATGCCGGTATCTACAATGGTCCATTGATCACCATCTTCCAACAGCCACAGATTGATATGCCCCAGCAGGAACGGCAAAGGCATGCGCAACCAGCGAATGCCGGGGAGAATTTCCAGGGATTCACCGAGTTCGGGCTGGCGCTCAAAAACATATTGAATGGATGTATTGTTCATGACGAAGTTATTGAAGAGTTCCCTGGTGCTGTTTCGGCGTGGTGGCCTGGAAATTGTCTGAAAATTATCTGCGCAGAACTCAATTGTGCCATGTTTCCAGTGCCTGACCCGGTTGGATTTTGGGTATGATGTGCCGATGAAAAAATCAACACTATTTCTTTTCTGGGTATTCGTAGTTTCTGCTGCTTCGGTTTGGGCGCAGGCACCGTATATTGATCCTGCCAAAGATGCCGAATATTTCGGCACACAGGACACTATACTTTTCTGGACACCGGAGCAGCAGGTGGCCGGTTACCGCCATATGGATCAAATTGTTCCGGTACGCTGGATCCGGGCGGGTAATCATCCTCTGGTACTGCCCGAAAAGCCGGCCGATCTGGATGCTGTCGCCCTGAAGAATACGCCATCTGCAATGACGGTTGCCGATTATCTGGAGCAGCAAAGTGTCGCGGGTCTGCTGGTTATCAAGGACGGCGCCATTGTTTACGAGCGATACCGGTTGGGTAATGACCAGAAAACCCTGTGGATCTCCTATTCAGTGGCCAAATCGGTTACCTCCATGCTGGTTGGGGCAGCCATTCTCGATGGCTATATCGAATCGGTGGATGAAAAAGTTACGGACTATCTGCCGCGGTTGAAGGGCTCGGCATATGAAAAATCCAGCATCAGGAACATTCTGCAAATGGCTTCAGGAGTTGAGTGGGACGAAACCTATGCTGACCCGCAGGCGGATATCAACCAGGCCAGTTGGGAAACCCTGAAACTGTATGACTACCTTGCAGCCAAGCCGGTGGCGGGAAAGCCCGGTGAAACCTTCAACTACAACACCGCTGAAACCAATCTGGTCGGGACCTTGTTGAGGTCGGCCATCGGCAATAATCTATCAACCTATCTGCAGGAGAAGATCTGGCAACCCTTTGGCATGGAGGCCGATGCCAGTTGGAATCTGACCGAAGAAGGTGGTGGTGAATTTGGCGGCTGCTGTATCAATGCAACTTTGCGCGATTATGGACGGCTGGGATTGTTTGCTCTCAATAACGGCAGGCTGCCCAGTGGCGAGCGCGTACTGCCCGAAACCTGGATGCGTGATTCAGTGACGCCATCAAAAGGCTCATCCCGCTATGGCTATCTGTGGTGGCTGGGTGAGGGCGGGGTCTTTGAAGCGTCCGGCATATTCGGCCAGGGCATTCTGATCAACCCCGCAGAGAATATGGTGATCGCCATTCAAAGTGCCCGTCCCGATGCCAGCAAAGATGAGGATTGGGCTTTGCAATCTGCGCTGTACAAAGCCATCGCAGCTGCCTTGCACAAACCCGCAACCGTTGCAGAATGATAAAAAGCCGCAGACTGATACAGGAATGGCAATGACCACCCTTGAAGAGAAGCGGCAGCAAATGGTGAGTAACCAGATCCGCAGCCGCGGAGTCCGCGACGCAAAAGTTCTTGCAGCCATGGCCAATGTGCGCCGCGAAGCTTTCGTCCCCTCCGAAATGCGCGTGTTCGCCTACGATGATCGTCCCCTGCCCATTGCGGCAGGCCAGACAATCTCACAACCGTATATCGTCGCCTTTATGGTTGAAGCGCTGAACCTTCAGGCAGGTGACAAGGTGCTTGAGATCGGTGCCGGGTCGGGTTACGCAGCCGCGGTATTGGCCGAGATCGCCGGAACTGTTTACGCCATTGAGCGTATTGATGAACTTGCACGCAATGCGGCGAAAAGTCTCAAAAGTCAGGGCTACGAGAATGTACATGTTCTGCATGCCGATGGCACACGCGGATGGGCAGAGCATGCGCCATTTGACGCGATCCTGGTATCGGCGGGCGCCCCCGTGGTTCCCGAAGACCTTAAAAGCCAGCTTGCAGCCGGTGGCCGTATGGTTGTGCCGGTCGGCGACACCAAACATACTCAGGAACTGATCCGCATTACCCATCGCGGCAACGGTGTGTTTGACCGTGAAAACCTGGCAAGTGTCCGCTTTGTGCCTCTTATTGGCGAGCAGGGCTGGGAAGAGGAATCGACCGGTGCGGAACCAAGTCAACCAGGTGTTGCCAGCAAGAAAACGCCAAACAATCAGACGCTACCGGACCTTATCCTGCGTTACAGCGAGCCGTTCGATACTCTTGAAGACGCCAATCTGGATGGGCTCATTGAGCGCCTCGGCGACGCACGGGTTGTCTTGCTTGGTGAATCCACGCATGGCACATCTGAATTCTATCGGTTCCGGGCTGCAATAAGCCGCCGATTGATTGAAGAAAAGGGCTTCAATATCGTAGCGGTCGAGGCAGACTGGCCGGACGCTGCACAAATTGATCGCTATGTGCGCCACATGGAATCCACACCTTCAGAGTGGGCTGCCTTCGCCCGTTTCCCGACCTGGATGTGGCGCAATGTTGAAATGCGTGAGTTCGTTGACTGGTTGCATGAGCATAATCAGCCACTTGAATTGGATGAACGCGCCGGTTTTTACGGGCTTGATCTGTACAGTCTTTTCAGCTCAGTCCGTGCCGTCCTCGACTACCTGGATGATGTCGATCCGGACCTTGCAGCAATGGCCCGCTCGCGCTACGGCTGCCTGAGCCCGTGGGAGGCCGACCCGGCTGCCTATGGACACGCGGCGCTGACGGGCAAATATGAGGCCTGTGAGCAGGAAGTCGCCGAGATACTGGCTGAGCTGCACAAAAGAAGACAGGATTATATGCATGATAATGGAGCCCGCTTCCTTGATGCGGCCCAAAACGCAGCGCTGGTCGCAAATGCCGAGCGTTACTATCGAAAAATGTACTATGGTTCCAGCGTATCGTGGAATCTGCGCGACCAGCATATGTTCGACACCCTGAACCGGATCCTGGAAGCACACGGCGAGCACGCCAAAGCAATCGTCTGGGCACATAATTCACATATTGGCGACGCCTCTGCGACTGAAATGTCAGCACGTGGCGAATTCAATATCGGTCAACTCTGTCAGGAGGCGTTTGGCGACGAATCCCGTCGGGTTGGATTCGGCACGGATAACGGCACGGTTGCCGCCGCATCGAATTGGGATGGCCCGATGCAGGTCATGCAGCTTCGCCCGGCACATGAGCAAAGTTATGAACGACTCTTTCATCTGACTGAACAGCCTGGCCTGATATTGTCCCTTGGTGCCCATCAGAACGCTGAACTTGTTGAAGTGCTTGGACAGCGAAGGCTGGAACGGGCTATCGGCGTGATCTACAGGCCGGAAACGGAACTCTCAAGTCATTACTTTGAGGCAGAACTGCCGCGGCAGTTTGACGAGTATGTTTGGATAGACAGCACAACGGCAGTCACTCCCCTGAGCACGGTGGAACTGCAAGGTCTGCCAGACACGTACCCGTTCGGCATTTGAACCGACAGCCCGGCCACGTGTGAAATGCCCCTGCGAGAAGGGGCTTCACCCGTGAGGGGCTGTGATCAGTGTATGTATTTTCTGGTGACCACAGCCCGATTGAATATCCAGCACCATATTGCCGTGGTGTAGATCACGCCGCATCGGCAAGTTTGGGGATTGCGAACAGACTGCGCATGTCTTCGGGAAGCTGACCGCGGATATCTTCCGCCTGCCCCGGACTGATGGCCTTAGCGATCGTCCCGAACACTGCGCTGACAAACCGTTCGGCCTGTACCGTGTCCAGTTCGAGTCGTTTGGACATCTCGGCAACAACGGTCTTCCGGTTAATTGACTTGTCCGGACCGTGGGGCAGTGCGCGCAGTGACGGTTGCAACAAAGATGGAAGCTGCGCAATGAAATCATTTGCCTCTTCCGGAGTAACGCGCCGGATCAGTAATTCCAGTGCGGTGTCGATAGCGAGCTGCGTTTGTTGCCTGTCCTCAAGGCCAGTTTCTGCCTGTACTGCATTGACCAATCGTGCCAGTGTCGCCTCGGCTCGGGCCAGACTGCGCCGGCGCGCCGGTGATCGGGGACTTTCAGCCGGGCCACCTTCGCCGATTTGTGCCTGGACGATTGCGGCCAGCTCATCAAGTGGTGCGGCTTCATCGAGGAGCAGGTCGTCGAGCGTCACCATTCCCACGACCCGGTCATTCTCGGTGAGCGGGATGCGCCGTATATTGCCTTGTTGCATGAGCGCAATGGCCTCCTCGCGGTTACCATCAAGAGTCAGCGTCAGTGGCGAAGCTGTCATCACCTCGGCGATGGTCGTATTTTCAGGATCCAGCTTGTGACCCAGTGCCCGCACCGCAAGGTCGCGATCCGTCACGATGCCGACAATGCGCCCGCGATCCTGCACCACGATGGCGCCAATGCTGTTGTTTTCCATCGCGCGTGCCGCTTCCAGCACGGAGTTCTTTGAATTGAGGATCACGAGACGTGGTCGGCGGTACCAATAAAGGGACATGGTTACACTCCTTGATAAGGGTTAATCGGTGGCTGTCTGCAAGGGTGGCAGACGGCCTTTGATGGGTTTCTGTCGGCGACGCTCGGTGGCGCGGCGCACCGTCCGTTCCATGCGGGAGAGGGCCCCGTCCATGGCAGCCTGTAGCGACTCGTTCAGCTCTTCGACAACGACGCTTGGCATCCCGCGCAGCACCACCTTGATCCGGCAGCGCTTATCCACCCCGCCGCGAGGGCCGTTGATGTCTTCGACCCGAACGCTTGAGCGTATGACATCAGGCGCAAACTTGCGCAGCTTTTGGCCCAGCTTGAGCTTGAGGTATTGACGGTCCTCATCGCCCAGTACAGCATCAACCGAGCGAATGTAAGTCGGTGTTCCGATAGCCGGAACATTTCCGGTGCTTTTCTCTTTCATCATAATCAACTCCTCGACAACACAGATCGTTGAACCCAACGCCTTGAACGGCTGTTAACTAATGATACGTGTTACTGGCGTATTCGCTATTGTGTCAATCACGTAACTCCGATGTGGCTTGCCGCAGGATTGATGGCGCTTGTATTTATCAGCAGCCGATATCAGGGACGCAGTAAAGTTTCATCAGGTTGACATCAATCAAGCTTAATTCCGAGCCAGGCTCTATCCTGTAGTTTTTCCGGTTATGAAAATCATGGAAACCATCGATGGCAGCTGACAATGACCCTGTGCTGAAAAAAATGGCCGACGAAGTGCATTCAGTCATTCGGGCCGAAAAGCATCGTGACCGCTTCAGTTCTTTGGGCTGGATGGCGATTGTCGTGGCTGTCATGGCGACCTTGTTATGGTGGTTCTGGCCAACAGAAGCCAAAACACAATGGCAAACGTACACGCTGGACCGGGCCGATATGACGCTGACTGCGATGGCTACGGGTAATCTCCAGCCTAAAAGTGAAGTGTCGGTGGGTGCTGAAATATCCGGACTGGTAAGCGAGGTTCTGGTATCAGAAAACGACGAAATACATCAGGGCCAGATTCTTGCGAAATTCAATACGGAAGAACTCGATGTTGCGCTACAGCAGGCAACGGCGGGCCTTGCATTGGCCAGGGCATCGCTTTTCGAAGCCGCAGCCACTCTGGAAGAAGCCTTGTTAGACGAACGCCGAACGCAGTCTTTGGTGCAGCAGAAAACGTTATCCCAGGCAGCGCTGGACAAGGCCGTCGCCACACGAAAGCGTGCAGAAGGGAGGGTCGCCTACTCCAAAGCAACCGTTGCGCAGGCCGAAGCAACCATATCCCAGGCCCGTACACGACTGGAAAAGGCCGTGATTACATCGCCTATTGACGGGGTGGTACTGCAACGCAGTATTGAACCGGGAACCACGGTAGCGGCCAGTTTTCAAACCCCCGTGCTGTTTTTGCTCGCGGAAGATCTGGGCCAGATGGAGCTTCATGTTTCCATGGATGAAGCTGATGTCAGTATGGTTAAAGCAGGCCAGAGTGCGACGTTTACAGTGGATGCCTGGTCGAGCAGGGAATTTGATGCTCAGGTGGTAAAAGTCTACCTGTATCCGACGGTCGAGAACAATGTAGTGACCTACACTACCGTATTGGCTGTTGATAATTCGGAACACCTCCTCCAGCCCGGTATGACAGCAACGGCAACCATTACCACCGGCTTGCGAAAGCAGGTTCTGCGGGTGCCCAACACCGCCTTCCGTTTTACTCCCCCGGCTACCGGGGATGAGGGCGGCGGCTTGTTCGGTCATCCGGCGGGCCGCAGCAGCGGTCAGTCCCTGGCATCCTCCAATACCATCTGGATCCTTGCCGGTGATCAACCCCAGCGTGTGCTCGTTCGCACGGGCTATACCGACGGCAGATATACTGAAATTCTCAGTGATGAATTGTCGCAGGGCGACAAAATATTGATCGGTTTCATGATGAATTCCGATGGGTAATGCTGCGCAGAGCCGGGGTGATGATCCGGAGCAGCCCGGTTTACCTCCGGCCATTATCCAGATGCGTCGTATCTTTAAAATATATGGTTCAGGCGCAGCCGAGGTAAGAGCCCTGGATGGTGTTGACCTGGTGATTCGGGAGGGTGAATTTGTTGCCATTATGGGGCCGAGCGGATCAGGTAAGTCCACCTGTATGAACATGGTGGGCTGTCTTGATGTGCCCACATCCGGCGAATACCTGTTCCAGGGGGTGAAGGTGAGCAGCCTTGATCGCGATGAACTCGCCTTGCTACGTCGACATTACATGGGCTTTATTTTCCAGAGTTTTAATCTGTTGCCACGGGTCAGTGCCCTGGCCAATGTCGAGCTTCCGTTGATTTACGAAGGGGTCAAGCGCTCCATACGCCGGGTGCGCGCGGCCGAAGCGCTGCGGATCGTCGGTCTTGCCGGTCGTGAATCAGCCACGCCCAACCAGCTTTCCGGAGGGCAACAACAGCGGGTGGCGATTGCCCGGGCACTGGTTACCGAGCCGCCGATATTACTGGCTGATGAACCTACCGGGAACCTGGATACCACGATGGCCGATGGCATCATGACCCAGTTGACCGAAATTCGAGCGGAACGGGGCATTACCATTATCATGGTGACACACGAACCGAACATTGCCCGCTATGCAGAACGGATTCTGTACTTTGTTGATGGCAAGCTCGTTAAGGACGGAATTCCGTCAGAGGTTTTATCATGAGGTGGCTGGACATCTTTGTGATGGCCTTGCAGGCGGTGGTCAGAAACAAGCTGCGTTCGTTTCTGACCACTCTTGGCATCATCATTGGTGTTGGCAGTGTGGTTGCGATGGTACATCTTGGCCAATCTGCCACTCAAACGGTTACCGACGAGATTTCCAGTATCGGCTCGAACCTCCTGTTTGTCATACCGGGGTCTGCCCAGCGTGGACCGGGGGGCTTGCGCACGATGGCCGAGTCTTTTGAGCTTGCAGATGTGGAAGCCATAGAGCGGGAAATCCCGGGAATTCTTGCAGCACCAGCCATAACGACCAATGCGACCGTGGTTATCGGCAACGCCAACGAAACGATTCCGGTGGTGGGAACAAACAACAATTACTTTGCCGTCCGCAACCACGAGATTGCGTATGGCAGGGCGTTTGAAGAAGACGAACTGAGTGCCGGCTCAGCTGTTTGCATTATCGGTACCACCTTGATCGATGAGATGTACCTTGGTCAGGAGCCCATTGGTACCACCCTTCGGGTAGGACGCACGGCTTGCCGGGTCATCGGTGTTCTCGAAGAAAAGGGTCAGTCCATGGGGCAGGATCGGGACAAAACCATCCTGATGCCTGTCAAGGCGGTACAGCGTCGACTGGTCGGGGAGCTTGATGTATCGGCCATTTATGTGTCGGCGTTGATTGATGGCAGCACTGGCAGGGTGCAAAAGGATATCGAGTCATTGCTTCGACAGCGCAGAAACATTACATCCTGGAAAAATGACGATTTTTATGTTCGAGACACCCAGGACATCGCTCAGGCGCTGGCCAGTACGACCAACACCATGACCATTTTGTTAGGAGCTATTGCCGCTGTGAGCCTGTTGGTGGGCGGTATCGGGATCATGAATATCATGCTGGTGTCGGTCACCGAACGTACCCGGGAAATAGGCATTCGCCTGGCGATAGGTGCCCGGGCACGCGATGTTCTGATGCAATTTCTGGTTGAGTCGATTGCCTTATCAACCCTGGGTGGCATGATCGGCTTGCTGCTTGGTATTGGTGGTACCTGGCTGGCAACTTCCCGATTGGATATGCCGTTTATACTCTCTCCCGGAGTCATGCTGCTGGGTTTCTCCTTTTCTGTCGGAATAGGAGTTATCTTTGGTTTTTTCCCGGCGCGCAAGGCTGCACGGCTCAATCCGATTGACGCCCTTCGCCATGAGTAGTGGAGTAACGGAGCAGGCTAATTACACTCGGTTGGATCCAGGGACTCCTCCAGAAATGCAAGCAGGTCATCAAGAAAGTGTTGTGCCGCGCGGTTTGCCGCCGCAACACCGGCCTCAGGATTGGCCTGACTGGTCGGTTCTTTGTAGGCAAATGTTCGTGAATCCAGCAACGTGTGGTCTGCAACGGCAATCAGTTTGACTTTCACCTCCAGTACGACCCAACTCTTATCGGCATCTACGATCTGCAGCAGCCGCTGCAGTTCGGAATCGAGACGATAATGGGTCCTGATATCCGGTGAGTCTTTAACAACAGCACGGAACAGGCCCTTGTGGTCAAGCTGTGACTCGATCAGGGTGGCGAGCATTTTCGCTGGACTGTCCACCCACTCGTGATAGGCAAAATAATCGACACGTTGCGGCTCTACGCTATAGGCCATCCGTGAAGTAGTAAACCCGGGGGACGATACGGGGCCGCTGATCCTCAATAGGGCACAGGAATCCGAAGGTGCTGAAGGGCTTTCGATCGATGGCGCGCCAGTCTGCAAAATATAGGTTTTTTGGGGCGGTGTCCTGGCCGGGCCGGGGAGGGCACAGCCGCTCAGGATGCCGGCCGTCAGCAGCGTTAACAGCGCCAACAACTGGGCCGGGCTATTCATGGGTTTTGTCCTCTGCAGGGATTGCCCAGCGAGTTTCCGTCGTGAATTCAAGTTCATTCTCCTGGTCCTGGCTGCACCGTTGTTTCACCATAAATCAACACGCTGGGGTTGCGCTCGAGCTTTTCACTGGCACGGCGTAAATTCTCGGATGCAGCCCGCAGTTCTGCAATCATTGCGCTGATATCCGGCAGTGTTGTGCTGGTGAAATAGGTCAGGCCTTCCTCACTGGTAGCGATCACATGCTCGAATCCACCGATAACAGCGGCAGCGCTGTCACCCACCATGCGAACCTGGTCTGACATCTGCGTAAGTCCCTTTGCACTTGCAGACAAATCCTCAAACATGGCCGGGAGCTTGTCGCTAGCGATGCGGGCATTCTGCAGTATGGCCCCGACTTGCTCGAAGGCGGTATCAAGTTGATCGGACTGTTGCGCCAATTGATCGGTAAGAGTGGCAATGTTCCGTAATGTGCGGGCCAGATCGCCACGATTTTCTTCGTTCAGTAGCGCGTTAATGCTGTCAGTGGTTTCGGTGAGATTGGACAGCAATGCAGGTGCGGCCGTGTTCAGGCGTGAAGTCAGTGATGGCTGGCTGGCAATCACCGGATACTCCTCACCGGGTGTCTTCTGCAGCGGTGGCGAATCGGCCTCACCGCCCGTGAGGCTGACCGAGCCGGTTCCGGTCAGGCTCTGGAACACCAGAGTCGCCACGGTATCCTGGTTGACGGGTGTGCCTTGTTGCACTTGCAATAACAACCGCACCCGTTCGGGATTATCGGGGTCGATGCTGATGGCCTCTACTTTGCCTACATTAACGCCCATGAAATCCAGGGGAGCATCGGCTTGCAGGCCGGCAACCGATTCGGTCACGTAGACCAGGTAGCGGTCAAATCGCTGAGTCGAACCGCCGGAGCTGATCCAAAGTATGCCCCAGATAAAGGCGATGCCCAGAATAATGACGAATCCGCCAACAATGGTGTAATTGGTTCTGCTGTTCATTGCATCGTCCCCGGCGAGCCTCTGCTGCGGCTGTTAAAAAATTTCCTTGCAATCTCATTATCAGACTCGGCGAGCTGTTTAAAGGTGCCTTCGGCCTCAATCTTTGCGTTGGCCAGCAGTATGACGCGGTCGGTAACACGCCAAAGCGAATGCATATCGTGAGTAACCAGGATTACCGTCAGACCCAGCGTAGCCTTGAGTTGCAAAATAAGATCATCCATGCCGTCGGCACTGATGGGATCCAGGCCTGATCCAGGCTCATCAAGAAACAGAATTTCCGGATCCAATGCAATACCCCTGGCCACAGCTGCGCGTTTTCGCATGCCTCCACTGAGCTGACTCGGCAGCAATGCAGCTGCGTCCGGCCGCAGGCCCGTCAGCGCAATTTTCAGCATGGCAATTTCCTCAATAATGTGTGGGCTCAAGTCGGTATGTTCGCGAAGCGGCAAACTCACATTGTCCAGCGTGGTGAGGTCACTGAACAACGCACCGTGCTGAAACATCACACCGAGACGACTCCGCAGATGAAAAGTGCTGGCATCGCCGTTACTGAAAATATCGGTTCCCAGAACACGCACCGATCCTGCCGTAGGCACCTGCAGCATGGCGAGGTTGCGCATCAGGGTAGACTTACCACTGCCACTGCCGCCAACAATGCCCAGTATTTCACCGCGTTTCACCTTGAGACTGATTTCATCCAGGACCCGACGTTGGCCGAACTGCATCACCAGATCCTTTGCTTCAAGCACATAATTGCCGGGTGACGGCTGGGTGTTGGTATGGGTACTGGTTGCGGTCTTGTGCATGGCCTAAATCCCCAGTTTGCTGAAAACAATTGAAAAAGCAGCGTCGACAATAATGACCAGAAAGATGGCTTGTACAACGCTGACAGTGGTCCTGCGTCCGACGTTTTCGGCGCCGCCAAAGACCTGAAATCCCTGAAAACACCCCACAGTGGCGATGATGATGGCGAAAACCGGCGATTTGCCTATGCCACTGAGGTAGGACTGCAGTGACAGGGCACTCTCCAGTTGGCGGAGGTAAGTGCCCGCATTGATGTCGAGCATGGAGTTCGCCATCACCATGCCGCCCAAAAGACCCATAATATCGGCAAACACCGTCAACAAAGGTAAGGCAATCACCAGTGCAATCAGTTTGGGCACGACCAGTATCTCTATCGGTGCAATGCCAATACTGCGCAGCGCATCGACCTCCTCAGTCACCATCATCGTGCCGATTTGAGCGGCATAAGCCGAGCCGGTACGTCCCGCTACAATGATGGCGGCAATCAACGGTGCCAGTTCCCGCACCATGGAAAGCCCGACGATATCCACCATGTAAATGCTGGCACCGTAGTCCTGCAACACGAAAGCACCCTGGTAAGCGATCACGATACCAATCAGGAATGAGAGCAAACCCACAATGGGCAGCGCGTCAACGCCAGCGCTCTGCAGTTCCTTGATCACCCGTGCGCCCCGGATTTTCCACGGTCTCAGTATCAGGCCAGCCAGCGAATAGGCCAGCCTTCCAACAAAGTTAAGCCCTGCAGAGTATTCCTTTAACTGGGTTTCAACATGCCTGCCGACACTTTCAAGAAAACCGGGAAGATAGGCTTGCGGTGGATCGCCTGCCGCCTGACTGTTTGCCTCTACCAGCTCCAGCAGTTGTGCTACCGGTGGGGTGGCACCAATGACGGCCGCGCGCCGGCCGCTTGCTTCCAGTTTGCTGATCGTTTTACGCAGCAGCCACGCTCCCGATGTGTCCAACGCATCCAGTTGGCTCAGATCGAAACGAATGTCTTGTGTCGGCCAGTTTGCTTTGCCAAACCCCTGTTCGACCTGGCCGAGGTTGGCGGCGGTCCAATCCCCGCGACAGTTGATCGTCGATTGCTCAATCGTAAAGGAAGCAATACTATCCATTCCCGTGTTGACCCGGTGACACCGTGTACGCCAGACTCACTGGACAGCCCATGGCTGCGCCGGCAGTGGGTTTTGTCGGGATAACCGTAACTTGACTGTCTTATATATAACTGTCTGATACATAGCCATTTTCATCATTGTCTTCGCCCACTTTATCGTTTCTATCATGCCTTGAACTGCGTTTTGCCGGCAATGCGCACTAATACTTAGCCAGCCCGGGCCAACACGTACCCCGGGAAGGTTCACCGGTGTGCTCAGCTTCGAACCGGCGAGTGCCCTGCGTTACGGGAAAACCCCAATAGCGCTGATGGTAGAATCCGGCGACACTGCCAGCGACACTATTATTGCAAACAAAAGGGCCAGGTAATGCCGGATCATATCGTAGCCAATGCGGCTTCGGACAAGAATACATCCAGAAATCCACAAACCAGGCCCGATGATGCGACCCGTGGTCAGGATGCGACGATTGGCCACATAGTCGCTATTCGTGGCGGAACCCTGGACGTACTTTTTCGCGAATCACCCCCGCGGATACAGGCTCTGTTGTATGCCGGTAACGTGGCCATGGAAGTGATGTCTTTACTCTCCAACGGAGCAGTGCGTTGTATCGCCCTGGCGCCTGTGCGGGGGCTGGCACTGGGTATGCCGGTGCGAAATACCGATAGTCCTGTACACGTACCCGTGGGTGATGCTTTGCTGGGTCGTATGATGAATATGTTCGGTGACCCCATTGACGGCAAGCCGGCGCCCGCCACAAAGGAGCGGCGCAGCATCCACCAGGCTCCACCTCCACTGGAAGAACGTGCGGTTTATAGCGATGTCCTGGAAACCGGTATCAAGGCCATTGATCTGTTATCCCCTATTGAACGCGGCGGAAAAACGGGGCTGTTCGGCGGAGCGGGTGTGGGCAAGACGGTTTTGATCACTGAATTGATCAACAACACCGTGCAGCATTATCAGGGCGTCAGCCTGTTCTGTGGCATAGGCGAGCGCTCCCGTGAAGCGGAAGAACTGTATCGCGAAATAGGCGAGGCCGGCGTCCGGGACAAGACCGTTTTGTTGTTCGGCCAGATGAACGAAGTGCCTGGCGTGCGTTTCCTGGTCGGCAAGACGGCATTGACCATGGCGGAATATTTCCGTGACGAGCAGCGACAGGATGTGCTGTTGCTGATCGACAATATTTTCCGATTTGTGCAGGCCGGGTCGGAAGTGTCCGGGCTGATGGGCCGCATGCCCTCGCGGGTCGGTTATCAACCGACCCTGGCAACCGAGCTGGCCTCGCTGCAGGAACGTATCACCTCTACTCGCAACGCGGCGATCACCTCAATCCAGGCCGTTTATGTGCCTGCCGATGATTTCACCGACCCGGCTGCGGCACATATTTTTTCACACCTTTCGGCATCCGTGGTGCTGTCGCGCAAACGCGCCAGTGAAGGGCTTTATCCTGCGGTCGATCCGCTGGCTTCTGCCTCAGTGATGTTGACCCCCGCGGTGGTGGGTCAGCGTCATTACGATATTGCCCGTGGAGTGCGACGCACGCTGGCGGAATACGAAGATCTGCGTGACATTATTGCGATGCTGGGCATGGAAGAACTCTCTGCAGCCGACCGCGCCATCGTCGCGCGGGCGCGCCGACTGGAACGTTTCCTGACCCAACCATTTTTCACCACCAGCTCTTTTACCGGCACTGACGGCAAGCGGGTCACTATTGCCGACACCCTGGATGGCTGCGAAACGATTCTGCACCAAAGCCACTTTGACGATAATGAAACTGACTACTATATGATTGGTTCATTGCGCGATCTGGAGACGACAGTATGAGTCCGGCAGCATGAGCGTGTCTGATGTCATGCAGGTAACGCTGCGTCTGCCCACGCAGACTCTGTTTGAGGGCGCTGCAAAACAACTGCTGGCCGTGGCCGAGAATGGGGTGTTTGGCATGCTGCCCAACCACATCGATTTCGTCACCTCATTGGTGCCTTCCGTGCTCATCGTGACCACTGCGGAGGGAACAGAACAGTTTTTCGGTATCGATGAAGGCGTGCTGGTGAAACACGGCCACCAGGTGGATATCGCCATCCGTCGCGGTGTTCAGAGCGAGGATCTCGATACCCTGAATGACACGATACAGGCCAGTTTTATTGAGGTGGATGAGGAAGA
>CAZRTG010000015.1:26499-30527 GCA_964602895.1 uncultured Wenzhouxiangellaceae bacterium
TTTCTGGGGCTTTGGCTGGACCGGGTGGCACCCCAGGATTTTTCCTGGCCCATTGCCCTGATTCTGGGCGGAGCAGTGGTTGGTGGCATGATCGCCTGGAACTGGATCAGCAAGGAAAGCGTGGATAGAGAAGTGCAGATCAGGGATTCCAAAGATACGGGAGCCGATAAATGATGGTTATACACTGGGGCGCGGTGCTGCTGGGGCTCGCTTTTGGAGTGCCGGCCAGCGGGTTGTTTTTTGGTGGCCTTGCCTGGGGCATGCAGGTGGCTTTGCGCTCTGCCCGGCCTGGTGTCGTGTTGTTGTTCAGTGCCATATGCCGGATTGCAATGTTGCTGGCTATCGGCTTTTGGGTAGTGGCATTTACAGACAACGCCTGGTCCATGGCGGGCTACGCGGCAGCCTTTTTCCTGGTACGTCTGATAGCCATCGTGTGGGCCCGGCCGGCAAGGCTGCCGATAGTGCCCGGGCAGAAGGGCTCGTCATGAAATTGACGCCGGATGAGATCATTGTATTCAGTGTATGGGGCCTGGATGTGAATGCCACCATCGTCAATACCTGGATCGTAATGGCCTTGTTGGTGATTGTTTCCAGGCTGATCACCCGCAATCTGCGCGCCGATGTGCCGCCTGATCGCTGGCGTACCGCTCTGGAGGTGACGGTCAGGGCCATTCAGGGCCAGATTGAAGAGATCAGCCCGAACTCGGCACGGCACGTGATGTATTTCGCTGGCACGTTGTTTCTGTTTATTGCGCTGTCCAACCTGTTGCTGGTGATTCCCGGGTTCAGGCCACCCACCGCCTCGCTGTCGACCACGGCTGCACTGGCGCTGTCGGTGCTGGTTGCGGTGCCCCTGTTCGGTATTGCCAGCGGCGGCGTGAGGCGCTACCTCAGAACCTATATCGAGCCTTCGGTGGTGATGCTGCCTTTTAACATTATCGGCGAGTTTTCCCGGGGTATCTCGCTGGCAATTCGTCTGTATGGCAACGTGATGAGCGGTGCGGTAATCGCCGCCATCCTGTTGGGCATTGCACCGTTTTTCTTCCCGGTGGTGATGAATATGCTGGGCTTGTTAACCGGTATGATTCAGGCCTACATTTTTGCCATTCTGGCAACTGTTTATATCTCATCCGCAACGGCAGAACGGGAAGCACCGGTGCTCCCACAGAAGCCGTCTGCATCGCAAAAAGGATAAACCATGACAGATCTCGTTATTATCGCTGCCATTTCCATTTTCACCGCAGGCTTTACGATAGCAATCGGTTCCATCGGGCCCGCCCTGGGTGAAGGCCGTGCGACCGCTGCCGCCATTGCGGCGATTGCACAACAACCGGACGCGGCGCCCACCTTGTCCCGCACTTTGTTTGTCAGTCTGGCGATGATCGAGTCGACCGCCATTTACTGTTTTGTAGTCGCCATGATTCTTATTTTCGCCAACCCGTTCTGGGACGCGCTGCAGGCAGCCAGCTTGGCGGGTGGCTGATGTACTCTGCGAATTTTTTTCACAGCCTGATTTGATCTAACGGGATACAGCTTATGTCCATTGACTGGATTACCGTCGTTGCCCAGATCGCCAATTTCCTGGTGCTGGTCTGGTTGCTGAAACGCTTTCTTTACCGCCCGATCCTCGACGGTATCGATGCCCGTGAGGCCGAAATCAGCCGTCGCATGGCCGAGGCTGGCGCAGCACAGAAAAAAGCGCAGGCAGCAGAAGCAGACTTCCGGGAGCAGCGAACACAATTACTTTCTGACCAGGACGCGGTTATCGAAGAGGCGCTAAGAGCATCGGAGAATGAGCGCGATACACTGCTGGCCGATGCTCGTGCCAGGCTGGAACAGGAGCAGAAAGACTGGCGCAGCCACCTGGAACGGGAACGCCAAAAGTTCATTGCACAACTGCAACGGACCGGGTCGGAAACCCTGCTGGAACTGACCCGCAAGGCACTGCGCGACCTGGCCGATGAAACACTGGAAACCGCTATCGTTCGGCATGTGTGCGCACGCCTGCAGCCAATCGCGGGAGAACTGGTCCAGGCAGCGGGCGAAAACACCGAGGCAGTAGCCATTACCCGTGATGCTCTGCCCGAAGCAGCCCGAGAGCAGTTGCGGGCAGAACTGCAAGAACTGCTACACGGTATCGCACTCCGGTTTGATATCGATCCACAACAGGCCCCCGGTCTTGTGTTACGCATTGGCAGCGCCCAGGTGGCCTGGACCGTGGACAGCTACATTGATGAGTTTGATGCACTGTTGAATGAACGCATGGCGGCCGGTGCTTCAGGGCGGATGAAAATGCAATGACCAGGACGGGTCACGGCCAGTCGGAAGCGCTTTCTGAAAGCCTTGGCGACGCAGAGTTCAAGGACTGGCGCAGCGCGTTGCTGGCAATCCCTGCTCCCACACCGGTGCTTACCGAAGTGGGCAGGGTGACGGAAGTAGGGGACGGCGTCGCCATTGTTGTCGGGCTTGCCCGGGCGATGGCAGATGAACTGCTGGTATTTGCCAGCGGGGTGCAGGGCATCGTGCTGGATCTTGAACCGGATCGTCTGGGCGTTGTGCTGCTCGGGCCATCCGAACTCATCAGTCAGGGTGAAGACGTACGTCGTACCCGCAAGGTGGCAAGCGTTCCGGTTGGCGACGGACTGTTGGGCCGTGTGCTGGACGCCATGGGTCGGCCCAGAGATGGCCTGGGGCCGGTTACCGCGATAGCCGAACAGGCCATTGAATCGGAGGCACCCGGCATCCTCGACCGGTCGGCCATAGTGCGGCCGTTGGCGACCGGCATCAAAGCAATCGATGCCGCCGTACCAATCGGCCTGGGCCAGCGCGAGTTGATCATCGGTGATCGCCAGACCGGCAAAACCTCTATCGCAGTGGATACCATACTCAACCAGGCACGCTCGGAAGTCATTTGCATCTATTGCGCTATTGGTCAGCGTGGCGACGCGGTGGCCCGTGTCATCGGCGCACTGAAAAAAGGCCATATGATGGCTCGCAGTCTGGTGATTTCTGCCGGCGATGAAGAAACTCCGGGGCTGGCTTTTGTGGCACCTTATGCCGCCATGACCATGGCGGAGCATTTCTCAGACCAGGGCAAGGATGTGCTGGTCGTGTTTGATGACCTGACCCACCATGCGCGTGCCTACCGGGAACTGTCATTGCTGTTGCGCCGGCCGCCGGGGCGAGAGGCTTTTCCAGGTGATATCTTCTACGTTCATGCCCGTTTGCTGGAGCGCGCCGGGCAGTTTAACCAGCAAGTGGGAGGTGGCTCAATCACTACCTTGCCGGTGGTGGAAACCCAGGCTGAAAACCTGTCTGCCTATATTCCCACCAACCTGATTTCCATTACCGATGGCCAGATCTACCTGTCACCGCGGCTGGTGCGCAGGAACCAGTTTCCCGCGGTGGATCTCGGGCTGTCTGTTTCAAGGGTGGGAGGCAAGGCTCAAAGTCGGGCATTGCGGAAGGTATCCGGCAACCTGCGGGTTACCTTGTCGCAATTTGAGGAACTGGAGGATTTTTCCCGTTTTGGCACCCGGCTGGACGATGCTACCCGGGCGCGCCTGACGCGTGGTGTGGCCGTGCGAACGGCTCTGCGCCAGGCAGAACGCGACCCAATGCCGGCCATTGAGCAACTGGCGGTGCTGGTGGTCGCCATGGAGGGTTTGTTTGACGGTCTGTCAGAAGAACAGGTCGTGACGGCCATGGCCAGTGTACGTTCCGCGGCACAGCGTGAGTTGCTGACCATTGACGAGCGTATCAGCGCAAACAAGGCCCTGCGTCCGGAAGACCGTGCACAGATTATTGCGGTGGCCCGCCATGCGCTTTCTGCAAGCGGTATAACCAATAGTCCGGCTAAAGTACCGGCTGCGGATCTGGCAGAGGCAGGGGAGGTTGGCAATGGCGCAGACACTTGAAACCCTGTCCCGCCAAAGCGATACGCTCACCAGTATCCGCGGTATCGTGCGCACCATGAAAACGCTGTCGGCCATTAATGCCAACCCCTACGAGCGTGCAGCCCGTTCCAT
>CAZRTG010000015.1:30627-32518 GCA_964602895.1 uncultured Wenzhouxiangellaceae bacterium
AGGGCCTGTCAAGCGAAGCTGTGCTGTTGCCGCCGGCTTCAGCCGAGGGTATTGGGCGTATGGCTGGCGATATTGTCACGCGACTTGATGTCATCAGTCGACGCCAGCCGCTGTATCAAATTGGCGTAACGCTGGCGTTTACCCAACGAGGTGAGTTTGGTTCGCGTGAGCCTGTAACATGGACCCTGCTGCCACTGGATGCCAGTCTGCTGCAGCGTAATACACGTTGGCAATCGCGTAGCCTGCCGGACTACAGCATGGCAGCCGATGATTTATTGGCCGCGCTGATTCGCAGCCATATTTTTGCCAGTGTGTTTCGCGCTTCGGCGGAAGCCATGGCGACTGAAAATGCGGCGCGCCTTGCACTGATGCAGCAGGCGGAGCAATCGGTTGATGATCGCCTGGAGCAGGTAAAAGGTGAGTTGAGGTCGGTTCGACAAACTGAAATAACCAATGAGCTGATGGACGTTATTATTGGCTTCGAAGCATTGAAGAAATCGTCACGTCATCAGCCCTTCTGACCAGGCCTTGCGGCAGCAACCCGTTGTTTTCCCGGTAAAAGTCATGTGGTTTGCCACAGCCAGGCATCGGCTGTCCCCGATGTCGAAAAATATTTTATTAAGCTATATTCGAACCTGGTTAATTGGGTATCGATACACGCGATACAAAGGAGAACGGCATTATGAAAAGAGTAGATGGAAAAACGGCCCTGGTAACCGGGGCGGCAAACGGAATAGGCCGGGCAATTGCTTTGCTGCTGGCTCAGGAGGGCGCAAAAATTGCACTCACCGATATCGACGATCAGGCAGGAAAAAAGCTGGCGGATCAGATTCGTGACGCCGGGGGAGAAGTGAAGTACTGGCACCTCGATACCACGGATGAAGACAATGTGCAGAAGGTTTTTTCTGCGGTGGCCGATGAGCTTGGCCCCATCGATGTGTTGGTGAACAATGCCGGTATTGCCGGGGTGGACAAGCCGACCCACAAGATATCCCTGGAAGAATGGGAAACACTGATGCGAATAAATGTCACAGGCGTATTTCTTTGCTCCAAACATGCTATTCCCCACATGCTTGAATCGGGCGCAGGCAGCATCATTAACCTGTCTTCCATTTACGGCATTGTAGGTGCCGCAGATCTGCCGCCCTATCACGCCTCCAAGGGTGCGGTTCGGTTGATGAGCAAGAACGATGCTGTGCTTTATGCTAAAAGCAACATCAGAGTCAATTCGGTACACCCTGGCTTTATATGGACACCCTTGGTCGAGGCTCTTGCTGAAGCCTCACCGGGCGGTGCAGCGGCATTCAGGAAGCAGCTTGATAGCAAACACCCCATTGGTCATGTCGGTGAACCGGATGATATTGCCTATGGCGTACTGTATCTTGCATCGGACGAGTCCAAGTTTGTTACCGGTACCGAGTTGATCATCGACGGGGGCTATACGGCGCAATAGATGTCGTGTGGAATCAATCTTGATTGCGGCGGCATCGGCGCCGCAACACTTGTCAACAGCATATTCTCGACTTCGTAATTTTTACATCATTTAGTTTGTAGTGTTGGTAACGGCTGTAAAGTCTATAAAAGATCAAACAGTAGGATAGCGCCAGGTAGCCATCCGTTCAGCCTGATTGAAATATGGGGCCTTAAAGCAATAGTTTTAATAACTACAACCATCTGATTATACTGGATTATAAGGCGTTTATACTGTATATTATAGCAGTATCGTATTCGAGGCCAATCCGATGGAAATTTCCACCCACGAACCCCCTTCTGCTAACCCCTTTGTGATGGAGCACAACGCCCAGGCTGAGCGGCGCCAGCAGCGCATCCAGGGCCTGGAAGATGAGATCACCGAACTGGCGGCACATATTCACGCGGCCACGTTTCGTTT
>CAZRTG010000016.1:0-31879 GCA_964602895.1 uncultured Wenzhouxiangellaceae bacterium
ACCCAGCGCACAGGGACAGGCAATGATCAGCACCGCCACTGCGTTGATCAGGCCGTACACCCAACCCGGTTCCGGGCCAAAAAATCCCCAGGCCAGGAAACTCAACAGGGCAATAAAAACCACTGCAACCACAAAATAACCCGCCACGAAATCGGCCAGACTTTGCATGGGCGCCCTGGAGCGTTGGGCCTGGGCCACCATCTCGACAATTCGTGCCAGTACCGTGCTGGAGCCCACCCGCTCTGACCGGACCACCAGGGTTCCGGATGTATTGAGTGTCGCCCCTATGACTTTGTCATCCACTTGCTTGCTCACCGGCATCGATTCACCGGTGATCATGGATTCGTCTACCGAGCTATGGCCTTCGACCACCACACCATCAACCGGGACTTTTTCACCAGGGCGCACACGCAAAAGGTCACCCACGTGTACATGGCTCAGGTCAATATCTTCCTCACTCCCGTCCGGATTGATTCTTCTCGCCGTCTTGGGTGACAGGCGCAACAACGATTTGATCGCCTCAGAAGTTTTTGAACGCGCCTTGAGTTCGAGCATTTGGCCAAGCAGGGTGAGCGAAATAATCACCACAGCGGCTTCGAAATACACACCCACGCGGCCCATGGACTGGAACGAATCCGGAAATACTTCCGGTGCAATGGTGGCAACCACGCTGTACACAAAGGCTGCCCCCGTACCCAGACCAATCAAAGTCCACATATTGGGACTGCGATTGATGACGGATTGCCAACCCCTCACAAAAAACGGTGCACCCGCCCAAAGCACGACGGGAATCGACAACACCAGCTCCACCCAGCTTTGTGTCGCCATATCCATCAAGCCAAGCTGAGGTCCGAACATGGCCAACACGAATACCACTGCCGTCATCGGCAAGGTCCACCAGAAGCGCCGTGTAAAATCGATCAGTTCCGAATTGTCTTCTTCATCCAGGCTGGGCATTTCGGGCTCCAGGGCCATGCCGCATTTGGGGCAGGTGCCTGGATGGTCTTGCCGGATTTCAGGATGCATGGGGCAGGTGTAGATCGCACCTTTTGGAGCAGGCTGCTCTGGTTCATCAGAATCAGACGGGTTCAAATATTTCTCAGGGTCAGCCACAAACCGTGTTTTACAGCCAGCACTGCAGAAATAGTAATCCTGGCCAGCGTGTTCTGCGTGATGGTCAGATTCTTTGGTAACGACCATTCCACACACCGGATCGGTCAGTGCATTTTGGCCGGAATCACCCGCGCCGCGGTCATTGCCGTGATGCGTGCAAGAGGAACCATGGGTGTCCTGCCTGGCCTCATTTTTCGGCTGATCGTGTTGTTGGTGATTCATTTATTAAAGCCTCCCGCAAGATTAATTGCAGATAGTTTAAACTCTGTACCCTACCCCAGAGTCAAGAGGTTTGCACAATGTCGGTGGAATCCAATAGTACGCTTACCATCGGACGGCTGGCCAACGCCGCCAATGTGGGAGTGGAAACGGTACGCTATTACCAGAAGCTCAAGCTGTTACCGGTGCCGCCGCAAGTGGGCAGCTACCGTCAGTATCCGGTAAGCCTTGTTGGCCGCATTCGATTCATCAAGCGGGCGCAGGAACTGGGCTTTACTTTGAAGGAAATTTCCGGCCTGCTGAAATTGCAGGATGGTTCGGACCGCGTCACGATTCGGGCCATTGCCAGTGAACGGGCAGCCCAAATCGAATCCAAACTGGTTGACCTGCAGCGCATGCGCGAAGTATTGAACCACCTGGTACGCGAATGCGAACACACAGATTCCGATTTTCCCTGCCCCATCATCGAATCCCTGATTGGGGAAGAAAGTTGGGGTCAGAGTAAAGTGCCAGAGTAAATACCCAAGACTCTGATGATAGATTATCAGCTTACTCTGGCACTTTACTCTGACCCCCTACTCCGGCTCAACCACCACTGCGGTACCAATGGCCAGCAGTTCGGCGGCGCCGCCCATCATCACCGAAGTGGTGAAGCGGGTGGCAATAACGGCGTTGGCACCGAGTGCTGCAGCTTCTGCTGACATCCGGTCCAGCGATTGCTCGCGGCTCTCCGCCATCAGCTTGGCATATTCATGGATTTCGCCGCCGACGATATTGCGCAGGCCCGCCATGATGTCCTTGCCTATGTGACGGGCCCGCACCGCGTTACCGCGTACCAAGCCAAGGGTTTTCACAATTTTATGCTTGGCAATATGTTCACTGGTCACAATCAGCATTTCAGATCTCCACGTCTTTGTATTTATCGGTTTTGCTTTCCAGCAGACGCTGGCGCAATACGGAGTACAACAACACTGCCAGGCCACCGTAGATAGCCACCAGTATCAGCTTGGTCCAGACCGGCATGCCCGGGTCCGAGACGAAAACATACAGGCCAACTGCGCCCCCAAACAGTATTCCTGCAACAAACAGTATCCATCCCAGATTGCGTGATGTCTGAACGCCTGGATCACTCATGTCTTCCCTCCATTTATCTTCGCCATAAACGCTAAGCTTTCCCGCAGCGATGCGCTGCTTGAGCGATCTCAGCTCCTCAAGATTCGCTGCACATTCTTTGCACTGCTCACAATGCAGCTCTACCCGTTGACGCTCCTGCTGCGTGAGTTCGCCGTCGATGTAGCCGGATAGTTTCTCGCCAATGTGGGTTTGGGTTTCATTCGTCATTTGCAATCAATTCCTTTTTCAATGCCAGGCGGGCCCGGTGCAGACGGGACATGACGGTGCCTGCAGGAACATCCAGCACATTGGCAATTTCACGGTAACTTAAACCCACATAATCGCCGAGCACAATGATCTGGCGTTGTGTATCTTCAAGTCGCGCCAAAGCCGCTTGCAAAGCCCTGTCGCGCTGTTCGATCGCCAGGGTTTCTTCCGGACCCAAAGCCGGGTCGGCAAGCTCATCGACCACCTCCCCTGCGGGCTTGCGCAAGCGGATCATATCGATACAGCGATTCCTCACCACCCGCATGAACCAGGTTTTCAGTGTGCCCTTGCTGGCATCCCAGGCCTCAGGTCGCTGCAAGGCGGTAGCGAGTGCATCGTGTACTGCATCAGCCGCATCATCCACACTGCCCAGCATCTGCGTTGCAAAAGCATGGGCGCCGTTTCCGAGATGTGCAAGTTCATGCTGCATGGGTTGGATCTTCATTGGGTTCATTGTAATAACGTTTCTGCCCGGGATTTATTCCCGGTCTGGACATATTTTTACTCTATCGTGGCCTATTGCCAAAGATAAAGGCAGAATAAACCTCAGTTTCATTCAGGAGGAACCCGCGCGATGATACGTATCAGTTGCATGTTTCGGCTGATTGTCTGTTGCTTGATTCTGGCCATCACTCCTGCCTGGTCTGCAGAATTGATATTACCCGCTACGGTTGCCGGTGGCGCTGAATTTGCTGCTGACAGTGATATCGAGCCTTTAAAAGGACATCTGATTTATGTTCGTTTGGGAGATGGCAAGCGCGGAAGTTATGGCTACCCGGCATCGAAACGCCCGGTAAACCTCACCGCACCCATCACAGCCGGTACCTACACGGTGATTTATGCGGCGGATGATGAAACGCTGGCTACCGGTAAAATTGAAGTAACGCCGGTAACAGCAACTTTGTCAGCACCACCAAGCGTGGTTCAGTTCGAGGATTTCCCACTTCAATTCAGTGGGCCGGGTAACGTCAGGGACAAGGTGGAAATTCGTGATGCGGCAGGCAAGTCGCTGCGTGGTCTCGATTATGACTACCCCCGCAGCAAAGGCCCCGACACTTTGACGCTGACGGCACCGGAACAGCCGGGCAACTACACCGTGGTTTATCTGAGCCAGGATACGGAACTGGAACGCACGGCTTTTGCGGTGGTTGCCAGCAGCGCAAGCCTGGAGGCGCCAGCCACCGCCGAAATGCGCGAAACCATCACCGTAGGATTCAACGGGCCAGCCAACAAAGGCGATATCATTTTTATTCGCGCTGCGGACGGAAAAACGATGGCATACGGCTACCCGAAAGCCACGCAGGGCGAACTGGACCTATTGGCCCCTGAGGAGCCCGGCAATTATCAGATTGTCTATCGCACCGGCCAGGAAACTGAATTGACAGTGGCTTCGCTCAGTGTGGGTGCCACCAGCGCCAGCTTGCAACTACCCGCCACCGTGCCCGCCGGCAGTGTGGCGGAAATCACATTTTCCGGGCCGGGCAACTCGGGTGACAAAATCTGGATCGAGACAGCACCCGGTAAAGCCGGTAGTTATGGCTACGCAAAAGAAGAAACCGAAGGCACACTGGGTTTGCAGGTACCTGAAGCTTTGGGCACTTATGCCGTCATTTATTCCAGCGGCAGCACCGAATTGGCTCGCGCTGCTTTTGAGGTGGTTGATGTCACGGCTTCCCTGAGTGCAGCAGATGCTGCTGAAAGTGCTTTGCTGTTTGATGTCGGCTGGACCGGAGAAGGCAATCGCGGTGACCGCATTGATCTGGTGCCCGCAGCCGGAGGCAAGGCCGTGGCATGGAATTACCCGGTGCGCGGTCCGGTGGTGCAACTGCGGGCTCCGGACGAACCGGGGGCATATATTTTGCAGTACACCACCCCCTCTGGCCGCATATTGGCCAGTCGACCCATAGCAATACTGCCACCTGCACAACCGCCCGGTCTTTTACAAGTTGATGTCAACAGCCAGCAGGCTTTTGCCAGCGGCACAGCGGTTGAGGTGGTGCTGGATGCATCCGGCAGCATGCTGCAACGTTTGGATGGCAAGCGCCGTATTGAGATCGCCCGGCAAACTCTGGAGCACCTGATTAGAGAGGTGATACCGGCCGGAACACCTTTTGCCTTGCGCGTATTTGGCCACCAGGAAGCCGATTCCTGTCGCACCGATCTGGAATTACCCCTGGCGCCGCTCAAGCCCATTGAGGTGGCTGAAAAAATCGCCGGCATACAGGCCATGAACCTGGCCAAAACCCCGATAGCAGACTCGCTGCAGGCGACCGCTCAGGACCTTGCTGGCGTCAGCGGTGATCGCATCATCATTCTGTTAACCGATGGTGAGGAAACCTGTGAAGGCGATGCAGCAGCAGTGATCGCCGGAATGAAACAAAGCGGCATAATCCTCACCGTCAATATTGTTGGTTTTGCCATCGACGATGAAGCACTGGCGAAGACGTTTGAGTCATGGGCTGCTTTGGGTGGTGGGCAATACGTTGCTGCCAATAATGCGACGGAGCTGGAACGTGCTCTGAGCCAGGCAGCTTTACAGAATTTCCAGGTGCTGGATTCCGCTGGCAAGGTGCTTGCAGAGGCCAGGCCGGGCGAAAGGGTCAGCCTGCCACCAGGCGACTATAAACTCAGCCTGGCGGGTAACCGCCATGACATCCGGATTGAATCGGCCAGGACGACCGTTTTTGCCCTGGAGTAGTCAACTGAGCCCAACAGATTGCAGGATTCAGCCTTCAAAATTCAGCTTCACCAGTTGGCGGTAAGAAACAACTGGGGGCCGGTTGCGGAAATCTCGGCTTTGCCGTTCCAGCTGGATTTCTTGATCTTGCCATCGAGTTCGAAATAACCGTATTGAGCACTGATACCAAAATGGTCACTGATCTGGAATTGTGCTCCTACGGCCATGTCCAATAAACCACCACTGTAGTCTCCCACGCTGGCATCGAACCAATCCACCCGTGAGGTCAACAGCCAGCGATTGGTAGGCGCGTACGCGTACCAGGCACCAATATTGGGCAGGGGTAAATCTGCACGGACTGATTCACGGCGAAAGCTGGGAGACTGGTCGTTGATGAATGCTTCACCGGAAATGAACGCATCCAATTGCATCCAATGCAAGCCTACGCCGGCACCAAATTCATAGTTCTGACCGGTACTGAAAGTCCTGCCAATAAAGGCCCGCACGACAGACGTTTTCAGTCCGGCCTTGATATTGCTTCCTTGTCCGAAGGTATAGTCGCCGAACTGAATATCTTCATCCAGCACACCCTTTCCATCGACATTCAAGCGGAAACCCTGCATGCGCAGAGACCATTTTTCACCAAAGCGCCAGAGGATGGCGCCCAGTGCCGATGCATCAGAATCATCCACACCCAAAGCCTGATCAAAATCGATTTCTGTTCCAGGCTTATTGCCATTGGCAGATAACTTATAGTCGCTATTGAAAAAAATAGCTCCGGCGGAGACCTGGAATCTGGAGCTCAAAAGAGGGTGCTGATCGCCGCTGGATTGCGCACTGGAAAGTACCGGAACAAAAAGCAGCGGCAGGCACAGAAGTAACGTAGCTTTTTTGATGTTTGCAGCCTTTATGAAACTTGCAGTTTCCATGAAATTCATTGCCCTCTCCGGAAATCGCAGCTGGCGATTGCCCATTGTTATTGATTTCGAATGCCCTGCAAACCCGTACAGCGCTTCACTCCCATCGCTACAATCATAAGCCTTTTATAAGCAGTCTGTAAAAATTTTTCCTGGTGTTACACGCCCGCCTGCGGGAGAAAGGATTGCTAATCTTTGCGCGCATAATCTTCCACCTCATCCCACACCCGCAGCAGGTTGCCACCCAGAATAGCCACCAACTGGTCCTCAGTGTAACCACGACGCAACAACTCGGCGATTAAAACCGGGTAGGTGGCAACGCTTTGCAAACCCGTCGGCAAGCTGTCGCCCACGCCATCATAATCTGAACCGATTCCCACATATTCATGGCCAACGAGATTGACTACGTGATCGATATGATCCGCGACATCGGCAACAGTGGCACGTGGAAATTCATGCTCTTGCCTGTAGGCTTTTGACCAGGCTTTGACTTCTTCACCCTCAGCGCTGTTACCGGTTGCTTCCAACCAGGCGGTTCGGGCAATGCCCATTGCGGTATACCATTCGGTGGCTTCAGCTTTGATGAAGCTGGAACCAAAATTGATCTGAATAAGGCCGCCGTTGCTGGCCAGTGCCCGGATCATTTCGTCGCTCATATTGCGCTCGAAATCCGGCGTGAAATGACGCGCAGAAGAATGTGAAGCAATCACCGGCACTTCGGATATTTCCAGTGCCTGATAAAACGCCGCATCGGATACATGGGAAACATCTACCATGATGCCGAGCAGATTCATTTCTTCCACCACTTCCTTGCCGAACGGACTGAGGCCATTCCATTGACGGTTCTTGTCGTAAGACGAATCGGCAATGTGGTTGCTCAGACTGTGCGCCAGCGTGATGTATCGAATACCGCGATCATAAAAAAACTGCAGATTTTCCAGTTTGCCTTCAAGCGGCGAGCCATTCTCCATACCCAATGCCAGGCCCATCTTGCCCGCTGCTTTGGCAGCCTGGGCTTCGGATGGATTGCGTACGATAACGAATTTATCCGGAGCCCGGCCAACCAGCGCTTCCATGCTGTCGATCAGGACATTGGCCAACTGATAGCTGCCGCCATCCGCTTCCATGCTTGCCGGTGTATAAATCGACATAAAGGGTACATTCAAACCCCCTTCCACCGCCCTTGGGTAATCAAAGTCTCCGTCCACAGTCGCCTGGCTCACATCCGCCCAGCTTTCATGCAGACGAATGGGCACATCGATATGCGTATCGATAATCATGGCGCTTTGCGCCAGGGCCTCGGCCTGTGCGTATTGTGCGGCCGTAGGCTGAGGCGTTGGTTCAGCAGCGGCCGGGGTGGTCTCGGCCACGATGGACAAACAGGTCAGGCCCAGCAAGGCACCGGTCAGGATGATAGAAAATCGCATTGAAAACTCCCTATTTATTCTGCAAAAAACGGTTCAGACCAAATGAGTTTGAGCCCAGGATTCATTAAAACCGTCCGGTTGAATATCGTAATCCAGCATGCGGTCGCCATCGAATATCCAGCGTGTCTGGAACCGTTCGCCGCGTATCATCATGGGTATCCAGATGCGGTCGTCTTCCCACATCTGTTCATATGGAATCCGGTCCAGTTTTACCCATAGAGGTTTGGCTTCCCGGGTTTCAACCGGTGTACCGGTAAAATCGCGGGTGCGATAAACGTGCACGTGAATGGAATAACCGTCGACAAACTGGAAGCGATGCTCGCCGCAAAACTCCAGATTGCTCACGGTGATACCCAGTTCTTCCCGGCATTCACGAACGGCACATTGTTCGGGCGTCTCACCGACTTCGACTTTTCCACCCGGGGCATTGACCTTGCCTTTTCCAAGACCGGTTTTCTTGTTGATCAGCAGGATCTCGTCACCCTGTATAACGAACACCAGTGTGGCCGGGTCTTTGGCTTTCCAGGTTGACCAGTCCAGATCCACCAGGCTGTTGATTCCGGTATTCACCAGCAACCCAACATCCCCGGGTTAAACAACCCCAGGCTATAAAACATTGACCTGACAGTACTTCAGCTTGCCCACCTGCAACACGCCGGAAAAACCGGGCGACAGTTGCAAGCCACGGTCTTCCACTTTTTCGCCATCGATGCGCACACCGCCCTGTTTGATCATACGAAAGGCATCCGAATTACTGGAAGTCAGTCCACACTGGGTCAATGCAGCGGCAATACCAATTCCCTCGCCACCGGTATCCAGTGTGCGCTCGGCCATGTCTTCCGGCATGGCGCCGCCCTGGAAGCGTGAGATGAATTCCTGGTGCGCAGCGGCAGCCGCCGCCTTGTCATGAAAACGGGTGACGATTTCCTCGCACAGCAGGAATTTGATGTCGCGCGGGTTCTGGCCATCGGCAGCAGCCTGCTTCAAAGTGTCGATTTCGGCATTGCTGCGGAAACTGAGCAGATCAAAATAGCGCCACATCAAATCATCGGAGATCGACATCAACTTGCCGAATATTTCACCTGCCGGTTCGGTGATGCCGATGTAATTACCCAAAGACTTGGACATTTTTTGCACCCCATCCAGCCCTTCAAGCAAGGGCAGCGTGATGATCACCTGCGGTGCCTGACCGTATTGCTGTTGCATATGGCGACCCACATGCAGATTGAACTTCTGGTCGGTGCCGCCCATTTCTACATCACTGTGCAATGCAACCGAGTCATAGGCCTGTGAGAGCGGATAAAGAAACTCATGAATCGCAATGGGTTGCTGTTCACGGTAACGCTGTTCAAAATCATCGCGCTCCAGCATGCGCGCCACGGTATATCTGGATGCCAGCTTGATCATCCCGGCTGCACCCAATTCATTGAACCACTCGGAATTGAAGCGGATCTCGGTTTTCTCACGATCCAAAACTTTGAAAACCTGCTCGGCATAGGTTTCCGCGTTGGCCTTGATCTGTTCTTCTGTCATAGGCTTGCGGGTCACATTCTTGCCGGTGGGATCACCGATCATGCCGGTGAAATCACCGATCAGGAAAATGGCAGTATGGCCCAAATCCTGAAACTGTCGCATCTTGTTGATGATAACCGTATGACCCAGATGCAAGTCCGGCGCCGTTGGGTCAAAACCCACTTTGATCCGCAAAGGCCTGCCCAGCTTGAGCCGTTCCTCCAGTTCTTCAAATTTGGTAACTTCATCCGTACCCCGGGTCAGTAAAGCCAGGGCCTCTTTAACATCATTCATTGCAATATCCTGCAGCCAAGCCGTGCATTTTAGGGCCTGGCGGCTCAAGCCTCCAGCCGAATTTTCGATCCAAACCATTTGACCCCAACCCGGCCTGCCGATACTGTATACGGGCCTATCGCCAGGGCGAACACAAAGGCCTTAACTCCACAAGCGACACGTTATGAAAAAAGAAGCGCAGGTTTTTGCAGGATTTTTCAGGATTTTTTCGAGACCGCGTCGGCAAAAAGCCATCCTGTTCGCTGCTTCCCTGATTTTGACCGGCACGATCTGGGGCCTGCTGGCTGAAAACGAACCCGATACCTCACCCCTTTCCACGCAGATTATTGATATTACCCTGCCCGAGCGTTCAGCAGAAGAAATCGAACTCGCCAGCACTGTAACCACTGCCAGTCAGGACTTTGATACCGATAACTGGGACAGCGTCACGGTTAAAAGCGGACAAAACCTGGATACCATCTTCCGCCAGCAAGGGTTCGAAGTGGCTTTGTTGCATCGCATTTTGGAATTGAATGAGGATTGCAAAGGCCTGACCAAAATCCGCATAGGCGATGTGTTCGACTTCAAACGGGATGAAGCCGGCGGATTGCTGGAAATGCGTTATCCGGTAGGCGAAGACCGCTACCTGCTGGTACGCCAGGTACAGGGAGAGTTGTTTGCCGACAGCCAACCACGGCAGATGTACACCGAAGTTCTGGAAACCCAGGGGGTCATCAGCTCTTCCCTGTTCATGGCGGGTAAAGATGCCGGTCTGACCGATGCCAAAACCATGGATCTGGCCAATATATTCGGCTGGGATATCGATTTTGTACAGGACATTCGTGCGGGGGACCGCTTTTTTCTCGTCTATGAAAAAATCTTTCGTGATGGCGAATTCCTGCGCGATGGCCGCATTTTGGGTGCCACTTTTATCAACCAGGGCGAACGTTTTCAGGCGATCTGGTTCGATAACGGCGAGGTGGCTGAATATTTCGCGCCGGACGGCCGCAACATGAAAAAAGCCTTCCTGCGCGCACCACTGAATTTTTCTTACATCAGCAGCCAGTTCAATCCCAAGCGCATGCACCCGGTGCTCAAACGCATACGGCCGCATAACGGCATCGATTATTACGCGCCAACCGGCACACCGGTTTATGCCGCGGGTGCTGGCGTGGTCACGCGCGCCGGCTATTCTTCAGCGAACGGCAATCATGTGTTTATCAAGCACGCCAACGGTATTGAAACCAAGTACCTGCATTTCTCCAAAAAGGCCGTGAATCCGGGCCAGAAAGTCAAACAGGGCCAGGTGATTGGTTATGTCGGCGCTACCGGCCTGGCGACCGGCCCGCATTTGCATTATGAATTCCTGCTCAACGGCGTACACCGCAATCCGCGTACCGTCCCCTTGCCCAAAGTAGAGCCTCTGCAGGGCGATATGCTGGTCAGCTTCAGGCATGGGGCAGCACCCGTGTTGACCCAACTCAGTCGGCTGGAGTCAGCATCGCTGTACGCGAGTCGGGATTGAGTTCCACTGCAGCCCTTTTTATCGGTATGTTGTCGGGTACCAGCCGGGATGGCGCGGATGCCGTTCTGGTCCGCTTTGACAAAGAACAACCAAAACTGCTGGCCTCGCTGTGCGTCAGCTACTCGGCGCCACTGGCCAAAGACCTCAAGGATTTGATCGACAGGCGCGCGCGCCCGGACCATGCCTCTTTGCAGCGACTTGACCGGGAACTGGCTGAGTTTTTTGCACTGGCAGCCTGGGGCCTGCTGGAGAAAGCGGCTGTCCGGGCAGAAGAAATTTCTGCTGTAGGCTCACACGGCCAAACCGTCTGGCACCATCCGTTTTTTCCCGACCCGGAAACCATTCAACTCGGCGATCCGCAGCGCATGGCGGATTTACTGGGCATTCCAACCATAGGGCATTTTCGTCAGGCCGATGTGGCAGCGGGTGGCCAGGGCGCACCGTTGGCACCGTTACTGCACAAGGCCTTGCTGATGCCTGATCGCGGCATACGCGCGGTGGTCAATATCGGCGGGATCAGCAATATTTCATTGTTGCATGCCAACGGCTCGGTAACAGGCCACGACACAGGCCCGGGCAACTGCCTGCTGGACAGCTGGATCAGGAAGCATCAAGGCAAGGATTACGATGCCAGCGGACAATGGGCGGCGGGCGGCAAGGTGGATCGTTTGTTACTGGACCGCCTGCTGGATGACCCCTACTTCAATCGCAAGGCACCCAAAAGTACCGGGGTTGAGTACTTCAATGAGGTGTGGCTGGAAAGCGGCTTGAATGCCCACCGGTTGGAGCAGTCCACCAGCCATACCGACTTGTGCGATGTACAGGCGACGCTGAGCGAACTGACCGCTTATTCGATTGCCGATGCAGTGCGCTTTGGCGGCGCCGATGAAGTTCTGGTCTGCGGCGGCGGTGCACACAATCTGGACTTGCTGCAGCGCTTGCGTCGCCTGCTGCCCGACAAAGCCGTTGAAACCACGCATAAGGTCGGCCTGGACCCGGACTGGGTAGAAGGCATCCTGTTCGCCTGGCTGGCCCGCGAGCGGCTGGCCCAAACGCTGCAGGACACGCCTCCCATCACGGGTGCCAACCAACCGGTTTTATTGGGCGACATTTTCGAACCGGCCTGAGCTTTCTTGGGTAATGGTCGGCAGCGCCCCTTATTGTAGGAGCGAGCCATGCTCGCGATTTGGATAATGATCGGCAGCGTGGCTGCCTCCTACAGTAGGAGCGAGCCATGCTCGCGACTTTGTAATGCCGGGATGGCATTATTCAGAACTTCATGAATCCTGGAGAACATGGTTTTGCGCATACCGGTACTGGCTTATCACTCCCTGAACCTGGACAGCAACGAATACGTTGGTAATGACCATATCGCCCTGAATCAGGACTTACGACAGCTGCACTTATCAGGCTGGCGCATTGTGCCACTCAATCAGGTCGTGGATTGGCACCAGGGGCTGATGGCTGATGCTGATATGCACAACACGGTGGCGATCAGCCTGGATGACGGCACCTGGTTTGACTACCACGACCTCGATCATCCCAGCCTCGGCATGCAGCGCAGCATGTTCAATATCCTGCGTGATTTTGCGGACGAAGTGGGTGCGGCACAACCGGGGCTTTGCGCCACCAGTTTTGTTATCAGTTGTCCCGACTCACGCAATGAGCTGGACATCAAGGGCATGGTTGGCAAAGGCTGGTGGGGCGATGAATGGTGGCTGGAAGCACAGACGTCCGGCTTGATGGGCATCGAATGTCACAGCTGGGACCACAACCACCCGGCGCTGGACAAAGTAGCCCAGCAAGACCAGATCAAAGGGGACTTTACTGCCATCGACAACGTCACAGACTGCGACGCACAGGTGGCGCAAGCCGGCGACTTTATCCAGCAGAAACTCAATGGACTGCGTCCAACCCTGTTTGCCTACCCCTGGGGACAAGCCAGCGACTACATGTTGCAGGAATATATGCCCGGGCATCAATCCAGGCACCAATTCCGGGCTGGCTTTTCAACCGAACCCCACTCGGTGACCAAGGACGACAACATCTGGTTCCTGCCCCGATTCGTGTGCGGCAGGGACTGGAAATCTCCGGAAGAATTGATCAAGCTGATTACACGGTAGGAGGCAGCCATAATGTGGGAGCGAGCCATGCTGTGGGAGGCAGCCATAATGTGGGAGCCATGCTGTGGGAGGCAGCCATGCTGCCGATAGGGCACAAAGAATCGCGAGCATGGCTCGCTCCCACATTATGGCTGCCTCCCACAGAATGGCTACCTTCTACAGTAAGGTAGCCTCCCACAGCATGGCTCGCTCCTACAAACAGGAGAATGAAATGAATTTCATACTGAACATCGCCTGGCTGATTCTGGGTGGCTTTGTGGTGGTGATCGCCTATGTGCTGGGCGGCATCCTGCTGTGCATCACCATTATTGGCATCCCTTTTGGCATCCAGTGTTTCAAACTGGCCGAACTGGCTTTTTGGCCTTTTGGACGCGAAGTGAGGGAAAAAGAACCGCCCGGTGGCGCGTTGGCAGTGATCATGAACCTCATCTGGATCATTTTACCCGGCCTGGAACTGGCCGTGTTTCATCTGCTGGTTGCACTGATTCTGGCCATTTCCATTATCGGCCTGCCGCTGGCTGCACAACACCTGAAAATGACGCGACTGGCCTTATTACCCTTTGGTTTTGAGGTGCGCGACCGACATTGAAATAATCGGGTGTAGGAGGCAGCCATGCTGCCGACAAATAAGGCTGAATCGCGAGCATGGCTCGCTCCCACAGCATGGCTCGCTTAATGTAGGAGGCAGCCATGCTGCCGACCGGCTTGAATCGCGAGCATGGCTCGCTCCCACAGCATGGCTCGCTCCTACAACAAGGCTATTTCTTGTTCCAGGGCGCTACTTTGAACAGCAACAACATGCCGGGAATTGTGGCGAGTGTGCACAGCAAAAAGAAGTGTGTGTAACCCATCCAATTGATCAAATAGCCGGTGCTGGCATTGGCGAAAGTACGCGGCACGGCGATCAGACTGGTAAACAGCGCAAACTGAGTGGCAGTAAATGCACGGCTGGTTTCACGTGCAATATAGGCTGTTAGTGCGACGGTACCCAGACCCACTCCAAAATATTCGGCACTGACCACTGCGAACAGGCCCAACGGGTAATGGCCCATGGTACTCAACCAGGCAAAACCCAGAATGGTCACCAGTTGCACACCACCGAATAACCACAAAGCCCGGTTGATGCTCAGTTTCAACATGGCCAACCCACCCACAATGGCCCCGGCAATCGAAGACCACAGCGCCGCTACCTTGGCGATGGAACCGATTTCGGTCGCGCTGAAGCCCATGTCCAGATAAAACGGCGTGGCCAATGCGGTGGCCATGTTATCGCCCAGCTTGTACAGAAACATGAAAGCCAGAATCAGCAACGCCCCATCGATACCGTCGCGCCGGAAAAACTCCACAAACGGATCAATCACGGCTTGGCGTAAGCTGTGCGGTGCCAATGAATCATCACTCACTTCGCCGATGTACAGGGTGGTTACAACGCCCACCAGCATAAAGGCGCCGGTGATCCAGAACACAGCCGACCAGGGCAAATGGTCCGACAGGATCAATGCCAGTGCACCGGGCACCAGCGAGGCGATGCGGTATGCATTGACGAACAGGGAATTGCCCGTGCCCAACTCATCGTCGGCCAGCAACTCACGCCGGTAGGCATCAATGACGATGTCCTGGCTGGCTGAAAACAGCGCTACAAGAAAAACCAGTACCACGATGGCACGCAACGATTCGGCCGGATCGAACTGGCCCATCAGTCCAATGCTGATGAGCAACAAAACCTGCGTAATCAAAGCCCAGCCACGCCGCCGGCCCAGGAAGGGCGGCTTGTAGCGATCCATGATGGGTGACCACAGGAATTTCCAGGTATAGGGCAGCCCAACCAGCGAGAACAGACCAATGGTGGCCAGGTCGATGCCATTGATGCGCAGCCAGGCCGGCACCAATTGAATCAGCACATACAAAGGCAAGCCGGAAGTAAAGCCAATGAACAGACACACCAGCATGCGCCGGTTAAACAGTATCTCCTTCCAGTTTCTTTGAATGACGGCCTCGCTCACGCGCTTTTGGCCGCGACCAGGTCGTAATCGTAGTCCAATGTCAAAGGTGCATGGTCCGAAAAGCGCTCGTCCTTATAAATCGCAGCCGAGCGGGCCAACGCAGCGATGCCTGGCGTGTTGATGTGGTAATCAATCCGCCACCCGGTGTTGTTGGCCCAGGCCTGGCCACGATTGGACCACCAGGTGTACTGCTCTTCGCGCTGATCCAGTTTGCGGAAGGTATCTACCCAGCCGGCTTTATCAAACAGCGTATCCAGCCAGGCACGTTCTTCCGGCAGAAATCCGGAGTTCTTCTGGTTACCCCGCCAGTTCTTCAGATCGATGTTTTTGTGGGCAATATTCCAGTCGCCGCAGATGATGTACTCGCGTCCGTCTTTGGCCATTTTCTTCAACCGTGGCATCAACCAGTCCATGGCCTGATACTTCACCTCCTGACGCGCTTCACTGCTGGAGCCGGAATGCAGGTACAGCGATATCACGGACAGATTACCAAAATCAGCCTGCAGCCAACGTCCTTCGCTGTCCATGATTTCGGTCCCCAGCCCGTGCTGCACCCGATCCGGTTCGTGGCGGCTGTAAATGGCCACTCCGCTGTACCCGGGTTTAATGGCATCGTGGTAATAGCAATGATGACCCTCCGGGTAGAACACCGGGTCGGCAAGCACCGCTTCCTGTGCCTTGGTTTCCTGGATACAAACCACATCCGCTTCCTGTGCATGCATCCAGTCAAAAAAACCCTTGCGCGCGGCAGCACGTATACCGTTGGCATTAAGCGAAATAATTCTCATACTGTTCCTGTTAACCTGGTCTTGGCTCGGCCATTTGAATCTGCGCGTCAGCATACCTGCCCGGCCTGCGACTGTCATGAACTCCGACTTCATGAAGTCCTATGCGTGTTGTCCTGGCAGCTGTCATGGCCGTAAGACACGGTGGTGGATATAATGCCCCCATCAGGAATGGACTCTTCGATAAAAGCCGAATGAACGACTACAAATCAAGGTTTTTCCAACTCGCATTGGCCAAGGGCAATCTGCGCTTCGGCCAGTTCACTCTCAAATCCGGACGTATCAGTCCCTATTTCTTCAATGCCGGTGGCTTTGATGATGGCGAATCGCTGGCCATTCTGGCCGACTGCTATGCCGCAGCGATTTGCGATTCAGGGCTATCCTTCGACATGCTGTTTGGCCCGGCCTACAAAGGCATTCCACTGGCAGCAGCAACAGCAGTGGCGCTGTTCCAGCGGCAAAGAAATTACCCTTATGCCTATAATCGCAAAGAAGCCAAGGATCACGGCGAAGGCGGGATCATTGTCGGAGCACCCTTAACGGGCCGGGTGCTGATCATTGATGACGTCATTTCAGCCGGCACCTCGGTGCGCGAGTCCATCGACCTCATTCGCGCTGCGGGTGCAGAACCTGCCGGCGTTGCCATCGCACTGGATCGGCAGGAACGTGGCCAGGCAAGGCGTTCTGCCGCACAGGAAGTGGTGGCCGAGTTCGGCATACCCTGTATTGCCATCGCCAGTCTGGATGATCTGTTGCGTTACCTGCAGTCACAACAGATCGACGGCATCGACCTCGATGCAATGCACAACTATCGTGAACGTTTTGGTACCTGAATAAAGATTGCCACAACATTCAACTGGAACATTCAATGGGACGTTTAAAGGGATGCTTGATATGAAAACCTGGATAGCCCTCTGTCTGACAGCCTTGCTGGCTGTTTCAGTCAATAGTGCTTTTGCGCAAAAACAAACCAAGGAGAAGGTCTACCGCTGGGTAGACGAGGCAGGCAATGTGCACTACACCGAATCCCTGCCACCTGATTTCAAGGACAAGAAAGCCGATGTTCTGGATGATCAGGGCCTGACCCGCGAAACCGATATCAGTCTGGTACCACCGCCACCCAAACCCGAAGCGGTGAAAGAGCAACCCAAAGATGAGCTACCGCGAGACAAATCCGGCATGCAACGTCCCGAGCCCCGATATTCCGACCAGGAAATGCAACAGCAACAGGATGCCCTGTTGGTGCTGCGTTACCATTCTGCGGATGAAATAGAAGATGCATTGGAAGTAGAAGTTCGCCAACTGGCGTACGATACCAACCTGTTGACCACCTCGCGCAAAAGCCTGGAAACTGCTTATGCCGGCACCCTCAAAGAACTGGCTGACCGGCAGCGAGCAGGCGTGGCCATACCCCCCGAAGAAATCAAATCCATAGCCAGCATGAAGCGTAAAATGGCGGCCAATGACCTGGATATGGAACAGATCCGGCAACGCGAACAGGCAACGCGGGAAAAGTTTGCGGCTGATCTGGAACGTTACAACTATCTGGTCACCCGCGATCAAAACGAACAGCCCTGAGCATGTGCAAGGTGCCAGAGGAGTGAACTAGTCATCATGTACACCCGCTGCCAGGGTTGCCATACCGTTCACCCGGTCAATGCCGTTTTGTTGTCACGCGCCAGGGGTCAATATCGTTGTGGACGATGCAAAAAGCTGGCCAATGCACTGGATGGTCTGTTCGATGAGTGGCCCCATGCGGGTGAACCGGCCGTTGAACATGGCGAACCACCGACCTTGGGTGGTGGGGTGGCGTTGGAACAGCCCGACCAGGTCGAGATCTCTCCCGAAGAAGCCGCTTTGCTGGCCGATCCGGCGGAACTGCCGGACGCTCCCGACAGCAAAAGCGCGTGGCTGCGTGTGGGGTGGATCACACTGGGCCTGATGCTGGTTTTGGGCAGTGTCTTTTCGGTGGGCGTCTATTTCGGCAAAATCGACATCCATTCCGATACGCTGAATCAAACGCTGGTGCGTCTGGGTATACGGGACACACCGCCGCAACAGCCCTTCCGCGACACATCCAGCATTGAGCTGGTAAACCGCGAAATGCTCAGCCATCCACTGCGGCCGCGGGTTTTGCTGCTCAACGCCACCATCGTCAACCGTGCGCAACAGGCTCAGGCTTATCCCGAAATTCAGGTGCGTCTGTTTGATATCAATAGCGAAGTCATCAGCGAACGGCGTTTCCGTCCCACCGATTACCTGACCAGCACCAGCACCATGCGTGGCGGTATGACGCCTGGTGCGTTTTTGCGCTTTTCATTGGAAATGCTCGACCCGGGTGAGCGTGCCGTTGGCTTCGAGCTCGAATTTTTTTGATGCATAACCAAGCCATCAATTTTGCTTCCGTGCGGTACGCAAATCGTATGGTCTTTGTGGTAGGGTATCAGCCCCGGAGCGAAACCGATTCGCTTCCAGAAAACATAGAAACGACTAGAAAAAAGATGGCCATAGAAACTGATTACAGCATCCCGCTAAGGCAAAAAGTACAAATTGCGATACGACGTTACCTCGAAGACATGGGTGATTGTCAGGCAGAGAGTCTTTACCAGACCTTATTGTCTGAAGTAGAACCCCCGCTTATTGAGGAAGTGTTGCGCTATACCGGCGGTAACCAATCGCAAACCGCACGCATACTCGGCATCACCCGCAACACCTTACGCACCAAACTGAACCGGTACGATATTCCGGTAAGTAATGGCCGATTCGGCTAAGCCCGTTTCGGCCAAACCCATATCGGCCAAACATGACCTGGCGCATTCGTACGGCATGCAGCGGGTTTGCACCCTTCAGGGTTTAGCCTTGATGCCCGCCTTTCGCCGGAAGACAAGAACATGAATAAACACTCGCCCGAGGATCAACGCTGGGCGCTGATCAGTGTTTCCGACAAAACCGGCTTGCTCGACCTTGCCAGCCAATTGCACGAACTGGGCTTTGGCCTGTTGAGCACGGGTGGCACGGCACGTGCCCTGGCCGAGGCCGGTATTCCCGTCACCGAAGTGTCCGACTACACCGGTTTCCCGGAGATCATGGCCGGGCGTGTGAAGACCCTGCATCCCCGAATTCACGGTGGCCTGTTGGGTCGTGCCGGAGTCGATGATGCGGTAATGAAACAACAGGACATTCCTCGCATCCACCTGGCCGTGATCAATTTATATCCCTTCGAGGAAGTCACGACAAAAGCAGACTGCAGCCTGGAAGAGGCGATTGAGAATATCGATATAGGCGGGCCAGCCATGGTGCGCTCTGCGGCGAAGAATCATGCCTCGGTTGCGGTGGTCACCAGCCCCGATCAATATGCCCGGGTACTGGCCAAACTCAAGCGCGGCAAGAGCGAACTCAGCGATGACTTCCGCTTTGAGTTGGCCATCACCGCATTCAACCGGATTGCCCAATACGATAGTGCCATTGCCAATTATTTGTCTGCTCTGGAGCCGGCAGGCGGCCAGTTGGAGTTCCCCCAACAACTGAACCAGTGTTACAGCAAAATCATGGATTTGCGCTACGGCGAGAACCCGCACCAACACGCGGCCTGGTACCGTGACGTCACGAATTCCGCAGACGGCCCCGAACGCGGTCCTGAAGGCCTGGCCAAGGCCCACCAATTGCAGGGTAAGGAGTTGTCCTTCAATAACATTGCCGATGCCGATACGGCCTGGGCTTGCGCCATGCAGTTTGATGCCGCCGCCTGTGTGATCGTCAAACACGCCAACCCCTGTGGTGTGGCAACAGCCGATTCAGCACTGCACGCCTATCAACGCGCCTTTGCCACTGACCCGACCTCTGCTTTTGGCGGTGTGATTGCCTTCAACCGGACGGTGGATGGCGACTGTGCCCGGGCTTTAATCGGACAACAGTTCGTCGAGGTCATACTGGCACCTTCATTCACACCCGAAGCTCTGGCGGCCCTGGCGGCCAAACCCAATGCCCGGGTACTGGAGTTGCCGCGAAATGGTTTGATACCGCAGCTGGACGTCAAGCGGGTGGCCGGTGGTTTGTTGGTGCAAACGGCCGACAGCCGCATCGTGTTACCGGAAGAATGTAAAGTGGTCAGCCGAAGGCAACCGACCGAAGCGGAATGGCTGGACTTGATGTTCGCCTGGAAAGTGGCCCGCATGGTGAAATCCAACGCCATTGTTTATGCCGCAAAAGGCCAGACCCTGGGTATAGGTGCCGGGCAGATGAGCCGGGTGGATTCGGCCCGGATTGCACGCTGGAAAGCCGCTGACGCCGGGCTTGAGCTGCGCGGCAGCGCCATGGCCTCCGATGCTTTTTTCCCGTTCCGGGACGGCCCGGACACCGCAGCCGAAGCGGGCATCGCCAGCATCATTCACCCGGGTGGTTCCATGCGGGATGAGGAAGTGATTGCAGCTGCCGACGAACACGGCATGGCCATGGTGTTTACCGGCGTGCGGCATTTCCGACACTGATCCCGGTCCTTATTCCGGCCCGGGTTCGGTACTATCGGGTTCGGTACCATCGGGTTCGGTACCATAGAGAAGCTCTGAATAATTCATCCATGAATTATCAGAGTACGCCAAACAAAAAGCGTGGTTTTTGTTTGGCCTCATTTTCAATGATTTACAATCATTGAAAATGTTGGCACATCCATGTGCCAAGGAAACTCTGAATAAATCAGAGTTTTCATAGGGGTGGTAAAAAGAGACACAATGATGCAGGTATTGATTGTAGGCAGTGGCGGGCGGGAACACGCACTGGCCTGGAAGTGCGCGCAATCGCCACAGGTCAAAAAAGTATTTGTCGCGCCCGGCAATGCCGGTACCGCTACCGAAGCGGGCGTTGAAAACGTGGCACTGGCTGCCAACGACCTCGACGGTTTGCTGCGCTTTGCCCGTGAACACGCCATAGACCTCACCCTCATCGGCCCGGAAGATCCGCTGGTGATGGGCATTGTCGATCAATTCCAGGCCGCCGGCCTGGCCTGCTTTGGCCCGTCGGCTGCCGCCGCCCGACTGGAAGGCTCCAAGTCCTTTGCCAAGCAGTTCATGCAGCGTCACGGCATTCCAACCGCAGCATTTGACCAGTTCACGGATGTCACCCAGGCCATACAGTTCATACGCGATAAGGGTGCACCCATAGTGGTGAAAGCCGACGGTCTGGCTGCCGGCAAAGGTGTGGTAGTGGCGCAAACCGTTGCCGAAGCCGAAGCGGCGGTGCTGGATATGCTGGCTGGCAATGTCTTTGGATCAGCCGGACATCGGGTGGTGATCGAAGAGTTTCTGACGGGCGAAGAAGCCAGTTTCATCGTGATGGCAGATGGCCAACATGCATTGGCCATGGCCACCTCACAGGATCACAAAGCGGTGGGCGATGGCGACAAAGGCCCGAACACCGGCGGCATGGGCGCCTATTCGCCGGCACCGGTGGTGGATGCCGCTTTGCACGACCGGATCATGCGCGAAATCATTCAACCGGTAATTGAAGGCATGGTGGCGGATGGCCATCCGTTCACCGGCTTTTTGTACGCCGGGCTGATGATCACGCCTGCAGGTGAGCCCAAGGTGATCGAATTCAACGTCCGTTTCGGTGACCCCGAAACCCAGCCCATCCTGCAGCGCTTGCAGTCCGATTTGCCCCGGCTGTGCCTGGCCGCCCTGGATGGCGAATTGCACCTTGCCAGCACTCAGTGGGATTCGCGCTGCAGCCTGGCAGTGGTGATGGCGGCAGAAGGTTATCCGGGTCGTTATGGCAAAGGTGAGTTGATCAGCGGGCTGGACCTTGAATTTCCGGATCACGTGAAAATTTTCCAGGCCGGCACCGCGATGGCCGAAACCGGCATCGTCACCGCCGGAGGACGCGTGCTGAGTGTATGCGCTTTGGGTGAGACTGTAGCCGAAGCACAAATGGCAGCCTACCAAAGTTGTGCACGCATACACTGGCCAGGTGCTTTTTACCGCCATGACATTGGCTACCGCGCCATTGCCCGTGAACGACAAAAGCTGCCTGACGCACAGCCTGAAGAGTCAAACTGATGGATGTTTCCCACTTGCTGGACGAGCTCAATGACCCGCAACGTGCGGCCGTAACCGCCCCGGAAGGTCATGTACTGGTGCTGGCCGGTGCCGGTTCCGGCAAGACCCGTGTGCTGGTGCACCGGCTGGCCTGGTTGATCCAGGTGGGGCATGTATCGCCTTTAGGTATTTTGGCCGTTACTTTTACCAACAAAGCGGCTGGCGAGATGCGCGAGCGTGCGGGCAAATTGCTGGGCATTTCCACCCGACCGCTATGGATAGGGACTTTCCACGGCATCGCCCATCGCCTGTTGCGCATGCACTGGAAAGAGGCCGGATTGCCGGAAAATTTCCAGATCCTCGATGCCGACGACCAGCAGCGCCTGTTGCGGCGTATTCTGCGCGAAGAAGGTTACGACGAATCGGAATGGCCGGTGCGGCAGGCGCAATGGTTCATCAACGGCCGCAAGGACGAGGGTGAGCGCGCGCGTCATATCGAACACATGGACCACCCCACCACTGCGGCCTGGGTCAACATCTATCACCGCTATGAAGAGTATTGCCAACGTGGCGGGCTGGTGGATTTTGCCGAACTGTTGTTACGTGCCCACGAGCTGTGGCTGGAGCAACCGCAGGTGCTGCAGCATTACCAGCGACGTTTGCAGCACCTTTTGATCGACGAGTTCCAGGACACCAATGCCATCCAGTACGCCTGGGTGCGCATGTTGGCCGGTAATACCGGGAAGGTTTTTGTGGTCGGCGATGATGACCAGTCGATTTACGGCTGGCGCGGCGCCAGGGTCGAGAACATACAGAGTTTTGTACGTGATTTTCCCGATGTGACCACCATCAAGCTGGAACAGAACTACCGCTCCACCGGCAATATTCTTGAAGCCGCCAATGCGCTGATCGCCCACAACACGAGCCGTATGGGCAAGAAGTTGTGGACTGCCGACGAAGAAGGCGCTGCCATCCAGGTCTATGCCGCCTATAACGAACAGGACGAAGCACGCTTTGTGGTCGAACAGATCCGCCGCTGGCTGGACCAGGGGCGCAAGGCAGAAGACACCGCCATCCTGTATCGCACCACGGCACAATCACGTTTGTTTGAAGAATATTTGCTGCGTGAAAGCATTCCTTACCGCGTTTATGGCGGCCAGCGCTTTTTCGAGCGGCTGGAAGTCAAAGATGCACTGGCTTATCTGCGCCTTTTGCAGAACCCGCACGATGATGCCGCACTGGAACGCGTCATCAACAAACCCACCCGGGCCATTGGCGACAAGACCATTACCGAGTTGCGCATCCAGGCACGTGAAGCAGGCGTGACCCTGTGGCACGCCATCAATGCCTGTTTGCAACAGCAAAAACTGCCGGCCCGGGCTGCCGGAGCGGTGCAGGCCTTTGTCGACCTGATCAACAGCATGCAGGAGCGCATGAAGGACTGGTCCCTGGGTAACCAGATGCAGGGCGTCATTGACGACAGCAAGCTGGTTTCAGCCTATGAAAAAGAACCGCGTGAGCGCATGGAAACCCGCGTGGAGAACCTGCGCGAACTGGTGAATGCGGCCGACTCATTTATTCTGCCCGCCGAAGATGCCGATGTCGGCATGAATGAACTGCAATCGTTTCTCAGCCGCGCAGCGCTGGAAGCGGGTGAAACCCAGGGAGAGAACTGGGACGATTGCGTGCAGCTGATGACCTTGCACTCGGCCAAAGGTCTGGAGTTTCCGCTGGTATTTCTGGTGGGCATGGAAGAGGGTCTGTTTCCACATTCGCGCTCCATTGAGGAAGCCGGTGGCCGGCTCGAGGAAGAACGCCGCCTGTGCTACGTGGGCATTACCCGTGCGCGCGAACACCTGGTACTGAGTTACGCTGAGGTACGACGCATGCACGGCAGCGAAAACTACAGCCGCCCTTCCCGTTTTATCGACGAGCTACCCGCTGAATGCCTGCAGGAAATCCGCCCGCGTGTGGCGCAAAGCCGGCCCTGGGTACCCGCCTCGCGGCCTGCTGCTGTGGCCAAAGTCAGGCCTATCAAAGGCCAGGAATGGCCCTTCCGCCTCGGCCAGGGCGTAGAGCACCGCAAATTCGGTGAAGGCACGGTTCTGGCCTTTGAAGGTTCGGGTGAGCACACCCGTGTGCATGTAAATTTCTCCAACGCCGGCACGAAGTGGCTGGTGTTGGCCTACGCCAATCTCGAAGCCCGCTGAGCGACCCAGGCGATTCTGATGCAGGAAATCAAACTCAAAACCCCGCACCTGGAAATGGCCGCACTGCAATGGGGCAGCCCTGAAGGCATACCGGTATTGGCCCTGCATGGCTGGCTGGACAATGCCGCGTCCTTTGCGCCCCTGGCCCCCTTGTTGGACCATCTCAACCTGGTCGCCCTGGACTGGCCCGGACACGGTCATTCTCAGCACCGCCATGCTTCCGCGAAATACTATGCGATTGAATTTATGTGGGACATCCAGGCAGCTCTTGACGCCCTGGGCTGGAAATCCTGCCACCTGATAGGCCATTCGCTGGGCGCTGCGATTGCTTCCGTATTCGCTGCGGCTGCGCCTGACCAGGTACGAAGCCTGACCCTGATTGATGCGTTGGGGCCCCTCTCCAACCAGCCCTCTGAAACGGCAGAGCGGTTGCGCCGCAGCATGACCGCTACGCGCAGTGCACCACGACCTCGCAAAACCTATTTATCGGTCAAAGACATGATCCAGGCGCGACTTGACGTTTCCGATCTCAGCCCTGCGGCTGCCAAATGGATCGTCGAGCGCTCGATACAGTCAACAGACAATGGCTTCGGATGGAGCTACGACCCACGGTTATACTGGCCTTCTCCGGTGTATTTCTGTGACGATCAGGTGCTGGATATATTCCGCCACATTGAAGCACCCACCCTGGCATTGATTGCCACACCGTTGTCGCGTTTTGTTCGCGAAAATCAATATCAACAAAGGCTTGAAGCCCTGAGCGACGGACGACAGGTACTGATTGAAGGCGGCCATCACTTCCATATGGAACAGCCAGAACGCGTGGCTGGCATGATTCGCGATTTTATTGTTGAATACGATGATCCAGCCATGGCCAGCAAAGCCGGCACCTAAGCCCCAGGACCCGCATGAACTTACCCATCAAACACCACATCCCGGCCCGCGAACGACTGATTTTCGCCATGGACGTAGCCGATGCCGGACAAGCCAGAAAGCTGATCAAACAGTTGGGCGACTCGGTGGAGTTTTACAAACTGGGCCTGGAGTTTTTCCTCTCCGGCAGTTATTTCGAACTGGCAGCGGAGTTGCGCGATCAGGGCAAGAAGGTATTTGCCGACCTGAAGCTGTTCGACATACCGGCCACGGTGGCTGCCGCAGTGCGTCAACTGGCTCGTCACCGTGTGGATTTTTGCACCATTCATGGCAATGACAGCATGTTGCGCGCAGCCGTTGCAGCCAAGGGCGATATGCAAATACTGGCGGTTACAGCATTGACCAGCCTGGATCAGGGTGATCTGGACGACCTCGGCTTCCAATGCGATGCCCGTACGCTGGTGCTGTCCCGTGCCCGCCGTGCTTTGGCGCTGGGTTGTGATGGCGTGGTTTCCTCAGGTCTGGAAGTGCCCGCCCTGCGCGAATCAGTCGACCACGCCCTGATTACCGTAATTCCGGGTATACGACCGATCTTCAATGACGAAGCGCCTGCGGATGACCAGCAGCGTGTGGTCACCCCGGCACAGGCCATCCGCAGCGGCGCCGACTACCTGGTCGTAGGCCGTCCCATCCGCGATGCCGCGGACCCGTGTGCCGCGGCAGAGGCCATCCAGGCAGAGATTCAAAGCGCACTGCTGTAGGAGGCAGCCAAGCTGTGGGAGGCAGCCATGCAGTGGGAGCGAGCCATGCTGCCGACCATTGGGTTAATTGGATGTAGGAGGCAGCCATGCTGTGGGAGGCAGCCATGCTGTGGGAGCGAGCCATGCTCGCGATTCAGCCTTATTTGTCGGCAGCATGGCTGCCTCCTACAACAACGCTCGTCGGTTTGCTGCTTGCGCAATTTATTTGATCTGTTAGGATAGTAATTACTTACTATCTTACTTGAAGATCCAGTGACTAACTGCCGTAAACATCTGCCGACCCAACCACCATGGGTCGCGACCAACGAAACCATCGTCGATCTGGCCTGGCTGCGGCTTTTAATCTCGTTATCCGACGGAGGTACGAAATGAATATCACCTTTCTTGGCGCAGCCCGCGAAGTCACCGGTTCATGCTTTCTGATCGAGACTGAAAATGTCCGATTCCTGGTCGACTGCGGCATGATCCAAGGTGGGCGCGAAGCTTCAGCGCGCAACCATCAGCCGTTCAACTTCGATCCGCAGTCCATTGATTTTGTGCTGCTGACCCACGCCCATATCGACCACAGCGGTCTGTTGCCCAAGCTCACGCGGGCCGGTTTCCGCGGGCCGATTCACACTACTGCTGCAACCGCCGAGCTGCTCGAAGTGATGTTGCCCGACAGCGCCTATATTCAGGAGAAGGACGCCGAGCGGGCGCGTCGTTACAGCAAGTCCTCGCGTACCAAAAACGAGACTTTGACACCGCTCTACACCCGGCAAGATGCCCAGGACAGCCTGGAACAGGTTCAGTCGGTCAACTACGATCAGGAGCTGGTACCCGGGACTGGTGTGCGCTGTCGCTTCCGCGACGCCGGCCACATTCTTGGCTCGGCCATCATCGAGGTCTGGTTGAGCGAAGGTGATCGGACAAGAAAATGGGTGTTCAGCGGTGACCTTGGCCAGCCAGGGCGACCGATCCTGCGCGACCCCACGGTGATTGAAGACGCTGATTATCTGATTGTCGAATCGACCTACGGCAACCGGCAACACAAGGATCTGGCGGCCACTGAAAATGAATTGATCGAAATCGTCGAACGCACCCTGAAAACCGGCAATGTGATCGTTCCCGCATTCGCCGTTGGCCGCACCCAGGAGGTTATCTATCACCTGCATCGTCTAAGCCGCGAAGGCCGCCTGAGCAATCTGAACGTATTTGTCGATTCGCCGATGGCCACCAAGGTTACACAAATCACCCGGCAGCACCTGGAACTCTTCGACGAGAATGCCCGGAAACTCGCTGGCTGGCATGCACTCGGCACCGATCTTCCCTACCTTCACTTTACCGCCAGCGTGGAAGAATCCATGGCCTTGAACCAGGTGCACACGGGGGCCATCATCATTTCGGCCAGCGGCATGTGCACGGCCGGTCGCATCAAACACCACCTGCGCCACAACCTGCCGCGACGCGAATGCAGCATCCTGATTACCGGATTTCAGGCCCAGGGCACGCTCGGACGAAGGCTGGTTGAGGGTGCAAAGCAGGTGCGCATTTTCGGCCACGACGTTCCGGTACGTGCCTCAGTCCATACGGTCGGCGGACTGTCGGCGCATGCCGACCAGGCGACGCTGCTGGCCTGGGCTGCAAAATTTCGCAAACCCCCAACCCAGACTTTTGTGGTGCACGGTGAGGAGACGGCCGCATTCACCTTGGCCGAGCGACTGCGAACCGATCTCGACTGGGCCGTAACCGTACCCGAGCCCAGGCAAAGCGTGCAATTGTAGGAGCGAGCCATAATACAAGCGAGCCATGCTCGCGATTCAGCCTGATCGGCAGCATGGCTGCCTCCTACAGCATGGGTTGCTCCTATGGAAAATTCTGCCAATTTTTTAATTTCGGCTTGACAGTCTTAATCTTCAACATTACGATACAGCCGTAACTGATTAAAATAACTAATAAACAAAGCGGTGGACTGCAACGACAAGCCCAATAAAGAATGTTAACGATCCTCTCCGGCTCTGCCGGATTTCCGGGTTTGCCTTCGTGCCAGCCCGGATTTTTTTTGGGTCGGTTTTGGAGAATAATGGGTGATCAGGCCAAGGGTGGCAGATGCTGTACGCGTATCACCACCGGATCGTCGGCATGCTCCAACAACAGACGACGCACCCGATCCTGCCAAAGTTCGCCAAACTGGCGGCGTTGCGCAGCATCAGCATGATCATGCACCACGGCGGCCATCAGAGCTCCCACGGCAGGGTCGAACGGCACCGTGCCAGGATCAAATTGCACCTCGACCGTGCGGCCATCGTCGTTGCGACGCAGGCGTACCCCATCCACGCCGGGTTCTGCATAATGCAGTAGATTATTCCGTGCATGGCGCCCTGCGAGACCTTTGAATCCGTTATCGGTAGTCGCGCCGGTGACCAGGGTCAGGATCTGCGCGATGACGCCGGTGACGCCATGGTGCTCACGATCCGCCAGATAGACGCTGATGCCACCCCGTTGCGGGACCTCTCCGGGATACAGTGCCTGCAAGCCGGCACGCACACTCAGCCAGGCGCCGGCGACGGTAGGACAGGAGTGACCCGCCAGGCGCACCGCATCGGTGTAATGGTAATCCATCACTCCATCGGTTGAAGTACCCAGCAATTGTGCCAGCCCATCGTGCATCTGCAGCACGGGCGCCTGGTCAAAAAACGCGGGGAAGGCCATCTCAAGACGCCACAATAAAGTCGATGACAATCACGCCCGGATCACGCTGGCGATAGACGATATCGACTTGCTCATCGAACCGGTCACGGATCTGATCCAGCAGCGGCAGCGGGTCATGGTCATTGACAAAGCGCATGGCTTCGCCCGGTTCAAGCGCACCCAATGCACCGAAGATCGCCGAATGCCGGAAGCGTCGCGCTATACCTCGGGCGTCAAACAAATAGTGCGTGTACAAAGGCTGCTCTTCAGTCTGGCTCATGGTGGCTCCTCGGCAAAATGAAAATGGCTATCATGCACCTGCCAATTTGGTGTGGCACTGATATGAATCAACCGGTCTGAAATAGTCTGCACAAAATGATGCAGGGTCGGACCTACACAAACCGTTGTAAATAAAGGTTTCTACGTCTGTTCAGGGCCCTTTAAGGTGTTTAGAAGCCTTATTTTCAGGACAAATTCAAGAGGACGAAGCCCTTGACCAAGCGGGGGTTCCTGTAACAGCACATCAAATTATTCCTGTGTTGTGCTGCCCGGATGCGGGCGCTTGTCTTACGCAGGACTCGCGCGACCCGATAGCTCTCGTTAGCACCTCATACTTTGACGGGAGACCGGCCGCTGATCTGCCTGCATTGCCAAACAGTCGAAAAATAGTGACTGCGAAGTTAGAATGGTGAATCTTTAGTCCCAAACAGAGGACTGTCCCCCGAGCGCATGAGCAATCAATCACCCCGGATTGGCCTGTTGGCTTACTTCAAGCTCCGCTTTTTGGAGCTGCTGGAGTGGGTTTTACATGGGTGGGTTAAAGCACGCTGCTTGCCGGACCCAATCAGCGATCTCGGTATCAGTACCGAACACCCGGTTTGCTACGCCATCGATATTTACGCCCTGTCGAACGTCCTGATTCTCGATCACAGTTGCCGTAAGTTGGGTTTGCCACGACCGTTGACGCCCATTCCATTGCAAAGCGGTCAGCTGTCGCGGTCCTATTGCGCCATGCAGCGTCACGAGGGATTGCTGATCCAGCGCAAGTCCACGCGTAAACATTCCGAGATGCTCAAATTGCTGGTCGACCGCGTTTGTTCCGGCATGGAACCCGAGGTCCAGATCGTACCGGTCACGGTTCTGGTCGGGCGGGCGCCAGATACCGAGACCGGACTGGCAAAAATATTTTTCTCCGAATCCTGGGAAATTGGCGGCCGATTGCGGCGTTTGTTCAGCACCCTGGTCAATGGTCGTAATACCTTTGTGCAGTATGGCAAGCCCATCTCGTTGCGCAAACTGGCAGATGAAGAACTGGGCGCGGCACGCAGCCTGCGCAAAGCTTCACGCCTGTTACGGGTAAAACTGGCACAAAGCAAAACCGCCGCTATTGGCCCGGACCTGTCACACCGGCGTACCGTAATCGACGGAATATTACTGAGTCCGGCAGTAGAAAAGGCCATTGACGATCAGGCCAGAGCGGACAAGAGCAGTACCTACAAAGCCTGGAAGAAGGCTCGCAAGTATGCTTACGAGATTGCTGCCGACTACTCCTACTCCTTTGTACGCATCATGTCCATGGCGCTGTCCTGGTTCTGGAACCAGATCTACGATGGTGTGGACATCAAACATTTCAAGGAACTGCAGAATGTTGCACCGGACCATGAAGTGATTTATGTGCCCTGTCACCGCAGTCATATCGATTATTTGCTGTTGTCCTATGTGCTTTATCACCAGGGTCTGGTACCCCCGCACGTGGCCGCCGGGATTAATCTGAACCTGCCGCTGGTTGGGCGACTGGTGCGCAAAGGCGGCGGCTTCTATCTGCGGCGCAGTTTCCGTTCACAAAAGCTCTACTCTGCCGTTTTTAACGAATACTTCAGCCGCATCCTCGCGCAGGGCACTTCGGTGGAATATTTTATCGAAGGCACCCGCAGCCGTACCGGGCGTTTGCTGCACCCCAAGGCCGGCATGCTGTCCATGACGGTGCGCAGTTACCTGCGTTCACCGACGCGTCCAGTCGTGTTTCAACCCATTTATATCGGTTATGAACGTCTGGTTGAAGGCCAGAGCTACACTGCGGAACTGTCCGGCCAGCCAAAGAAAACCGAGTCCCTGTTTGACCTGTTCAAGGTGTTTGGCATCTTGCGTAAACGCTATGGACGGGTACACCTGAGTTTTGCTGAACCCATCTTCCTGGACAAATTGCTGGAACAACACGAACCCAACTGGCGTGAGCAAACCGGTGAGGACAGCAAGCCTACTTTCTTCAATGCATTGGTTGACCAGCTTGGCAACCAGATCATGACGGGTATCAACCAGGCCGCACATGTCAATGCCATCAATCTGCTGGCCGTTGTGCTGCTGGCCACGCCCAAGCATGCTTTAGGCCGGGTCGAGTTGCGGGACCAGCTGGACCTGTACCTGGCGATGTTGAAAAGTTGTCGTTATTCCGACCGTGTTGCCTATTCAGTCAAAACTTCGGATGAGATCATCCACTATGGCATTGAAATGGGCGTTCTGGAAATTCGTGAACATCCCTTGGGCGAGATCATTGCCGTCAAGGCCGAAGAAGCTGTATTGCTGACTTACTTTCGCAACAATGTTTCACATCTGGTGGCAGTACCTTCATTGGTGGCTGCCTGTTTCCTCAATGCCCGACGCATAGAACGCAGCAGGCTGGAACGAATTGCGCTGGCCCTCTACCCCTTTCTCAGGAATGAACTGTTCCTGCCCTGGGATGAAGACCAATTCATACAAGCCTTGAATGACACCATTGTCTGGTTTAGCCGGACTGGATTGCTGGTGGACTCAAAACTGCCTGGCTATCTGGAGCGTGCTGACGGCAGTACCGACTCTGCTTCGCAGTTGCAGATTCTGGGTAATGCACTGCTGCAAACTTTTGAACGCTATTACATCACTGTCGCCGTGTTGGCCAAAAATGGCTCCGGTGTACTCTCCCGATCCCAGCTTGAGCGCTTGTGTACCCTGGCGGCACAACGCATCAACCAGTTGAGCAAATTCGATGCTCCCGAGTTCTACGATCGCAACCTGTTTCGCCAGTTCATAGCCCTGTTGCGGCAGTTGGGTGTGCTGGCGGTAAATGAGGAAGGGAAACTGGAATTTGACGAAACCATCGAAGAAATTACCGAGGATGCCAAAACCTTATTGAGCAAGGATATTCGCCACGGCATCATCCGCGCAGCACCACAGGTATTGCAGGAAGCAGATTCGGATTAGCCGCGTTGGCGTGTAGGAGGCAGCCATGCTGCCGACAAATAAGGCTGAATCGCGAGCATGGCTCGCTCCCACAGCATGGCTCGCTCCCACAGCATGGCTCGCTCCCACAGCATGGCTGCCTCCCACAGCATGGCTGCCTCCTACA
>CAZRTG010000017.1:0-31408 GCA_964602895.1 uncultured Wenzhouxiangellaceae bacterium
GTGCTGTTGCAATAATGGTTAGTGAGCCACCCTCGGTCACGTTACGCGCTGCGCCAAAGAATCGTTTGGGACGCTGCAGGGCGTTGGCATCAACACCGCCGGTCAGTACTTTGCCGGAAGAGGGCGCAACGGTGTTGTACGCACGTGCCAGACGCGTAATGGAATCAAGCAGAATGACAACATCCATCTTGTGTTCCACCAGACGTTTGGCACGTTCGATAACCATTTCGGCAACCTGTACATGCCTGGATGCGGGTTCGTCAAAGGTGCTGGAAATCACCTCTGCATCAACAGAGCGTTGCATTTCGGTTACTTCTTCAGGCCGTTCATCAATCAACAGAATGATCATTTTACAGTCTGGATTGTTGGCGCGAATGCTGGTGGCAATATTCTGCAGCATGATGGTTTTACCCGCTTTGGGTGGAGAGACCACCAGGCCTCGCTGGCCTTTACCTATGGGTGCAACCAGATCGATGATTCTTGCTGTGATGTCTTCAGTGCTGCCATTTCCACGCTCCAGACGCAATTGTTCGCGCGGAAATTCAGCGGTCAGGTTTTCAAACAGAATTTTCTGTTTGGCAGCATCGGGTGATTCGTAATTGAGTTCCTGTACCTTGAGCAGCGCAAAGTATCTCTCGCTGTCTTTGGGTGGCCTGATTTTGCCGGTCAGCATGTCGCCGGTGCGTAGAGAGAATCGTCTTATCTGACTGGGTGATACATAAATATCGTCCGGGCCAGCCAGGTAGGAACTGTCCGCTGAGCGCAGGAAACCAAAGCCATCCTGTAAAATTTCCAGAACACCATCGCCGAAAATGGCTTCGCCGTGCTTGGCATGAGCTTTGAGGATGGAAAAAATAACGTCTTGCCGGCGTTGACGGGCTACGCCTTCCAGACCCATTTCGTTGGCAATTTCCAGTAATTCGGAAACCGATTTTTGTTTGAGTTCAGTCAGATTCATGGATTCAGTTCAGTTAGAGAGTCTTTCGGGTCAAGGGGAGGTCAGGTTCTTTTCAGTCGGGTCGGTGAGACCCGGAATATCTTTGATAAACGTGAGTGCCTGTAGCGATCAAGGGCTTACAGGAAGGTTTAATTATTCAAAATCGCTTTGGCCAGGAAACAATCCGGACCCAATGAGTACTTCTATCTTGTAATTATGAAAATCAAGGATGCTTTGGCGCCGTGTGGAATTACGGGCTTGGATGACCATAAGCTAACACGATAGCGCTGCATCGTCCAGTCATCTGTTATTACGGTGCCTGAATTTGATTCCGGAATACCATGACAACAATTCAGCCAACAACAAATTATGTGCTCGAATCAACTCCTGCTGTACAGGAGTCGCCCGTACGACTGATTCAGACTACTTCGTCCAGAAATGCCTTTAACTGGCCCTTGGTTAGCGCACCCACTTTGGTGGCCTGTACCTTGCCATCCTTGAACACCATTAAGGTCGGAATGCCACGAATGCTGTATTGCTGAGGTGTTGCCGTGTTGGAATCGATATCCATCTTGGCCACTTTCAGCCGGCCCTTGTATTCGCTGGCGATTTCTTCAAGAATTGGGGCTATCATCTTGCATGGGCCGCACCACTCAGCCCAATAATCGACCAAAACGGGGCCGTCAGAGCCGAGTACTTCCTGCTCAAAACTGCCGTCAGTCACGTGTGTAATATGTTCGCTCATTATCATTCTCCAATTACGCATGCGCCCACGCCACTGGTGCGTAGCGGGTAGCGCGGTTAATATGGTTTCTTTCGTGGCCCTAAATCGCGATCCGCACAACCGGATAAGGACGTTTTGGAAGACAGGGCATTCATTTCACCCGAACCGCCTAACGATATCAAGGCTCCTGCTTGATTTTTCAAGCCCGGCAATCACTTTGCCACCCACCAGAAGGCCCGGTCCGGGCCTGATGGATTACGAGTTACAAAATACATGAAAACTACTGATAGCAAGAATCCCCTCAGTGATATGACCTTTGACAGCCTCGGTCTGGCGCCTCCGGTCATGCAAGGTCTGCAAAAAGCGGGTTTTACACATTGTACCCCGATTCAGGCCCTGACCCTGCCCATTGCACTGAAAGGTAAAGATGTGGCGGGACAGGCCCAGACAGGAACCGGAAAAACGGCTGCATTTCTTTTGGTCATCCTGGAAAAACTGTTACAAAGCGATGCGGGTCCCGAGCCCCATCAACCTCGGGCGCTGATTTTGGCACCAACCCGTGAACTGGCGTTACAGATTCACAAAGACGCAGTACTTCTGAGCGGAAATTCCGGGCTCAAATTGGGACTGGCTTACGGTGGCGTGGATTACGAAAAGCAACGGCAACAGCTGTTGTCGGGTGTAGATATTCTTATTGGTACCCCGGGCAGGATTATTGACTACTTCAAACAGAAGGTATTCAACCTGAACCAGATTGAAATCATGGTGCTTGACGAAGCGGATCGGATGTTTGATCTTGGATTTATCAAGGATATTCGTTACGTGCTTCGGCGTTTGCCTGAGCGAGATCAGCGTCAATGCATGTTGTTCTCTGCCACTTTGGGCCAACGCGTTCTGGAACTGGCTTACGAGCATATGAATGAGCCGGAATTGCTCAAGGCAGAGGCCGAGCAAGTCACAGCAGAAAATGTAAAGCAATCGGTTTATTATCCGGCAAATGAGGAAAAACTGTCTTTGTTGGCTGGAATTTTACGTAAATTCAATAGTGGCAGGGTTATCGTATTTGCCAATACACGGGTTGCAACCGATAAAATCGAACGCACGCTGAACGCGAACGGTTTTCATGCAGCAGCTATTTCCGGCAGCGTGCCGCAGAAAAAGCGCCAGAGTTTGCTGAAAAGGTTTCACGATGGAGAAATTCCCATTCTGGTTGCCACCGATGTAGCCGCCCGTGGCCTGCATATTCCGGATGTCACTCACGTCATCAATTTTGATTTGCCACAAGACGCACCCGATTATGTACACCGGATTGGCAGAACGGCACGCCTGGGAGCGAAAGGTGAGGCGATCAGCTTTGCTTGCGAAAACTATGCGTTTCATTTGCCTGAGATTGAGGATTACATCGGTTACCCGATTACCGTTGATAATCCCGAAAAAGGCATGCTGCCGGACCTCACCCGCCCACCACCTGCACCCCGGAAGGCCCGGCTGCAGAAGAAGCAGGGCAGTGGTAGCAGTCACCGACGCAGAGGCGGCAAGCCAGGTGGAAGTAGCAGTACCAGGAGGGGGTAGTCTGCTGAACAATGATCCAGTTCGAGCATGTAAGCAAGAGATACGCTGAGGGCATCTATGCATTGAGGGACGTCAGTTTTTCTCTGGCGGCTGGTGAAATGGTTTTTCTTACCGGTCACTCCGGCGCAGGCAAAAGTACGCTGTTGCGCCTGGTTTTAATGCTTGAGCAGGCTACCCGGGGCCAGGTGGTTGTCAATGGCTCCAACCTGAGCACCTTGTCAATGCGCGCCTCACCCTTGGTGAGGCAATCCATGGGAATGATCTTCCAGGATCATAAATTGCTCAAAAACAAGTCTGTTTTTGATAACGTAGCCTTGCCTCTGCTGATTGCCGGTTTACGTTATGCGGAAATTCGCAAGCGCGTCAGGGCAGCGCTGGACAAGGTTGGCTTGTTGCATCGTGAAAAATCCTGGCCCATGACCCTTTCTGGCGGTGAACAGCAAAGGGTTGGCATCGCAAGAGCAATTGTTTCCATGCCAACCATACTGCTGGCAGATGAACCTACCGGCAATCTGGATCCGGAGCTTTCGGCAGAACTCTTCAACCTGTTCAGACAGCTCAATCAGCAGGGCGTAACGGTTCTGATTGCAAGCCATGACCTGTCACTGATCAGACGTATGGGCAAGCGTGTGCTGATACTGGCCAAAGGTGGCTTGATCGATGATATTCCTGCAGACCCAGCGTCCGAGGGTTTCTACTCATGAAATCTCCGGGATTGAAAAAGCGTTTGCGCTCGTGGGGACGGCGTCAGCTTTACAGTTTTTTCTCCAGCCTGGGTACCTTGCTCAGCCACCGATTTGGCACCTTGATGACCGTTGTGGTGCTGGGTATCGCCATGGTATTGCCTATCGGATTATTGCTCACTTTGGAGAATATTCGTCATATCGACCTGCAGCAGGAAAAATGGGGCACGCTGACAGTATTCATGCAGCCCACGGCCACGGCAGATCAGGTGCATGAGCTGGAAGACTTGCTTCAGCAGCAAGCCGTTGCCCGGATCAATGCCATTTCCCCACAACAAGGCATGTTGGAGTTTCGCGAAGCCTCCGGCTTTGGTAAAGCGCTCGATGTATTGGAAAGTAATCCGTTACCCTGGATTATTGAGGTGGAACCACAGTGGATTGAGGGTCAATCCCTGGATGAGCAAGCGGCTTCTTTGACTTCATGGCTGGAAGCACAGGATCAGGTGGAGTCGGTAGTGGTGGACTCCAAATGGCTGCAACGCCTGGCAGGTCTGATACGCCTTGGAGATGCTTTCGTCAGCGTGCTGGGCTTTATGTTCTCATTGGCCGTATTGGTTGTGATCGCCAACACCATCCGGCTTGATGTAGGCAACCGCGCTGAAGAGATTGAAATTCTCAGCCTGGTGGGGGCCGGCCCGGGCTTTATACGTCTGCCGTTTCTTTATTCAGGTTTTTGGTACGGGGTATTGGGTGCCTTTTTTGCACTGCTGTTACTGGAGTTGAGCCTGGTCTATCTTCGTGCACCGTTGGCCAGTTTGATGGATGCGTATGGCAACAGTTTCAGCCTTTCCGGGTTGACCATACCGCAGGTTTTATTGATGTTTCTGACGGGTGGGGCCTTGGGATGGCTGGGCGCCTGGATTGCCGTTCAGCGATATTTACGACAATTAAACCGGGAAGGCCTTTTTAACCGGATCTAGTGGCCTGTAACAGGCCACTAGTGGCCTATTCCCGGCATGACTATCTCAGCCTGAAGAGGAACATTTCGCATGAAAAAATGTCTTATTTGGCAGGAGAAACCCAAAATCCGGATTTTTACGGGAATTGCCTGGAAAATGGCCTTTTAACACGATTTTTGGCCTGGCGGGTTTTTAAAATTATGGCTTGCTGTGATACTATTGCCAGCTGCCTTAGGAGGAATAATGAGCACAGTATTGGTACCCAGTCATTTAATGGTCCCCGCCGGGACCGGCAGCCTTGACGCCTACATTCAGGAGGTCAACAAGGTTCCTATCCTGACTCTGGAAGAAGAGCAGGATCTGGCGCGAAGCTATCTTGAGAAAGAAGACCTTGAGGCAGCACGACGCATGGTGTTGGCGCATTTGCGTTTCGTCGTGCATGTAGCCAAAGGTTATACCGGATACGGGCTTGCGCTCGGTGACCTGATTCAGGAAGGCAATATTGGCTTGATGAAAGCGGTTAAGCGCTTTGATCCGGACCACGGTGTACGCCTGGTTTCTTTCGCCGTTCACTGGATACGCGCAGAAATGCACGAATTCATTTTACGCAATTGGCGTATTGTCAAAGTGGCTACCACCAAGGCCCAACGCAAGTTGTTTTTCAATCTGCGTAAATCCAAAAAGCGGCTTGGCTGGTTGAGCAGCGAAGAAGTCAAAAATGTCGCTAAGGACCTCGGTGTAAAACCGGAAGTCGTGCTGGAAATGGAATCGCGCTTGTCCGGCCAGGATATTGGCTTTGATCTGTCGTCTGATAATGATGACGAAAGCTCCTATGTTGCTCCAGTAGCCTTTTTGGAAAGCGACTTGCAGGATCCGCATTCAGAAGCGGAGACTGATGATTATCGTGATCACAACGATACGCTTTTGTACGCAGGCCTGGATGAGCTGGATGATCGTAGCCGTGACATTATCCAGTGCCGCTGGTTGCGGGAAGACAATAAGTCAACCCTGCAGGAGTTGGCGGATCGATACGGTGTTTCGGCAGAGCGTATCCGGCAGTTGGAAGCGAATGCTTTGAAGAAGATGAGGGCGACCATTACCGCCTGATTCCGCTGCCAAAGAAATGTTATAACGGCCTCCACAGCGGAGGCCGTTTTATTTTGGGAGAGAAACTTGAGTGAGCGAGACGCCCGGTCCTGGGTGGTAATGAAGTTTGGTGGTACCAGCGTCAGCAGCCTTTTACGCTGGCAAACCATTATTGCTCAGGCGGAAAGACGCCGAAGCGAAGGTCATAAAGTTTTATTGGTAGTGTCTGCTTTGTCAGGGGTAACCAACCTGCTCACAGCTTTGGCCGATTCCAAAGACGTCACAAATCGTATGCAGTTGCTGGCCGAAATCGAATCGCGTCACCAATCTTTACTGGCAGAATTGAAAATGCCGGCAAGCGAATTGTTCAATACCCATTGGCATTCACTGAATTCGTTGCTTAATGCCATCGAATTCCCGGCCAACGCACGAAACCGCGCAAACTTGTTGTCACATGGCGAATTGCTTTCCAGTTCCATCGGTGTGCTGGCTTTCCAATCGCAGGGTAAAGCCCTCTGCTGGCAGGATGCCAGGCAACTGTTGCGTGCATCACCTGATGCAGACAGCAATCCGCTGTCCGTCAGGTGCAGTGATGAAAGTGACCCTGATGTTCAGGCCCGATTGAACAAGCAGGGGGAACTGCACATTACACAAGGGTTTATTGCCAGCGATCAGAATGGTTCAACCTGTTTGCTGGGGCGCGGCGGTTCCGATACTTCAGCAGCCTATTTTGCGGCCCGGTTGCAGGCAGCTGCACTGGAAATATGGACCGATGTTCCAGGCATGTTTACTGCTGATCCACGCGTGGTTCCCGATGCGCGGCTGCTGAACTGCCTGGGTTATCGCGAAGCCCAGGAACTGGCATCCATGGGCGCCAAAATATTGCATCCGCCCAGCATTCGACCGGTTCGCCGCCACAATATTCCACTGTATATCAAGGACACCGGAAGGCCTGATGCCGCTGGCACCCTGATCAGTTCGGCTGATCGTGAAGCCCAGGCGCAGGTCAAAGGCGTGGTCAGCCGCAAAGGTATTGTGTTGATCAATATGGAAACCTCAAGCATGTGGCGCCAAGCGGGTTTCCTTGCCGACGCTTTTGCTTTGTTTAAACAACATGGTTTTTCGGTTGACCTGATTTCTACCTCGGAATCGGCAGTTACGGTCAGCCTGGACCCGGATACCGCAGCGGATTCCGCTGACGGTCGTCTGTCGCGTTTGCTGGATGAGTTGTCCGGTATTTGCCGCGTAGAGGTGCACCGTGATTGTGTGTCCATCAGTCTGGTAGGCAATGCCATCAGAACCATATTGGGGCGCCTGTCGTCGGCGCTGGAGGTGTTTCAGGACCGTCATGTGTATATGGTCACGCAGTCGGCCAATGATTTGAATCTCACTTTGGTGGTGGATCCGGATCATGCCGATATTCTGGTGCGAAAATTGCATCAATTGTTGATTTCATCCCAGGCAGACGGGCGCCTGGAATTTGGCCCCAGTTGGATCGAACTGAATCAACAAAGCAGCAGGGGGGCTGTGGATCCAGCCTGGTGGCATGTTCGTCAGCCTGATTTGCTGCGGTTGCTGGCTGGTCGTGATTGCGCTTATGTTTACAACCTGCAGCAGGTTGAACAAGCGGCTCAACGCTTGCTTGACATGAACGCGGTGGATCGAATTTTGTACTCGGTCAAAGCGAATGATCACCCGGCCATACTTGAAGTGCTGGCCGGTTTGGGTTTGGGTTTTGAATGTGTGTCCATGAATGAGGTCAAGCACGTACTGCAAACGCTACCCACATTAAGGGCACAGGATATCCTGTTTACGCCCAATTTTGCTGCAAGACAGGAGTATCAGGACGCCCGGGAAACCGGTGTAACCATTACCATTGATAATGCCTGGGTATTGCAACAATGGCCCCAGGATTTTGCCGACAGTGACGTATTTTTGCGCCTGGATCTGGAAAGTGGCCACGGTCATCATAAAAAGGTGATTACTTCCGGCAAGGATTCAAAGTTCGGAATTTCACTTTCGCTGATTGATGAGTTGCAGCCTGTTTTGCAAGCACACGACATTCGTGTGACCGGATTACACGCCCATACGGGCAGCGGCGTGACCGATGCCAGCGTATGGCGCGAACAACTGCAGCGATTGATGGCCGTATTACCGGACTTTCCACAGGTTAAGGTATTGGACCTGGGTGGTGGACTGGGTGTTCCGGAGAGACCCATGCAATCCAGATTGGACCTTCATGGACTGGATCAGATGTTGGCCGAAGCCCTGGCGGGCACGGCTGTCGAAATCTGGTTGGAACCCGGACGATATCTGGTGGCCGAAAGTGGTGTGTTGTTGGCCCGTGTCAATCAGCTGAAAGACAAGGGACACTATCGCTATGCAGGCTTGGCCACCGGTATGAATTCGCTGATCAGGCCGGCATTGTATGGGGCTTATCATGAAATCGTTAACCTCAGCCGGTTGACAGAAAAGGCCGAGCACAATTATCGGATTGTTGGACCCATTTGTGAATCGGGCGATGTGCTGGGTGAAAGCCGCTTGCTGCCGGAGTGTCACGAGGGTGATGTCTTGCTGATTGCCAATGCCGGAGCTTATGGTCGCGTCATGGCATCACACTACAACCGACGTGCACCAGCCGAAGAACTGATTCTGCCAAATTAGACCAACCCAGCGAGGACTTCTGGGAAAGCTCTGAATAAATCAGAGTTTCCCTAGTCCTCGCTGCTTTCCAGCCACGCCTCCATGGGCGGGCAGGAACAGATCAGGTTACGGTCACCGTAGACGTTGTCAATGCGGCTGACGGGTGCCCAGAATTTGTTGCGACGCAGACCTGGTACCGGATAAGCGGCTGACTCACGGCTGTAGGGGTGATTCCAGTCATCCAGCAGGTCGGCCATGGGATGAGGTGCATTGCGCAAGGCATTGTCATCCCGATCTGCCAGCCCTGATTCTACCGCGGCAATTTCTTCACGTATGCTCAGCATGGCTTCGATGAATCGATCGATTTCTTCCAGGGACTCACTTTCCGTGGGCTCTATCATCAGTGTGCCAGGTACAGGGAAAGACATGGTCGGTGAATGGAAGCCATAGTCGATCAGTCTTTTGGCAACATCTTCTTCGCTGATACCACAGGTCTCTTTGAACGGGCGCAGATCAATGATGCACTCATGGGCCACCCGGCCGTTTCTGCCGGTATAGAGCACCGGGTAAGCGGTTGCAAGACGTGTGGCAATGTAATTGGCACTGAGTATGGCAACCTGTGTGGCACGGGTCAGGCCATCGCGGCCCATCATGGCGATATAAGCCCAGGAAATGGCCAAAATGCCGGCACTGCCCCAGGGTGCCGCAGAAACTGCTGGATTATTCGCAAAAGGGCCATCCATCGGCACCATGCTGTGACCTGGAAGAAACGGTTCCAGATGTTTGCCCACACAAATGGGCCCCACTCCCGGACCACCACCGCCATGGGGAATGCAAAACGTTTTGTGCAGATTCAGGTGTGAGACGTCAGCACCGAATTTACCGGGTGCGGCGCAGCCAACCAGCGCGTTGAGATTGGCTCCATCCAGATAAACCTGGCCACCATACTCGTGCACAACGGCACAAATCTCGCGCACATCTTCCTCAAATACCCCGTGTGTTGAGGGATAGGTGATCATCAGGGCAGCCAGATGGTCAGCGTGTTTCTTGGCTTTGCTGCGCAAGTCATCGAGATCAACATTGCCCTGGTCATCGCATTTCACCACTTCGATTTTCATCCCGGCCATGGCTGCACTGGCTGGGTTGGTGCCATGCGCAGAAGACGGAATCAGACAAATATCCCGTTGTTGATCGCCGCGGGAGTGGTGGTACATCCTGATCGCGAGCAGGCCGGCAAACTCACCTTGCGAGCCGGCATTGGGTTGCAGTGAAACGGCATCGTAGCCGGTGCAGGCAACCAGCATTTCTTCCAGTTCGCGTAACAGCTGTTGGTAGCCCTGTGCCTGATCCAGCGGTGCAAACGGGTGTATGTCACTGAACTCAGGCCAGGTCACCGGAATCATTTCGGTGGTAGCGTTCAGTTTCATGGTGCAGGAGCCCAGCGGGATCATGGCGTGCGCCAGTGACAGATCCTTGTTTTCAAGACGCTTGAGGTAGCGCAACATCTCGGTTTCAGAACGGTATAAGTGGAACACCGGGTGACTCAGGAAGTCACTGCTGCGCTGCAAACTGCCCGGTATGGCGCTGAAGTCGGCAGGCAGCGACTCATCAAGCCCCAACAGGGTTGTGTCGCTGTCCGGCAGAAAGGCCTGGATCAGTGCTTCAATATGATTGCGACTGGTTTTTTCATTGATACTTGCTGCCAACAGCCCCGAGCCGTCACAAAACAGGTTGATGCCAGCGTCCAGCGCCCGTTGATTGATCGTCGCGGCTTGTTTGGCATCAAGACGGAAGCTGACGGTGTCAAACCAGCTGGAGTTGAGTGGCTTGATGCCGCCCGTTTCCAGTCCTTTGACCAGCAGGCTGGTCAGGCGATGAATACGCCGGGCAATTTTCACCAGCCTGTCTTTGCCATGCCATACCGCATACATGCCACTGATAACGGCCAGTAAAGCCTGTGCGGTACAGATATTACTGGTGGCCTTGTCCCGTCGGATGTGTTGTTCGCGGGTTTGCAGTGCCATGCGCAGCGCGAGCCTGCCTTTACTGTCTTTGGATACCCCGATCACCCGACCCGGCAAGGACCGCTTGTGATCTTCCCGGGTCGCAAAAAATGCTGCATGCGGCCCGCCATAGCCCATGGGGACGCCAAAACGTTGTGCCGAGCCTACCACTACATCGGCATCCATCTCGCCCGGCGGTTTCAGCAGTACGAGACTCATCAGGTCAGCGGCAACCGATACCAGCACATCCTTTTTCCGGGCTTGGGCAATCAAAGCGGAACAGTCGAAAACTTCACCGTTGACAGCAGGATATTGCAACAGAAGCCCGAAGTATTCGCCGTCGTTGATCAGCTTTTCAGCCTGACCCACAAGCAACTCAATACCCAGATAAGAAGCGCGGTTTCTGACCACATCCAGCGTCTGCGGCAAGACATTTTCATCGACCAGAAACCGGGTGGACTTGGTCCGTCGGTTGACACGATACAGCATCGCCATGGCTTCGGCTGCTGCCGTTGCCTCATCCAGTAATGAAGCATTGGCAATGTCCATACCCGTGAGGTCGCAGACCATTTGCTGGAAGTTGAGCAAGGCTTCCAGGCGACCCTGGGAAATTTCGGCCTGGTAGGGTGTATATGCGGTATACCAGCCCGGATTTTCCAGCACATTACGCTGTATCACCGGCGGCAGAATGGTGTCGTGATAACCCAGACCGATCATGCTGTGCTGCACCCGGTTCAGATCAGCCAATTGGCGCAAACGCTGCAGTGTTTCCAGTTCGTTGCGTGCACGTGGCAGATCAAGAGGTTCGTCCAACTGAATACTCGGAGGCAAGGTAGTCGCCACCAGCTGCACCAGAGATTCGGCACCTACAACCTCCAGCATCTTCTGGATATCCGACTTGCGAGGGCCAATATGGCGGGTGACGAAATCGCCATGGTCTTCCAGCTGTCGTAAGGGAGAGTCTGGAATGGCGACGGGACGATGTGCTTGCATGAAAATTGGGCTCCGGAACAGGTAAGAATTCGGAGCCTATTGTATGGCTTTAGTCTGCCGGCGTCAGTGTTTCAGGGCAGGAAGTTCTGCAGATAATGGTCAGCCAGCAGGAAAACGAACAATAACATCAGATAAATGACCGAGTAACCGAAGGTTTGCATGGGCAGCTCAGCTCCTTCTCCGGAGTCACCCGCCTGAAGTAACCGCCATGCGTACCAAAGAAAGCCCAGGTTAAGTACACTCACCCCTGCCAGATAAAGCAGATTACTCATACCGGTGAGATAGGGCAGAGTAGTGACCAACACCAGCAGAATCGTATAGAAGAAAATATGCCAGCGTGTGAAGTTGGCACCATGGGTTACTGGCAACATGGGGATATCGACTGCGGCGTAGTCCAGCCGGCGATGTATCGCCAATGCCCAGAAATGGGGTGGTGTCCAGATAAAAACAATAAGAAACAACAATATCGCGCCAGGATCCACCTGTCCGGTAACGGCTGTCCAGCCCAGCAATGGTGGCGCGGCTCCAGCGGCACCTCCGATCACGATGTTCTGCGGTGTGGCCCGCTTCAGCCAGGCCGTGTATACAATCGCATAACCGATCAATGAAACGAATGTCAGCACAGCTGTCAGCGTGTTCACCCAGATTACCAATACCAACATGGACAAGATGCCCAGTGATACAGCAAAAACCAGCACCTGACGCTCACCCAGCTCACCCTGGGGCAGTGGTCGGTTACGAGTACGTACCATGATGGCATCGATGCGTTGATCGAGCAGGTGATTGATAGCTGCAGCCGATGCAGAGGCCAGAGCAATGCCCAGAGTTCCTGCCAGTATTGCACTGAGCGGCGGCCAACCGGGAGTTGCCAGAAATATACCCACAACAGCGGTGAATACAATCAATGAAACCACTCTGGGTTTGGTCAACTCGAAATAGCTGGCAGCTTTCTTGAACATCATCAGTAGCGTTGGGGTGTCGCGCGGAACAGCAGCCAGACCATCATAGCGAGTAACAGGGCAGCGACGCCATTGTGCAGCACGGCTATAGCCAGCGGCAACTGAAAAATCACATTGCTGATACCCAGGCTGATCTGAGTGATCAACAAGGCCATCAGTACGGCCCCTGCTCTTTGCAACACAGGGGTTCTGAGCAGTCGAAACGAGATCAGGCTCAACAGGACAAAGATTAAAACTGCGCCCAATCGATGAGCCCAATGTATGGCTACACGCGCGTTCAGATCCAGCACACCGCCTTCATAATCAACGCCAACCTCGCGCCAGATCCGGAAGCCCTCGATATAGTCTGCATCGGGCCACCAGGCATTGTGACAGGTTGGAAAGTCAGGGCAAGCCAAAGCAGAATAGTTGGCGCTGGTCCAGCCTCCAAGGAATATCTGCAGTACCAGTACGACCAGCCCACTGATAATGATGGGCCGTAATTTCCTGATGGGGTGACTGGGGCTGTATCGTCCTGGCCGGCTGCTTTTAAATGCGAGCCACAGCAGCAACCCTAAGGTGGCCACACCCCCCAGTAAGTGGGCAGTTACCACCACAGGTAATAACTTGAGCGTTACTGTCCACATGCCCAACGCAGCCTGAAAAAGGATGAGGGAGAGTATGCAGGCTGCCAGCAATCGCAGATGCTGATAGCGATTTTCGCGCTTCCATGCCAGGTAGTTTATCAGCACTACCAATAACACCAGACTGCCAGCGAGATAACGGTGGACCATTTCCTTCCATGCCTTGTGTGTTTCCACCGGGCGCTCTGGAAAATTCTGGTTGGCTGCGTCAACTTCATGGGCATGTTCTGGCCAGGTAATATGGCCGTAACAACCTGGCCAGTCGGGACAACCCAAACCGGCATGCGAAAGCCGGACATATGCGCCCAGCACGATTACACAGAGGGCTACCAGCGCCGCGAACAAGGCAACACGTTGTATGGATAGTGTCATGAACCGTTATCCTGTTTGGACCATTTGAGCAATCGTTTCAAATCCTTGCTCAATTCCGAATCCGAATTGGCCGAATCATAAGCCATCATAATATTGCCCAGCGGGTCGACCAAATAAGTGGTGAAAGTATTCAAGCTCAAATCATTCTGCAATTGTGCCTTGCGTACCGATTGCTGCAAACTTGCTGAAGGATCTGTCAACAGAATGAATTGATCCGAAATTGCCAGGAGTTGCTGTTCTGTAACTTCATCCAATTCTGAATCAGACAGCAATGCTATTTCGATGCGTTGTTGTTCCGGTCCGGTAGCCCGATGCACCTGGCGTAGCCCGGTCACTTTTCTTAAACAGTCCTGTTCACAAGTGGCTGGTAAAGGGAAAAGGATAATCCAGCTTCCCAGTAGTTCCGGCATTTTTGTCGATACAGAGGTTTCAGCAGCGCTCCAGTCCAAAGCAACGGGCGGTTGAACCAGTTTGCCTTGATTGACGGTTTCATCGGACAACAAGGGCAGTTGTCCATTGAACATCAACACAGCCGCCAGTAAGGGCACCAGGAACAGTGCAATGATGGCTAACAGTTTCAGTCTGTTGGATACGGTACTCACGGCTTGCTCCGCCGAATTCTTATGGCCAGGGTGAATATCAGAATGATAGAGGCAACTGCAAGGGCATACCACTGAACCGCATAAGCCTGATGCTGTGCCGGTAACATGACTGCCGGTTGCCAGTCCCGATCGGCAAAGCCGCTGCTTTGATCGGCATCGAGCTTGAGTATCATAGGCGCTATGGGCATGTCGGCAGCTTTGGCAATCGTATCAATGTCCAGGTAAGTCAACAGGATTTGTCCGTCCAAATGGTCAATGACATCGGGTTGACCCAGTTGAACTCCACCCGTGGGCAATTTGCTGAGCAAGCCACTGATGAGCAATTCCTTATCCGGCGTGGGAACGTCAGGTAATACCATCCTGTCTGCTGGCATGGCCAGCCAGCCCCGGTCAACCAGTACAGGAGGACCCTGTGTTGAATAAAACAGGGTCATGGCGTGAACACCTGTTTGTCCCTGCCAGATTTTGTTATCCAACAGCACGTGCCATTGAGTTTCATATCGTCCCGGTATCTCCACCCGGGCAAAATCCCTGCCTGAGTCCAGCGCTTGCTGCAAAGTCATTTCGGGGGCTTGTTCGAAACGTTTCAGCAATTCCTGTTTGTCAGTTTTACGATGGATTTGCCAGTTCCCAAGACTGGCAAAAATCAGGGTTAGTGCAAGCAGTGACAAAAGTAAAAAAATTCGAATCTGGATATTCATGGATTTAAATTGTTGTCACTTCGCTATATATTGACACTTCGTTTGGCAGTTCAGAGGTCAATATGCTGATCAAGCTCTTTATCGTGCTGTTTCTGCTCACCATCCTTTATAGCCTGGCATCTTCATTCTATTTCCTGGTCAAGGATAAGGGACAGGGTGATCGAACAGTGTGGCGCCTGACGTGGCGGGTTGGTCTTTCCCTGGTACTTTTTATGATGTTGTGGGTATTCCAGGCTCTGGGTTGGATCCATCCCAACAGTGGCCCGGTTCATCCCCCAACAAAATCAGAAGTTGTTGGCTAGTTCAAGACTGTAACCGGTGCCCCAGAATGGTCACCAGAATTGCGGCGGTAACCGCAATTCCAGGGTATCGTACTGGCTGTGTTTCATGGGTGCGGGTTCAGAGTACATAAACAAAGATAAACAGGCCCAACCACACCACATCTACGAAATGCCAGTACCAGGCCACCGCTTCAAATCCAAAGTGGTTATCGCTGCTGAAATGTCCCCGTGCGCATCGAATCGTGATGACCAGTAACATGATGGCACCCAGGGTCACGTGCACACCGTGAAACCCGGTTAACATAAAAAATGTAGATCCGTAAATGCCGGAACCGAGAGTAAGTCCCAATTCCTGATAGGCTTCCATGTACTCTTCAACCTGGAAAAAGACGAACAGAAAACCCAGAGCCACGGTTGCTGCCAACCAGATCACCAGAGGTGTGCGGAGGTTTTTCTTCAACGCGTGGTGCGCCAGAGTAACGGTTACGCCAGAGGTCAGCAGTATGAGTGTATTCATAAAGGGCACACCGAATGCCGGAATGGTGCCAAAGTCGCCACCCAGATTGTCCGGGCCGGCCGTTGGCCAGACATTTTGATAGCCCTGCCACAACATTTCGTTGGTAAATGCCCCGGTACCTTCACCACCCAGCCAGGGCACAGCAAGTACACGTGCGTAAAACAGTGCACCAAAAAAGCTGGCAAAAAACATTACTTCCGAAAAAATGAACCACAACATACCCATGCGGAAAGAGCCATCCACCTGGTTGTTATACATTCCGCTTTCGCTCTCGCGAATGACTTCACCAAACCATCCAAACAACATGAAAATCAGAATGGCGATACCGGTAACGAAGGTCCAGGGAGCCGTGCCGGAACCATTCATCCAGAACGCAGCACTGGCCAATATGGTGACCAAGCCTATTGAGCCGAAAATCGGCCAACGGGCTTTGGCTGGCACGTAATAGGAGACTTCTGCTTGTTCAACCATTGTCAATTCTCATGTTAGGGGGCATCGTCTGATGCGAGTGCCAAGGCTGTGCGTTCTGCCTTTTCATTGCGATAGAACGTGTAAGAAAGTGTTATTTCCTTGATGCTTTCGGGCAAATCAGGCTTAACGAAAAAGTAAACGGGCATTTCCCGGCTTTCATTGGCGGCCAGCAATTGCTCGGTAAAACAAAAACACTCGGTTTTGACAAAATACAGGCTGGCTTCCGGGGGGACTACGTTATAGGTTGCCTGGCCTATCATGTCCTGCGGGGTTGGGTTCATCGCCAGGTATTTGGTTTCCGACAGTTCGCCCAATTTGACAGTGCTGGTCTTTTCCAATGGCTGGAACTTCCATGGCAAATGCGAATTTGTGGTGGCCAGGAATCGAATTCGTACTTCACGATCGGAAGACTGCATGCCTTCGGTATTTGCAGCAATATTTACACTGCGTCCACCCAGACCGGTAATGTCGCAGAATGCACCGTACAGAGGCACCATGGCATAACCAAAACCAAACATGGCAACCGCCAGTACGGCCAGACGGCCAACCAGTCGCCGGTTCACGTTTTTGGGCTGCTTTTGTTCAGACTCTTTGTTCATGGCTCCATGGCTTCCTGGTATCACCAGCCATTACCTGGCTAAAACACCGGACAATATAAAGGTGATGAAAATAGCCACCGCGATGAACGCCAGAATCCAGGCTGTGGCTACAACCCGGGATCTGCGTTGTTGCACGCTGGGCTCTTTTTTCTCAACCATCGTAACTACTCACCCATCAGTGTGCATATTCATCTGCGTGCGCAATCGTCTTGCTGTTGATTACCGGCGGCGTACTGAAAGAGTGGTAGGGCGGTGGGGACGACAAAGTCCATTCCAGGCCTTTGGCGCCTTCCCATACCCGATCGGTGGCTTTCTGGCGGCTCTTGAAGACGCAGTGAATGATGATGCCTACAAATATCAGCTGTGAAGAACCAAAGACAAAACCGCCAATGGAAGAAATCATGTTGAAGTCGGCAAATTGAACCGAGTAATCCGGAATTCGCCTTGGCATGCCTGCCAGCCCGAGATAATGCTGCGGGAAGAAAAGCACATTGACGGAAATGGCGGACAACCAGAAATGAATTTTGCCCCAGCGTTCCGAGTACATGTGCCCGGTCCACTTGGGCAACCAGTAATAGGTGCCGGCCATCAGTGCAAATACTGACCCGGGCACCAGGACATAGTGAAAATGTGCCACCACAAAGTAGGTATCGTGATATTGCAGATCCACCGAAGCAATCGCCAACATCAAGCCTGACAGACCACCGATGGTAAACAACACCACGAAGCCAATGGAAAACAGCATGGGCGTTTCAAAGGTCATGGAACCCTGCCACATGGTACTGACCCAGTTAAAGACTTTGACACCGGTGGGTACCGAAATCAGCATGGTGGCGTACATGAAGAACAAGGCACCTGAAAGTGGCATGCCCACCGTAAACATGTGGTGTGCCCAAACGATAAAGGACAGGAGCGCAATGGATGCAGTCGCATACACCATGGCGGTATATCCAAACAGGGGTTTCCGCGCAAAGGTAGGAATGACTTCAGACACAATACCGAATGCCGGCAGTACCATGATATAGACCTCCGGATGGCCGAAGAACCAGAATATATGCTGGTACATCACCGGGTCACCACCGCCGGCCGCATTAAAGAAACTGGTGCCGAAGAAATGGTCGGTCAGCAACATGGTTACGGCGCCAGCCAACACGGGCATAACTGCAATCAGCAGGAAGGCCGTTATCAGCCAGGTCCACACGAACATGGGCATACGCAACAAGGTCATACCGGGGGCGCGCATATTCAAAACAGTCGCAATAACGTTGATCGCACCCATGATGGAAGAAATTCCCATCATGTGAATACTGAAAATTACAAAGGCAAAACTGTCGCCGCCCTGCAGGCTCAGAGGAGGGTACAGAGTCCAACCACCTGCGGGACCGCCAGAATCCATGAACAAAGTGCTCAACAGCATTAAAACGGCAAAAGGCAGTATCCAGAAACTCCAGTTGTTCATGCGTGGCAATGCCATGTCAGGAGCCCCGATCATCATCGGAATCATCCAGTTGGCAAAGCCTACCCAGGCAGGCATCACGGCGCCGAAAATCATGATCAGCGCATGCATGGTGGTCATCTGGTTGAAGAAATCCGGCTGGACCAATTGCAGGCCTGGCATGAACAACTCTGCCCGGATGATCATGGCCATGGTTCCACCGGTCAAAAACATGATCAGCGAGAACACCAGGTAAAGGGTACCGATGTCTTTGTGGTTGGTTGTAAACAACCAACGATTCAGGAAACCGGTCGGTTTATGATCGTGGTGGTCATCGCGGCTGTAATCGCCGGTGTGTGCGTGGTCAATAGCCTGGGCTTGTGAACTGGTCATCTCGATCTTTCCCGTTACAGATTAGCTGACAATTGGCCGTTCTTGATACGGGCAATGGTCTGTGGCTGGACTACCGCGTCTTCTTCCTGTCCGAAAGCGTTGCGGGTGTAGGTCAGGGCGGCAGCAATATCTGCGGCAGAGAGTGTATTGCTCCAGGCCTGCATGGCTGTTCCTGTGCGGCCATTCATGACCACGTTGATTTGTTCATCAATGGGCCCATTGACTACGTCGCTACCGGTCAGTGCGGGAAAGGCCGGTGCCAATCCCGAACCATCCGCCTGGTGGCAGGCAGCACATTGTGTGGAATAAACACTTTCACCGTGTTCCATCAATTCGGCCAGACTCCAGAGGCGTTGCTCATCACTGGTCTGTTCGGCGGTTTGACGCTTTTTGTCAGCCACCCATGCCTGAAAGTCGCTTTTGGACACGGCCTCCAGAACGATGGGCATAAAGCCATGGTCTTTGCCGCAAAGCTCGGCACACTGGCCGCGATAGATACCAGGGTCCGAAATTTCAGTCCAGCCCTCATTGATATACCCGGGTACTGCATCCCGCTTCCAACCCAGTTCCGGCACCCACCAGGAATGGATCACGTCATCGGCGGTAATCAGGAATTTGATTTTGGTGTCAACGGGCAATACCAAACGGTGGTCTACTTCCAGCAGATAGTTTTCAACTGTTGCCGGATCTGTGCCGGACTTCAACATACGGGCAGCATTCGAGCTGCTGGCCAGAGAGCTGATTATGGAAATATCGTCTTCCAGGTAATCGTACTTCCAGCGCCATTGGAAACCGGTAATTTTTACGGTAATTTCGGTTTCCGGATAGACTTCCATGTGGATCAGGGCCTTTGTGGCCGGAATGCACATGCCCACCAGTATCAGGATGGGAATAACGGTCCAGATCGTTTCGGCCTTGGCACTGTGAGTGAATTTGGCGGCTTCGTGGCCGCGCGATTTGCGATGCAGCACAATGGACAGGAACATGGCGCTGAATACCAGAATTCCGATCACCACACAGATCCACAGGACCATCATATGAAGGTCGTAATTCATGTGCGATTGGGCAGTCACCCCGCGAGGCATGTTGATTTCGTTACCACCGAGGCCTGGCGCCACCAGTAATAGCCAGAAGGCAGCGCTGACGGCGGCGAGAACTGCCAGTGCAACTATGATCGTATTCTGCTTTTTCATCGAAATATCAAGCCTCAGATTCAATCGGTTTGGGTGTTTTATCCGGTGCGTAGCAGGCTTTTCTGTCTGCGACACACTTGTCTTTCAAGGCACCCCGTACGGTATTTACCACGTGCTGCTCAAACTTGTCTTGCCTGCATGCTATAGCAAGCTCTATTTGCTGGGAGAAAATAATTTCCAGTCGAACCCCTCAAACCGCCAATTGTATCGTTCATGGCAAGCATGGGGCAAGGCACCTGCCCGGTTTAATTGGTGCATGACTGCAGTTAAACTGAACCCTGCTGTGTTCTGGCAGGCACAATAATGAAAATCCCGTGTTTTTGTCGACGGTTTCATCAATCAGTCCGGTTTCAGTTTATTCAGGAGCAATTCCGTGACGCATTTGCAGCGATTCGATTTTCTACTGGCCAGCGGTAATGCCACAGATCCTTTTCAGCAAGAGATGGATTTGCATTATCACGCCGATGAAGAGCAGGTAGTGCAACGCCTTCTCCAACTGGCCAAACAGGATCCCGAGGCCACTGCCCGCGTCAACAAGCGCGCCGCCATGTTGGTCAGTCAGGTGCGTTCGCGTCAGTCAGAACAAGGTGTAATGGAAGCCTTCATGATGGAGTATGACCTCTCATCAGAAGAGGGTATCGTGCTGATGTGCCTGGCAGAAGCCTTGTTGCGCATACCCGATGATGAAACTGCCGAAAAACTGATCGCCGACAAACTGGGTGATGCCGATTGGGAATCACATATAGGGCGCAGTTCCTCAGTATTGGTCAATGCCTCAACCTGGGGTTTGATGCTTACCGGTAAATTGGTGACACTGTCCGAATCCACCAGTGCCAACTTCCGCTCGGCTTTGGCGCGTATCGTCAATCGCAGTGGCGAGCCATTGGTTCGTACCGCCATTCGCCAGGCCATGCGTATTTTGGGTTTTCAATACGTCATGGGCCGCACCATCAAAGAAGCCTTGCAACGTTCACAGAAAAAAGCCAACCGCCAGTACCGGTATTCCTACGATATGTTGGGCGAAGCGGCCATCACCCAATACGATGCGGACCGTTATCTGCTGGCTTATCGCTCTGCAATTGAGGCCATAGGTGCCAGTCACCAGGCCGAGGATGTGTTTTCAGCACCCAGCATTTCAGTCAAGTTATCTGCTTTGCATCCACGCTTTGAATTCTCGCAACAACAACGCGTATTGGATGAAATTGTGCCGCGGGTGCTGGAACTGGCCAGCCTGGCCAAAGCCAATCGTATGGCGCTGACCATAGATACCGAAGAAGCTGATCGTCTGATGTTAACGCTGGCAGTGTTTTCCACGGTGTACCAGGATGAATCGCTGGCCGATTGGGAAGGCTTTGGGCTGGCCTTACAGTCTTATCAAAAACGTGCCATGGCAGAAATCACCCGTCTCGCCGACCTGGCCAAACGCGTTGGACGGCGCATACCGGTGCGCCTGGTCAAAGGTGCCTATTGGGATTCGGAAATCAAGCTGGCCCAGGTCGAAGGCTACAGCAGTTATCCGGTGTTTACCCGCAAAGCCAACACCGATGTGTCCTACATTGCCTGTGCGCGCCAGATACTGGCGGAACGGACCGCTTTTTATCCACAATTTGCCACCCACAACGCGCATACCGTTGCTGTGATCACCGAGTTGGCAGGTGATCGCCTGGATTTTGAATTCCAGCGTTTGCACGGCATGGGAACGGATCTTTATGGAGTAGTCATGCAGACAGAGGGTTTTCACCATGCCTGCCGCGTGTATGCCCCGGTGGGCAGCCATGAAGACCTGTTGCCCTATTTGGTACGTCGTTTGCTGGAGAATGGCTCCAATACCTCGTTCGTAAATCGAATCGTGGATGAGTCGATTCAGGCCGAACAGGTGGCTGAAGACCCTGTTGTCAAAGTTGAACATACCCGGCCTGTAGGGCACCCGCGTATTCCCTTGCCAGATCAGCTCTATGGTGCAGCCCGGCAAAATTCCCGGGGCATGAATCTGGCAAATGAGTCAGAGGTTTTGCAGCTGGCAGCAAGTATGCAGTCATTTGCCGACGCCCATTGGGACGCGAGTCCAATTCTGGCAGGCACTGTAGATATGGGTCAGCGCCAATCGCAGGCCAATATCAATCCGGCCAACTTCAACGATCAGGTAGGACAGATAGTCGATACCACGGCTGACGATGTTGAAAGGGCTATAGGCACGGCCCGGGCCTTCAGCGATGATTGGGATCGCACACCGGCCGGTCTGCGTGCCAGCATGCTGGAAAAAGCGGCCGGGTTGATGGAAGAGCGCACGCCGGAATTGATGGCGATCTGTAGTCGGGAAGCCGGTAAAACACCCCGTGATTGTGTGGCAGAAGTACGCGAAGCAGTTGATTTTCTTCGCTATTACGCCATGCAAGCCAGGGCGCAGTTTGGCCAGCCGGTCGAATTGCCCGGGCCGACCGGTGAACGCAATACACTGGCACTGCATGGCAGGGGTGTGTTTGCCTGTATCAGTCCTTGGAATTTTCCACTGGCCATATTCACCGGTCAGGTCAGCGCTGCATTGGCCGCAGGTAATACCGTATTGGCCAAGCCGGCTGAGCAAACGCCCGCCGTAGCGGCTCTGGTCACCCGCATGCTGCACCAGGCAGGTATTCCGCGAGAAGCCTTGCAGCTGTTGCCAGGTGATGGTGCCACAGTTGGTGCCGCGCTGACCCGCGACAACCGTATCGACGGAGTGGCTTTTACCGGCTCTACCGAAACAGCACGTATGATCAACCGGGCACTGGCTGCCCGGGATGCGCCTATCGCTGCCTTGATCGCTGAGACGGGCGGCCAGAACGCAATGATTGTGGACAGCTCGGCTTTGCCCGAACAGGTTGTCAGGGACGTTATCAGCAGTGCCTTTCTGAGTGCCGGCCAAAGGTGTTCAGCAGCCCGTGTATTGTATTTGCAACAGGACATTGCTGATAAGGTACTGAAGATGCTGGCCGGTGCGATGGATGAGTTGGTGGTGGGTGATCCGCGCAAATTGGTCACCGATGTCGGGCCAGTAATCGACGAAGATGCGCTGGCCATGCTGCAGTCCCATTCTGAACGCATGGAAAGTGAGGCCAGACTTGTGACTGCTGCACGATTGCCGGAGAATCTCGCCGGGCATTTTTTTGCACCGCGAGCTTTTGAAATCGACACCCTGGATATCCTGCAAGGCGAGGTATTCGGTCCGATACTGCATATCATTCGTTATCGTGCACGGAATATTGATCGGGTAATCGAAGAAATCAACCGTGCCAACTATGGTTTGACCCTGGGTATTCACAGTCGGATAGACAGCAGCCAGGATTATATTGCCAGCCGCATCCACGCCGGCAATTGTTACATCAATCGCAATATGGTGGGTGCGGTGGTCGGTGTGCAGCCTTTTGGCGGTGAGCGCCTGTCGGGAACCGGCCCTAAGGCCGGTGGTCCACACTACCTGCAGAGATTCGCCACCGAGCGCACACTGAGTGTCAATACAGCGGCGGTTGGCGGCAATGCCAGTCTGCTGGGAATGGAAGACTGATACCCTGTTGACCTGAACGACCGAACGGGACATCCGGAAAAGCTCTGAATAAATCAGAGTTTTCCTGAACTGATTATCACAACCAGGAAATTGATTTGTATCTGCAACACTTTGGATTGACTGAAGCACCTTTTTCGATCACACCAGATCCTGCTTTCGTATACCTCAGTGCGGCACACCGCGAAGCTTTGGCTCATCTGCTTTATGGCGTAGGTAAGGGCGGATCCGGCGGGTTTGTGCAATTAACCGGTGAAGTGGGTACAGGCAAAACGACGATTTGTCGCTGCCTGCTTGAGCAGGTTCCGGAAGACACTCTGATCGCCTTGATACTCAATCCCCTGGTGACTCCAAAGGAATTACTGGCCTCAATCTGTGATGAACTGGGTGTTGATATCAGCCAGGCTGAAGACAGCAGCAAGAAAATGGTGGATGCACTCAATCACTATCTTCTACAACAATATGCTGCTGGCAAACGCGTAGTGGTCGTCATTGATGAGGCCCAGAATCTCAGTCCGGAAGCGCTGGAACAGGTACGCTTGCTGACCAATCTGGAGACCGCCAAACACAAGTTATTACAGATGGTATTGCTGGGCCAGCCTGAATTGCGGCAACTGTTGCAACGACAGAATCTCCGGCAATTGGCACAGCGTATCACGGCACGCTATCACCTGGCTCCGCTCAATGAGCAGGAGACGGTTGCTTACATCAAACATCGGATGCGCGTCGCCGGTGCCCGCCAAAGCCATTTCAACCGTGGGGCATTGAAGGCCCTCTATCGTCGCTCGGGTGGTGTACCGCGCCTGATCAACATCATTGCCGATCGTGCCCTGGCGGGAGCTTATGCGCAGGAGAAAGAACAGGTTAATGCTGCATTGGTTCATGCGGCAGCCGAAGAGGTTCAGCCCAGTGAAAACCGCGTTAGCCAGCGCAGTGGCCTGGGCTACGCTTTTGCAGCCCTGGCCGTATTGGGCCTGAGCGGTTTGATACTGGCCTGGCAACAGGATTGGCTGATCGCTGATCCCGAACCGGTCACACAGGTCGATCAGGGTGGCCAGACCAATGACCAGACCAATGACCAGACCAATGGCCAGATCAATGGCCAGATCAATGGCCAGGCCAATGAAAGCATCATTCAAAACAAGACCGATCAGGTTGTATCAACGCTTCCTGCGACCTGGAGCGCAGGACCCGGCCCGGCGCCTGCGGCTGCAAACATGGCAGCCACTGAAAAACCCGCAAACCCGGCCGCAAACCCAGCCGAAAATGCTGGCACAGGCTCCTTGCCTTTACGCGATCCCGCGTGGAGCTATGAGAGTGCTCCACGCGGAGCACAACTCACTGAAACCTGGTTGGCCGACCAACACCTGTTGGCTTACCCGGCGCTGGCTCAGTTGTGGAATGAATCCGGTCAGGTCAAAGCCCTGTTGCTGGCTTGTGAAGGTGTGGTGGCTACCGGCTTTGCCTGCTTAACCGAACGTGGAAACTGGGCCAGGGTAAAGCAATTGGGTTTGCCGGTGATACTGGTGTTACGCGTTAATGGTGATAAACATGTGTTATTACGCGGTATGAGCGGGCAACGTATTCTGTTGGGTGCAGGCTCCGAGCCACACTATTTTCAGCGTGATCAAGTGGATGAATTTTGGATGGGCGAATACATCGTGGCCTGGCCACAGTCACCGGACTGGCCCGAGCAGATACGCCGTGGTGATGATAATGCTGCGGTTGATATTGTATTCAGTATGGCGGCGCTGGCTGATCCTCCCTGGCAAGGCTTGCCAAAATTTGATGGTGAGTTTGAGCAATGGATCAAGGGTTTCCAGCAAAGCCACGGCTTACCGGCCGATGGCATTGTTGGGCCGCAAACGTTGTTGTACTTGATGGCGCCGGGAATTGTTGAACCCCGTCTTGCGCTGGAAAATCTGGAAGGTTCCTGATTATGTCGATATTACTTGATGCACTGAAACGCTCTGAATCACAACGTGAACTCGGCAGTGTGCCCACACTGCAAACCAGTACAGAGTCGACGACACCGACACCCACCCATCTGCCTGCATGGATGCCATTTGGACTGGTGCTGATCGCAGCGGGCCTGATGACCTGGCTGGGTCTGGAGCAATTTCGTTTCGAAGAAATGCCAGGCAACGGGGAAATGGCGCAGCAGCAAACCGGGCCAGAGCTTTCTGCCAGTCCGATTGCTGCTGCAAACGTTGCGGAACAAAAACCGCCAGCTGCCGGGGAAAGCATCTTGCCCAGGCTCGCAGAGTCGCCCGTACAGCAGCCCGCTGCAGAACCAGCAGAAGTAGCATCCCCAAGGGCGGGTGTGCAGGTTCGTGACTATGCTGCCGGGCAAGCATCAGCCTCGACCTCTGACCCCATCCGTTCTGAAGAACCAACACGTGAAAATGCAGTTCGACAGGCCGGGGTGGCCAAAGTTGAACTTGTGACAGCCGCAGAGACTCAGGCAGAAACTGCAAAGGCTGCTGCAACAGATCACTATGAGCCGGATATCATCAACTACTGGCAGGTTCCGGAAAAAATGCGCGAAGGCTTGCCCGAATTGCGTATCTCGGTATTGGTCTATGCGGAATTGCCTGAAAACCGTTTTGTGCTGATGAATGGTGAGCGTCTGCGTGAAGGAGAAGAATTGCCTAATGGGTTGCTGCTGGAGGAAATCCAGCGTGACCGGGCCATCTTCAATTACAGGAACTATCGCTTTTACCTCAAGAGCTGATTTTGGCAAGTTCATCCAATATTGGCATTGTCACAAACTGGTCAGCCGCTGGACCTGCCAATCCTTATGCCATCGTCAGTATTTCCCTGTTGTGCCTGGTCATGCTCAGTCTGTATTCCTTTTCCAATCCGTTGCTGCAACAGGCACTGATTGAAGTGCTGGGCGTGAATCCGCAAGCGGTTGCGAAGTTGATCCATTCCGATACGCTGGGCTGGTGGAATTATCCAGCCATTACGGTTTTGACCGCAGTGTTCGTTCATGCCAACTGGATACACCTGGCAGGTAACCTGGCGTACCTGTGGGTTTTTGGGCTGCCGCTGGAGAGTCGTCTTGGATCGGTACCGTTTTTATTGATTTTCATTGCCGGTGGTGCACTGGCCAATATCAGTGTGGCACTCAGTCAGGGGCAACTGGACACGCCGATCATCGGTGCCAGTGGCGCGGTTTCAGCAATAGTGGGTTGTTACCTTGGTCTTTTGCCGTCGCGACAGATCGGCCTGTTCCTGCCGTTGGGGCTTTATCTGCAGTTTGCTCAGGTGCCGTCACTGCTGGTTATTGGTTCCTGGTTTACATTACAGTTGCTTTATACCGTATTTGGCCCCATAAATGCCGCTGTAGCCTGGTGGAACCACCTGGCTGGATTCGCGCTCGGCCTCAGCCTCATGCTGTTGTATCGGGCATTAAGGCAATTCAGGGTGTAAACCTTTCACAGCAAATGGGTTATCAATCAAATGGCGCTTAAAAAGCCCTTGTACAAAGTCATCTTTTTCAATCACGGCAAAGTCTACGAGTTATTCAGTAAAAGCGTGAGTAGCAGTGGTATGTGGGGTTTTGTTGAAGTTTCAGACCTGGTGTTTGAAACCGGTGAAGGCCTGGTGGTAGATCCTACCGAAGAAAAAATGCGTCAGGAGTTTTCTGGCGCCCGGGTTTTGCATCTGCCGATACAAAGCATCGTCCGTATTGAAGAAGTAGACAAACGTGGCAAATGCATGATCCGGGACAAAGAGTCGGGTGAAAAGGTGACACCGTTCCCCATGTCTCCACCCGGGCGCGGTAGTTCCTGACCGATTGCCGGGTAATTCCTCCCCCTTAGCCCGTGTTTGTTTTTCGTGACAGCAGTTGGGCGCCTCGTAACAGCCTGAAAGCCTCGAACAGAGGAAAATCATCTTCCGGCTTTATGGTTTCTTCTGTTGCTGTGTCCTGAGAATCGCTGCCGGCTTCCAGGTGACGCTCCAGATCTGCTTCGCGCAGTCTGTCATCCGTCCGTTGCACCGGGTTCATCTGCTGTTGAACCGCCAGATCCGGCGTGATGCCTTCGGCCTGTATGGAGCGACCGGACGGTGTGAAGTAGCGTGCCGTGGTCAACTTGATTCCACCGCCATTGCGCAGTGGCAACACGGTTTGTACCGAACCTTTGCCAAAAGTGCGTTCACCCAGAATCAAGGCCCTGCCATGATCCTGCAAAGCACCTGCTACGACTTCAGAGGCTGAAGCGGAACCACGATCAACCAGTAAAACCACCGGTATGTTTGGAAACCATTGGCCTTCTGTGGCGGTGAACTCCATCGCCATGCTGGCATGACGACCCCGTATGGACACGATGGTACCACTGTCCAGAAAACCATCAGCTATATCGACCGCCGATTGCAACACACCACCCGGGTTGTTGCGCAGATCCAGCACAATACCAGTAACCGGATTGTCCTCGGCCTTGATTGATTCAATCGATTCCTGCAGGTCTTTGGCACTTTCCCTGTGAAAATAGCTCAGACTGAAATAGGCAATACCGTTTGCATACAGGCGTGCCGCCAGTGCGGGTATTTTCAGCACCTTGCGTTCTACTACCATTGTTGTTGATTCGCCTTCGCTGTTCCGTACGACGATTTCTACCTCACTGTCTGCCGGGCCGCTCAGGTCGTTTATGGCCTCCTGTAAATCCCGCCCTTTAACCGCTTTGCCGGCAATGGAAGTGAATGCATCGCCGGGGTTGATTCCGGCGTTGTCGGCCGGGCTGGGTACGATGACCTTACGCACCACAATACGGCCGTTTTCAGCTGCAACATCAACACCGATACCGACATACTCACCGCGCGAACTGTGATCCAGGTCTTCATAGTCGTCGCCTGGCAAGTAAGCGGAATGAGGGTCCAGCTCTGACAGCATGCCGGTGATGGCCGCCCCCATCAGTTGTTTGTCATCGACCTCTTCAACGTAGTTTTTTCTGACCTGATTGAATACATCGGTAAAAGTACGCAAATCGTCCAGGTTAAGCGAGCTGGAAACACTGTCTGCTGCCTGACCATCCGGTGAGTCTGAGTCCTGCGCGATGGCAGAGAGGCTGTAGAGCAGCCAAACGCAGAAGATGAAACCCACGCAGAGAGATTTCCGGTATGGGTTTGTCACGGGAACTGATCTTTGGTTTGGCATAACTTTGGTTTCCTACCTTTTCAACCAGGCGGCTGGATCCAGTGCCTTGCCGTCTTTTCTCAATTCAAAGTAAAGCCCTTGTTCCCCCGCGCTGTTGCTGCCTACAGTGGCGATCACGTTGCCGGGCTCTACCCAATCACCCACTTCCCACAGCAAGCTCTCATTGTAGCCATAAAGGCTCATGAAACCCTCGCCGTGATCGATGATGATCATCAAACCATAACCGCGTAACCAATCCGCGAAGGCCACACGGCCATAGGCCACACTCTCAACTTCCTGACCCGGCGAGGCATCGAAAACCCATCCGTGCCAATACATGCCGCCACTGCGCTGTTGCCCAAATGCTTTTCGAACCCTGGCATCAACAGGTGTGGGTAGTTTGCCTTTTTGCGCACTCACCGACAGGTGCTGGCCCAGGTCGCTGGGTATATCGGCCAGCACATCGGTGAGTTTATCCAATAAAGCTTCAAGGTCCAGTCGGTTTTTCTCAAATTCCTTGAGCTGTGCTTCACCACTGCCGATCTGCTTTTGCAAGTCAGCCAGTACCAGCTGCCGTTTTTCACGCTGCTGCTGTTTCAACAGCAATTCCTGCTGCTGTAATTTTTGCGCATCGGCAATTTCCTGCAATTGCAATTCGATACTCCGGTAAATGGCCTCCAGGCTGGCCAGTATTTCACGTAATTCGACAATTTTTCTGGTCTGGGCCCGATTGATGTGATCGTAGTAAGCCAGCATTCGGCTGAGTTCGGCAGGGCTGTCCTGATTGAGCACCAGCTTCAGGCGCGACTGCCTCGACAGCCGATAGGTGTCGCTGATTTGCCTGGCCAGCTGTTCCTGGTCCAGCTGCATTTGTTGCAATTGCTGCTCACGTTCCTGTTCCAGGCGGGCGAGCTCAATTCCATGTTCGGCCAGTTGCGCGTCCAGTGTGCGTATTGCCTGGCTGGATTGCTGGATGGACAGATCCAGTGCCTTCAACTGGTCCTGCTCGGCACGATGGTCGGAACGCGCTGACGACAGGCTCTGCTGCAGTTGCTGAATATCCTGCTGCAACTGGACCAGCTGTTGCTCTACTTGCTGCTGACGTGATGTTGGTTCATTTTCATTCTGTGCCATCAATTCCGAAGCACAGCACAGGCTCACGAACAACAGGCATGATGCCAGGCCAGTCGGGCTGAACCTCAAAGCGTGCATGTCGCTCTATTCAGGGCCGGTCAGCAATAACGATTGGCCGGTCATTTCAATGGGTTGCTGCAGCCCCAACAGCTCAAGCATGGTCGGGGCGATATCACGCAGGGAACCGCCGGCTTTGAGGCGGCCTGGCCGGCCACGGAACAGCAAAGGCACCGGATTGGTGGTATGGGCTGTATGGGGCTGGCCGCTGATGGGATCCAGCATTTGTTCAACATTGCCATGATCGGCAGTAATCAACAATTCACCACCGCATTCATCAACGGCTTGCAGCACGACCTCCAGGCACCGATCGACCGCCTCAACAGCTGCTACGGCGGCTTGCATGATGCCACTGTGCCCTACCATGTCCGGATTGGCCACGTTGCAGATGATGACATCATACTCGTCAGAACGGATTGCCTGTGCCAGCCGTTGTGCCAGCTCTGGCGCACTCATCTCGGGCTGCAAATCATAGGTTGCAACCTTGGGAGAGGGTATCAACACGCGTTGTTCCAGCGGAAAAGGTTCTTCCCGGCCACCGTTGAAGAAAAAAGTAACATGTGCGTACTTTTCGGTTTCTGCAATACGCAATTGCTTCAGGCCCTGTTCGGACAGTATTTCCCCAAACAATCGCGGCAGTTCCGTTGGTGGGAACGCGATGCTCACCTTCATGCCTTCCTGGTATTCAGTCATGCAGACAAATGCAGCCAGTTCAATCTTGCGCCGTTTGAAACCGACAAAAGGCTCGTCCACAAACGCCCGGGTGATTTCTCTGGCGCGATCTGCACGGAAATTGACAAAAATCATGCTGTCACCATCCTGTATGGGTGTTGCACCGACGATGACCGTAGGCTGTACAAATTCATCGTTTTCATCACGTGCATAGGCTTTATCCAAGGCTGCAGTAGCCGATTCAGCCTGAACGTCGGATTGGGCATCGGCCACTGCCAGATAAGCCCGCTGGACCCGGTCCCAGCGCTGGTCGCGGTCCATGGCGTAATAACGCCCGCTGACCGAGTTGATTCGGATTCCGCCCAAGCGGTCAACCAGGGCTTGCAGGGCGGCTATGGATCCTGCGGCGCTGCGTGGTGGTGTATCACGACCATCAAGAAACAGATGCAAGGCAATTTTTCCTGCGCCGCGATCGTGCGCCAGTTTGACCATGGCCTGGAAATGTTCTTCATGACTGTGCACCCCGCCGGGTGAAAGCAAACCCATGATGTGTACTGTGCCGTCCCGGGCTTTGGCTGCGTCTACGCCGGAGCAAAGTGCTTCATTGCGTTCGAAGCTGCCGTCGCTGATGGCCAGGCTGATACGGCTGAAATCCTGGTAAACAATTCGACCTGCGCCGATGTTCATATGGCCAACCTCCGAGTTGCCCATTTGCCCGGCCGGTAAACCTACGGCTTCCCCGGACGTGTTCAGCAGGCTGTGCGGGTTCTCAGCCCACAAACGATCCCAACAGGGTGTATGTGCCTGTGCAATCGCATTGTGTCCGGTTTCTTCGCGGTAACCCCAACCATCCAGGATCATGAGTACCAAGGGCTTGTTATGGGGCTTTCGGTTGTTTGACATGCTGGATTCCTGACTGAGTATTTGCGGCTGTATGTGGAAACTTGTAATGTGCGCTGGCAGTCACCACTTGTAACGGGCTGGCATTTTTCATCGCAAGCGTTTTCTGAGTCCGACAGACTCCTGGGGCGCAATTATTCCATAAACAGCCAGCAGGAATCAGAGCAGGTTTGCTTTATCAGACAGCGCTCGCCTTTTGTGAGCATGCAATACAATCAGAG
>CAZRTG010000018.1:0-31164 GCA_964602895.1 uncultured Wenzhouxiangellaceae bacterium
GCGGGCAAATCCGTAATCTTACGATGGGTTTTGTGTACCAGTTTCATCACCTGTTGCCAGAATTCACCGCTCTGGAAAATGTCGCCATGCCGCTGTTGATACGAGGCACTGCGGTTGCGGAGGCCAAAAAGGCCGCCCGTGAATTGCTGGAACGGGTAGGCCTGGCAGAGCGTTTGAATCACAAACCCGGCGAGTTATCGGGTGGCGAACGTCAGCGGGCCGCCGCCGCGCGTGCTTTGGTGGGAAAACCCAGGGTGCTGCTGGGAGATGAACCGACCGGCAACCTGGACGAGCGTACGGCACAGCAGGTTTACGGCCTGTTGCTGGAATTGAATCAGGAAATGAATACCAGTTTGCTGTTGGTCACTCATGATCTGGCGCTGGCTTCGCGCATGGATCAGAAGCTCGAACTGCACCTGGGACAACTGCACCACCTGGAGTAGGCATGGGCAGGGGCGGACCCACAGTTCCGGTCTGGTTCATTCTTGGCGTCGCTCTGGCCTATATCTGGTTTTTCCAGCAATGGCCGTTTTGGACCATCGGTTTTTTTCTTGTACCCGCATGGATACTTCTGTTCATTCGCGGTTACCGCGTTGCAGCCGCCACACTGTCTGTCGGCCTGCTGCTCAGCAGCCTGGCACTGCAGTGGCAGCTGGATGATCGCCATACCTCATTCACACTTGGCGAACTCACCGATATAAAAGGGCGAATTGTTGGATTGCCGGAGCGTATGGACAGCTACACGCGCTTTCGATTCCAGCCCCAGAAAAAATTCCTGGACAGACCCGATACAAAGCCGCTGCCTGATGAGATTCTGGTGCACTGGTATCGCAATGCGCCCGAGCTGCTGCCGGGTCAAATCTGGCAACTACAGGTACAACTAAAGCCGCCCTGGGGTTTGGTGAATTTTCAGGGGCAGGATAAAGAACGCTGGTTATTCGCCGAAGGAATAGGTGGGCAGGCCACGGTGCGGCAAGGGCAGCTGATCAGCGATGGCAATTGGCGTGACAGGCTGGACCGGGTGCGACAGCAGATCAGCCAGGACATTGCAGCTGTGCCCGGCACCACAGATGGCATTGGTATGGTACGGGCACTGGCCGTTGCAGACCGCAGCGGGCTATCGAAATCGCAGCGTAACAGCCTGTCAGTTACCGGTACCGCCCATCTGTTGGCCATTTCCGGCTTGCACGTGGGCCTGGCCTATTTGTTGGCTTACGGTCTGATCCGGCTGCTGCTCATGCCTTTTGCTGTCTGGCTGCCGAACAGCCGGAACGTGTGTCTGTTATCAGGTTGGTTTATGGCCTGCGCCTATGCCGGCCTGGCGGGATTTTCCACCTCCACCGTACGAGCACTGGTGATGTTGAGCGTGGTTCTGTGCCTGCAGTTGGTGAAGCGGAACATTCCACCCATGCACTCTTTGTTGTTGGCCCTGTCCGTGGTTCTGCTATTGGATCAACTGGCACCGCTGCAGGCGGGTGCCTGGATGTCCTTTGTTGCTGTCGCCGCATTGCTGTTGTGGTTTGTGCCGCGCAGAGGTCACGACAGCAGTTGGTTGAACAAGACACTGCAAGCGCAATTTGCAGTCATGGTGCTGTGCTTTCCATTCACCGCCTGGTGGTTCCAGATGTCCACTCCGGCTGGATTTCTGGCCAATCTCCTGGCCATACCGTGGGTCAGTTTTGTTGTCGTGCCGCTGGTGTTACTGGCGCTGGTGTTCTGGCCGGTCGAGCCGGTGCTGTTCCGTGTCCTGATCAATGCGGCCGCTCATACCGGCGACTGGCTGATGTGGCTGTTGGGTTCGCTGGCTCAGGCCGTGCAAGACTACAGTTCGGTCTTACAACCGGGATGGTACAGCCTGATTCCGGCGATTATCGCGGCCGGCCTGATCCTGTTGCCACGCGGCTTGCGCGTGCAGGCCCCGGCATTGTTGCTGCTGTTGCCCCTGTATTTGCCGGCACAACCGGTTGCTGCGAACAAGTTGCAGCTTGATGTGCTGGATGTGGGGCAGGGCACTGCCCTGTTGCTGCAGACCGGTTCCGGCCTGCTGCTTTATGACAGTGGTCCAGGTGACGGGATGGGCCTTGATCTGGTGAATTCGGTGGTCCACCCGGCGGTATTGGCCAGTGGCCATTCTCAACCGGATCGCATCATCATCAGCCACGCCGACCTGGACCACGCCGGTGGCCTGGCCAGCTTGCAGGAACACTATCCCGCAGTGCCGGTTTTTGCCAGCTTGCCGCAGCCCAAACCGGGAATTGAGCCTTGCGATGACAGCCAGAGCTGGTCCTGGCAAACCAGCCATTTCAGGGTTTTACACCCTTCACCTTTTCTGTCCTATCAGGGCAACGATTCGTCCTGTGTTCTGGATATTGACTCAGGCCGGTTCAAAGTCCTTTTTACGGGCGATATCTCCTCCAAAGTTGAACGCATATTGCTGAACAGAACACTCGATGCATACCGCATCCTGTTGGTACCGCATCACGGTAGCCGTTGGTCTTCGGACCCCGATTTGTTGCACGCCGTCATGCCCGAGTGGGCCATTGCCACCGCGGGAGCCGGTAATCGCTTCGGCTTTCCTCGCCCTGAGGTGAAACAGCGATATGCCGATGCCGGCATCAAACTGCTGTCCACTGATCAATGTGGCGCCATCCGGCTGGAAATTGAGGGTGACGGGGCCATTTCCGTACAAAGTGCCCGGCGCCACCGAAGTGCACCCTGGCGCTGGCCAGCAGGAAAGGAGTGTCCCTGAAGAATGCTGCTTTAGGAAGAATGCTGGTTTAGCATGGCACGCAGCTCATAATCGCCTGCCAAACCCGTGAACCCCTCAGCAGATCAATGGTCAGCACGGGATACGCCATGTATCATTCGCCTCTGATAATTCAAAGGAGTGAAGCGCGTGCTAGAGATCATCTATGCCGGTGGGTGGCTGATGGTTCCCATCATCTTTTGTTCGATTCTTGCGGTGGCAATTATCGCCGAACGATTTTGGACTTTGCGACGCCGCAACGTCATACCCGCTGGAGTGGGTGCTCAGGTAGAAGAATGGGCAGCCCGTCACGAACTGGACAAGCGCCATATCGATCAATTACGCAATTCTTCCGCTCTGGGCCGGGTGCTGGCGGCGGCTTTGGCCAACCGGCATCGACCGCGTGAGCTGATCAAGGAATCGGTGGAAGATACCGGCCGCCATGTGTTGTATGAGTTGGAACGCTTTCTCAATACCCTCGGCACTATTGCCGGCATCAGCCCTTTGCTGGGACTGTTGGGCACCGTGATCGGCATGATCAAGGTTTTTTCCGCCATCATGGAACACGGCGTGGGCAATGCAAATGCGCTGGCCGGTGGTATCTCGCAAGCCCTGATTACCACGGCTGCGGGCCTCAGCGTGGCCATCCCCAGCTATTTCTTTTACCGCTATTTCAAAGGCCAGGTCGACATGTACGTGATCACCATGGAAGAGCAGGCCATCAGCCTGATTGAGGCCATTGAACGCGGGCACGTGGCGCGGCTCGGTACACACGTGCCGGGAGGCTGAAGTGAAGCTTCGCACACGCGCAAGCGAGGAACTGACCATTGACCTCACGTCCCTGATCGACGTGGTGTTTCTGTTATTGATTTTCTTCATGGTCAGCACCAACTTTGAGCGCCAGGCGGTTTTAAAAGTTGATTTGCCTGAAGCCAGCGCTGTGGAAGCGCCAATGGAAATACCGGAACGGCTGGAACTGGTCATCGACCCAACGGGGCGCATGTATTTGAACGACCAGCAACTGATCGATGATCAACGCCAAACCCTGGTGGCTGCTTTCAAACAGGCCGCTGGTGGACAGCACGACCTGCCGCTATTACTGCGAGCAGATCGCATGACACCACACCACTATGTGGTCATGGCCATGGATGTAGCCGCCGAACTGGGATTCGGCAATCTGTCCATCGCCGCTGACCGCACTGATGACACGGGCGAATGAGCACGGATTCCACTGCCACTACGTCTACCCGGATCTATCTTCGCCTTTGGTCTTACACCCGGCGTTATGGCTGGATGTTTTTGCTGGGGATTGCAGGCGTCAGTGTGGATGCTGCCATGCAGGCCGCCTTCGTCAAGTTTATGGAGCCCTTGATAGACCGGGTATTTGTAGCCAAGGATTCCGAGTTTGGCTTGTGGCTGGCCGGTGTGATCGTGTTGATCGGAGTGGGTCGCATCATCGGTAACTTCGCCGGCGTTTATGGTATGGAGTGGGTGGGCCGCAAAGTGGTTGCTGACTTGCGGCTTGAGCTGTTCAGCCGTTACGTTACCCTGCCTGCCGCCTTTTTTGATCGCTATACCGCGGGTCAACTCATCTCCAAACTGGCCTATAACAGCGAGCAGGTGGCGAACGCTGCGACCAAGTCCATTGTCACTGCATTCCGTGATGTGATGCTGGTGATATTTCTGGTCGGTGTCATGGTGTCCAGCAGCCTGAAGCTGACTCTGGTGATGTTATTGCTGGTGCCCATGATTGGCCTTTTGGTCACAGTGATCAGCCGACGTTTCCGCAAAATCAGCCATCGAATCCAGGACTCCATGGCCGATGTGTCACACGTCACCGAGGAAGTGGTCAGCGGTCACCGTGTGGTCAAGGTATTCCGTGGCCAGCAGAACGAAATTTCCCGCTTCAGATCAGTCAATGACAAAACCCGTCGCCTGCACATGCGCATGGAAGCCACCCACCTGGCCGGTTCTTCCATGGTGCAGGTCGCGGCCGTTACCGCAATTGTTTTGTTGATGATCATAGCCACACGGCCCGCTATGCTGGACAGTATCTCCGCCGGCACGTTTACCACGCTGTTTTGGGCCATGGTGGGCACCATACCGCCGCTGAAACGTCTGACTACGGTGCAGTCGCAATTGCAAAAAGGTATCGCTGCTGCAGAAAGCATATTCAAGGTGCTCGACACCGAAAGCGAGCAGGACACCGGAACGATTTCAGTGGACCGGGTCAAGGGCGAAATCGAATTTCGGAATATCTGTTTCAATTATCCCGGTGATGACCGCCCGGTATTGAAAGACATCAGTTTCCGCGTACCTGCTGGCAGTGTTACGGCGCTGGTGGGGCATTCCGGCAGCGGCAAAACCACGCTGGCCGGATTGTTGCCGCGCTTTTATCCCTACAGCGACGGCCACGTGTTGCTGGATGGCATTGAACTGAAAGACTACACGCTGGACAGCCTGCGGGCACAAATCGCCCTGGTCAGCCAGGATGTGGTGCTGTTCAACGACAGCGTGGCGGGAAATATCGCCTATGGTGCGCTCAGTGGTGCATCCGAGGCAGAAATTGAAAAAGCTGCCAGGGCAGCGCATGCCATGGAGTTCATCGACCGCTTGCCACAAAAACTGGCGACTCAAGTCGGTGAGAACGGCACGCTGCTGTCCGGTGGGCAACGGCAGCGGCTGGCCATAGCCCGGGCCTTGCTGAAAGATGCGCCCATACTGATTCTGGATGAGGCAACTTCGGCGCTGGATAACGAATCCGAGCGCGCCATCCAGGAAGCACTGGCCGAAGTCATGAAACACCGCACCACGCTGGTGATTGCCCACCGCCTGTCCACCATTGAAAACGCCGACCAGGTGGTGGTTTTGGATCAGGGCAGGGTGGTGGAGTCGGGTACCCACCAGGAGCTATTGGCCTTTGGCAAGGTTTATGCCGGCCTGTACCACACCCAGTTTGGTCCGGGCAGATTCGAGGCCTCGTAAACCATGCGGATCAAACTTGAGCGCTGGCTGAACCGGATCTGGTATGGCCAGCAGAAAGCTCCGATTTGGCTGCGTGCACTGGTGCCGCTTTATCGCTGCGCTTTTCTGCTCGACCGTAAAGTAAAACAAAGAAAATCCGTTGGGCTCGAGGGTAAACCCATACTGGTAGTGGGCAACCTGACCGTGGGTGGCAGTGGCAAAACACCGCTGGTGATTCGTCTGTGCCGCGTTCTGCAGGATGCCGGAATGAAAGTGGGTGTCGCCAGTCGCGGTTATGGCCGCAGCAGTCGGGGCTTGCAATCGGTGCAGGCCGATTCCGATCCTGCAATAACAGGCGATGAACCCTTGTTGATCGCACAGCGTGCAAAAGTGCCGGTCATTGTTGCCAACGACCGCTGCGCAGCTGCCAGTGCTTTGTTTGATCAGGGCGTGGATGTGGTGATTGCTGATGACGGGCTGCAACATCACCGTTTGCCGCGCAGCATGGAGATCTGTGTAATCGATGGCAGCCGCGAATTCGGCAATGGCCTGCAACTGCCGGCCGGGCCACTGCGCGAACCTTTGCAAAGGCTACAAAGCGTGGACCATGTGGTGCTGAATGGTGAAATGGAACAAGCACCCCCCATACCCCGTGCGGTAGTCATGCAACTGCTGCCAGGCTTGCTGCACTCCATGGATCAAAAAATGTCCTGGCGTTTATCGCAATTCAGTGGCTGTCGTGCCAATGCGGTGGCCGGCATTGCCAATCCCGAACGTTTTTTTCGCAGCCTGGAGCAGGCCGGGTTGATCCTGGAACGACACCGTTGGCCCGATCACCACGCCTATGGCAAAGGCGACTTCGCTGCTCTGAATCCGGACTACCCCATCATCATGACGGAAAAAGATGCGGTGAAATGCCGTGGCCTGTCGTTACGCAACGCCTGGTATCTGGCGGTAGATGCACATTTACCCGCTGATTTTGAATTGGCGGTGGTTACGGGCATGATGAAGACAGTCAGAAACGGAGCACCGGGCAGGTGAGCTCATACATTCCAGATTATTGCATCGTGATTCCGGCACGTATGGCCTCGACACGCTTGCCGGGTAAACCACTGGCCAGGTTGGCCGGGTTGAGCCTGCTGCAGCACGTCTACCAATGCGCCACAGCCAGTTCCGCCAAACAGATTGTCATCGCTACCGATGATGAACGCATTGCGCAACACGTCAAAAGTTTTGCTGCCAAAGTCATCATGACCTCGACTGAGCACCAAAGCGGCAGCGACCGCATTGCCGAACTGGTCACGACACTGCAGTGGCCGGATGAAACCATCATCGTCAATTTACAGGGTGATGAGCCACTGATGCCGGCTGCCTGTCTGGATCAGGTGGCCAGCTTGCTGGCAACCGACAGCCAGGCCGATATGGCCAGTCTGTATTGGCCTATTGATAGCGCTGCTGAGGCCCGGGATCCTAATGCCGTAAAAGTCGTGGTCGCCCAAAGCGGTAGCGCTTTGTATTTCAGCCGCTCGCTGGTGCCGTACCCGCGCGATTGGTCCAGTCTGGAGGAAGCACTGTCCCAAGGCATGCGTTGGTACCGGCATGTGGGTCTGTATGCCTACCGCGCCGGTGCCTTGAAGCGGTTTTCCCGCGTGAGCCCTACACCATTGGAATCAGCCGAGAAACTGGAACAACTGCGACTGTTGGAAAGTGGCGGCCGCATCGCCATGGCCCAGGCCTGCACCTGTATTCCACCCGGTGTGGATACACCGGAGGATTTGGAAAGAGTAGAAAATATTATTATAAATAAGATTAAATAAATATCCTATCTATCTGTATTTAATATCTATATGTCCAAAAAATCAACCAAAGCCGGGTTCAACGGGAAAGCCTATGCCCGGCGCTTGCCCACCCGCCCGGGGGTTTATCTGATGCGCGATGAAGCAGGCCAGGTGCTCTATGTGGGCAAGGCGGCCGATCTGCGCAAACGGGTCAGCAGTTATTTCGATGCCCGGCCCAAGATCGAACGTATCATGCGCATGGTGGCGCGCATCCAGTCCATGGAAGTCAGCCTGACGCGCAGCGAAAGTGAAGCCCTGTTGCTGGAAAATGAATGGATCAAGGCGTACAGACCCCGCTACAACATTCTGCTGCGCGATGACAAATCCTATCCCTGGATCGCCATCACCATGGCACACGAATTTCCACGCATCGCGTTTTATCGTGGCGCGAGAGATTCTGCCACACGGTATTTCGGCCCCTATCCCTCGGCCAGTTCAACCCGCGAAAGCATCAGCATGATTCAAAAAATCTTCCGCCTGCGGAACTGTGAAGACAGCTATTTTGCGCACCGCAGCCGGCCTTGCCTGCAATATCAGATCCACCGCTGCACCGCCCCTTGTGTGGGCCTGGTCAGCGCAGCGGACTATGCGACGCAGGTCAGTGACGCCACTTTGTTTTTACAGGGCAAGGATCAGAACATCATCGACAAACTGATCCAGCGTATGGAAAAAGCCTCGGCGCGGCAGGATTACGAACAGGCAGCTACCATCCGCGACCAGATCCGCACGCTGAAGGAAATCCAGGCACAGCAATATGTTTCAGGCGCACGAGGGGATATCGACTTTATTGCGGTTGCACAGGAACAGGCCAAAAGCTGTGTACAGGTGGTTTCATTCCGCGCCGGTCGCAACCTGGGGCAGCGCAGTTACTTTCCCAGCCACACCGATCAGCGCGATGCTACAGAAGTGATGGAAGCCTTTCTGGGGCAGTTTTACCAGCAGCGAATGCCACCGCCCATGCTGGTCATTTCGGATCCGGTGGAAAACCAGCAACTGCTGGAGGAGGCTTTTACCGAAATGGCGGGTCGCAAGGTAACCATGCAGTCCAGACCACGCGGTGACAGACGGCAGGTTTTATTGATGGCACAGCAGAATGCCCGACAGTCGTTGGGTTTACGCCTGGCCAGTGAAGCCAATTACCAGCGGCAACTGGAAGCCTTGCAGCAATTACTGGGCATGGATGAATTGCCCACCCGCATCGAGTGTTTTGATATTTCACATATTTCGGGCAACCAGACGGTAGGTTCCTGTGTTGCATTTGGCCCGGGTGGCGCGGACAAATCCCGTTACCGTCGTTACACCCTGAAAGACATCACGCCCGGTGATGACTATGCGGCCATGCGCCAGGTGTTGCAGCGTCGTTATGAACCGGTACAGCAAGAGGAGGGTGAACTGCCCGATTTGCTGTTGATCGATGGCGGCAAAGGCCAGCTGAAGCAGGCCATTGAGGTGATGGCCGGACTGGGAATCCATAGCCTGGCCATGGTCGGAATTGCCAAAGGTCCTTCCCGGCGCGCCGGCTACGAAGAATGGGTCAGGCCAGAGCCTTTGGCATCACTTTTCCCTGGCCCCGGTTCACCCGCCTCACACCTGGTCCAACAGATACGGGATGAAGCCCACCGGTTCGCCATTACCGGCCATCGCGGACAAAGAAGCAAAGCGATATCACGTTCAGGGCTGGAAAATATTCCCGGTGTGGGGCCCAAACGCCGTAAGGCTTTGCTCAGCCATTTTGGTGGCTTACAGGGAGTAAAGCGCGCCGGTATTGAGGAACTGTCCAGTGTACCGGGTATCAGTCAACAGTTGGCCGAGCAAATCTACCGCGCATTGCATTGACCACCGCGGAGAATTACCCGACGATTCATCAGCCGTCGTGATTAAGCTGCAGCAGTCTGCGATAATAGCCACTCACCTGCCACCCTGTTGATCGGATTTGCCATGACCCTCACCTTGCCTACCATGCTGACACTGATGCGTATCGCACTGGTCCCGGTTCTGATCATCCTGTTTTATCTGCCGTTCCACTGGTCCAATATCGCTTGCGCCGTGGTATTCGTGGCGGCCGCCATTACCGACTGGGCTGATGGTTATATCGCCCGCAAACAGGGCCAGATGTCCCGATTCGGTGAGTTTCTTGATCCGGTGGCTGACAAGATCATGGTTGCCACGGCGCTGATTTTGCTGGTGCAACGACAGGAGCACTACGAAGCCGTATTCGCCATTGCATCGGCTATTATTGTGGGTAGAGAGATCACCATTTCAGCTCTGCGTGAGTGGATGTCCGAAATTGGAGAGAGGAACCGGATCAAGGTTTCCTGGCCAGGCAAGCTCAAAACCGGTTTCCAGATGACCGCCATCGGCTTCCTGCTGTATCACGAAAACATCTGGATATTACCCACGGCTTTTATTGGCGAATTGCTGCTGTACACTGCTGCAGCCCTGACCTTGTGGTCAATGTGGAACTACCTGAAATCTGCCTGGCCTGCCATGAGTGACAAGAAACACCACCAACCGATGACAGAGTCCGGCTTGCAGGCTGCTGTACAGGAAGCCGCAGCGAACGCCCGTCAGGAGCGAGTGGTCAATCATGAGTAATCCGCCATGAGCACGGCAGCGGTGCGCAGAACCACACCCACCGTTCAGGTTGGCAAAATACGGATCGGTAGCGAGCATCCGGTGGTGGTGCAATCCATGACCAATACCGATACGGCTGATGCCAAATCAACTGCTCTGCAAATTGCAGAACTGGCTCGTGCAGGTTCCGAATTGGTACGCATCACGGTAAACACCCTGGAAGCGGCACAAGCGGTTCCCGAAATCATGCGCCGGCTGGAAATGATGTCCTGTGATGTGCCCATCGTCGGAGACTTTCACTACAACGGCCACCAATTACTGACGGCGGTTCCGGAATGTGCCCGGTTGTTGGCCAAATACCGGATCAACCCCGGCAACGTGGGCTTTGGTAGAAAACGCGATGACCAGTTTGCGACAATTATTGAACTGGCGATCAAACACCGGAAACCGGTCCGGATAGGCGTTAACTGGGGCAGCCTGGACCAATCCCTGCTGGCCCGCCTGATGGATGAGAACGCAGCCAGCGCCTCACCACAGGACGCCCAGACCGTGATGCGCGAAGCACTGATCCGCTCGGCCCTCGATAGTGCTGCACAGGCTGAAGCACTGGGCCTGCCACACGACCGCATTATTCTGTCCTGCAAGGTCAGCAATGTGCAGGACCTGATCGCGGTCTACCGTTCGCTGGCGGAACGTTGCGATTACGTCCTGCACCTTGGCCTGACCGAGGCCGGCATGGGCAGCAAGGGTATCGTCTGCTCCAGTGCTGCCTTGGCGGTGCTGTTGCAGGAAGGCATTGGCGATACCATCCGGATTTCATTGACACCGGAACCCGATCAGTCACGCACCGATGAGGTTATTGTGGCCCAGGAGCTACTGCAAAGCATGGGCCTGCGCGCTTTTGCGCCCATGGTCACCGCCTGTCCCGGCTGCGGGCGTACCACCAGCACCTTTTTCCAGGCCCTGACTCGCGATGTACAGGCCTTTGTGCGCGAGCGAATGCCGGAATGGCGTACCCAATACCAGGGCGTAGAAAACCTGTCGCTGGCAGTGATGGGTTGTGTGGTCAACGGGCCGGGTGAGAGTCGCCATGCCAATATTGGCATCAGTTTGCCTGGCACCGGTGAGGCGCCTGCCGCCCCGGTGTTTATCGACGGGCACAAACAGGTCACTTTGCGAGGTGAAGGCCTGAGCCATGATTTTCTGCAGATCATTGAGCAATACGTAGAGCAGAATTACCCGCGTTTCACTTCCGCTTCCTGACCCCACCATACCTGGACGAATGTTTCATGGGCTTATTGCGCAGCAAGAAAACTATGGCCGAGAGTGCCGACCGGCACGAGCTGTACCAACTGTCGGTACAGGATACCGAGACCGAAATCGGTTTTGTTCTGGATACCTGGGGCGAGTTGCGGGATCGCCCTGCAGAAGTCCTGCGAGAGGACTTCTGCGGCACCGCCATGGCGGCCTGTGAATGGGTACGCCGGGATGAAAGCCACTACGCCGTTGCGGTTGATATCGATGCCAGTGTGCTGGACTGGGGCCGGGAGCACAACGCCAGACGGCTGAGCCCTGAAGCACAGCAAAGGCTGGAGTTGATTGAAGCCGATGTACTTGAAGTGGATACCGGACTGGTCGACATTGCGCTGGCGATGAACTTCAGTTACTGGCTGTTTCGCACACGGCCAGAATTGCTGAATTACTTTCATCAGGTACACGATGCACTGGTCGATGATGGCATCTTTTTTCTTGATGCCTATGGTGGCTATGACGCACCACGTGAGCTGGAAGAACCACGTGAAGTAGAGGGTTTTACCTATATCTGGGAACAGGCCTGCTTCAACCCCATCGATTCACACATGACCTGTCACATCCATTTCGAATTTCCAGACGGCTCACGAATGGACCAGGCATTCAGTTACCACTGGCGCTTGTGGACTTTGCCCGAAATCAAGGAAATCCTGGCCGAGGCCGGATTCACCCAGGTAGACATCTACTGGGAAGGCACCGACGAAAGCGGTGAAGAAGGTGACGGCATTTATACACCCCAAACCGTTGGAGATGCGGATGCGGGCTGGGTCTGCTACATCGTCGCTCAGCGCTAACTGACTTATGCGATTTATTCGTGGTGTTCCTGAAAGGCGCGCTTGGCTGTCCAGAAACGGCCATTCTGCTCCAGGCCACGTACTGCTTCTCCCGGTTGCAGGGCCGATACGGCGAAAATCGTAAAGCTCCCGAACGATGTCGCGACGCAATGTACCAGCGTTGCTTCCGCCTGCCCGCCGGCGGTGCGGATAAAGCAGCTTGAATTTACATCCGGCGCCTGATCGCCCTCAATATCCAAAACCTGTGGCCGCCGCTTTACCTCACCAAGGTGTCGGGCACGGGCAATCACTTCCTGGCCGGGATAACAGCCTTTGGCAAAACTCACTGCACCGATGGCATCCAGGCCCAGCATCTGCGGGATGTATTTCTCGGAACTGGGCTTGTTCAGCCAGGGAATGCCGTATAACAATTCGGACCGTCTCCAGCGCGCGGTAGACTCCGGACTGGCCGGGGGTTTCATATCCGATAGGGCGTATTTAATGGGCACCGTACGCGGCTCAAGCAGGATCACGCTGTCCACCAGAAAATCATGCGGGTCTACTGCAAACAGGTAAAGGCCACTCATTGCTTCGAGCCTGACATCTTCACGCAGTACAAACTGCTGCAGTTTTTCCATCAGGGTTTCCAGCAGTGTGGATTCTACAATCACCAGCCAATGATCTTCACGGGGCGCCAGCAGCAGGGTGGCTATCACCTTGCCTTTGGATGAGCAGTAGGCCGAGTAAGTGGCTTTAGGGGCAGTCAGGCCGACCAGATGGGCGGTTACCTGTGATTGCAAAAACTTGCTTGCGTCGGCGCCGGAAACTTTAAGTACAGAAAGATATGAAAGTGGAGTCATGGTCCCATCACAAAGTCAAAATCAGAGTGGCGAACAAAATAGTGAAAAGCCGGATCAGGAATCAACGGTTCCTCCGTGGCCTGCAAGCTTGGGATTCTAACCGATCGACACAGTAATGTATCAATCAGTGATTGGTCCTTGATTAAAAAGGGTTGAGTCAGTACGCTTTGCACTAATGCATTCCAACCACGACTCCAAAACCAGGCCAACTGAAGAGCCAGCCGTAAACGTGCCGCCGGTTGAAGAAAGCGTGCCGGCTGACAAGCGCGAAATTGGCGGGCGTAAAGGGCTGGACCCAACCCGCTATGGTGATTGGGAGAAAAACGGACGTTGTATTGATTTCTAGGCACCAGACCCCGATCCTGACCGCATTCCCGGAAGCTGAAACGTGAAACAAAGACCACTCTCACCCTTCATGATTGGCCCCTATTATCGGCCGCAATTGACCTCCATGTTGTCGATTACCCATCGCGCAACCGGAGTCTTGCTGGCTCTGGTCGGGGCGCCCCTGATGCTGTACTGGATCATCGCGGTCAGTCACGGACCGGACCAGCTGAATTCCCTTTATTCCTGTCTGGGCAGTGTGCCGGGCAAGCTGTTGTCGTTGGCTTTGCTGTTCAGTTTGTGTTTTCACTTTTGCAACGGTGTGCGCCATTTGATCTGGGATACGACCCGTATGATGCAACTTGACGACGCCCGACGGGCTGGCTGGATCGTATTGGCAACCGCGCTGGTAGCTACCCTGGTTCTGGCAGGAGTACTGCTATGAGCGAAATGCGTACCCCGATAAAACGGGCAAAAGGACTTGGCAGCTCCAAATCCGGGGTGCCGCATTGGCGCGCCCAACGCATCACTTCGGTCCTGTTGCTGCTGTTGATACCGTGGCTGGTCTGGTCGCTGGTGCAACTGGCGGGTTCCGGTTATCCACAAGCGGCCGCTTTTCTCACCGATCCAATGAATGCCACACTGTTGATCCTGGTTCTGTTGACCCTGCTGTATCACGCAATGCTCGGACTGCAGGTGGTTATCGAGGATTACGTCCATGGTGAAGGTGTGTCATTTCTGCTGCTGATTGCCATTCGCATTGCAACGGCGACAGGCATGATCGCGGGCGTTCTCCATGTTTTAAAACTGGTGTTCGGGGCCTGATTGATGAGTAAAGCGTACGACCTGATTGAACATAAATACGACGTGATCGTCGTGGGCGCTGGCGGTGCCGGATTGCGTGCCACCATGGGCCTGGCCGCGACTGGCTTGAGCACTGCCTGTGTGACCAAGGTATTTCCTACCCGCAGCCATACGGTTGCAGCACAGGGCGGCATGTCAGCCGCCTTGGGCAATATGGGCGAGGACGACTGGCGTTGGCATATGTACGATACGATCAAAGGATCGGACTGGCTGGGCGACCAGGACGCCATCGAATACATGTGCCGCGAAGCCATACCTTCCGTTATCGAACTGGAACATTTCGGCGTACCGTTTTCACGCACGAACGACGGGCGCATTTACCAACGCCCCTTTGGCGGCATGACCACTCATTACGGTGAAGGCACCGCGCAACGCACTTGCGCGGCTGCAGACCGTACCGGCCATGCGATTCTGCATACGCTGTATCAGCAGGCGCTGAAGCACGATGCCACTTTTTACATCGAATATTTTGCTACTGACCTGTTGATGGACGAGCAGGGTGTTTGCCGCGGTGTGCTGGCCTGGGACCTGTCCAATGGTACTTTGCACCTGTTCCGCGGCCATGCGGTCATTCTTGCCACCGGCGGCTATGGGCGCAGTTATTTTTCCTGTACCTCGGCACATACCTGTACAGGCGACGGTAACGGCATGGTGTTGCGGGCCGGTTTGCCATTGCAGGACATGGAGTTTGTTCAGTTTCACCCAACCGGCATTTATGGCGCAGGTTGTCTGATTACCGAAGGCGTGCGGGGCGAGGGTGGTTTTCTGACCAACTCCGAAGGCGAGCGTTTCATGGAACGTTATGCACCGCATGCCAAGGATCTGGCCTCACGCGATGTGGTCAGCCGCTCCATAACCATCGAAATCCGCGAAGGCAGAGGTGTTGGGCCCAAAGCCGATCACATCCACCTGAACCTGCAGCACCTGGGTGCAGACGTATTGCACGAGCGTTTACCCGGCATTTCCGAGAGCGCGAAAATTTTTGCCAACGTGGATGTCACCAAGGAACCGATCCCGGTACTGCCGACTGTGCACTACAACATGGGTGGAATTCCTACAAACTATCACGGCGAAGTCGTAACGCTTAAAGACGGCGATCCGAATACAATCGTACCTGGTTTGTTTGCAATTGGAGAAGGGGCCTGTGTGTCGGTGCATGGTGCCAACCGCCTGGGTTCAAATTCCTTGCTGGACATCATTGTCTTCGGACGTGCTGTGGCTCATCGCTGCGCCGATCTGATACAACCGGGTACCAAGCATCCGGATTTGTCCACAGCGATAGTGGATAAAGTGCTGGATCGGTTTGATGGCTTGCGCTACGCCAAAGGCGAGCGTTCAACCGCATCCATACGCGATGAAATGCAACACGTGATGCAGAACAATGCAGCAGTTTTCCGCACCGGCGAGATTCTGCAGGAAGGCTGCACCTTGATCGAAAAAGTTTATGGGTCATTCAAGGATGTCGCTGTCACCGATCGCTCGATGGTTTGGAATTCAGATCTGGTGGAAACTTTCGAATTAAGCAACCTGCTGGGTTGTGCAGTAACCACCATGTTATCGGCAGAGAATCGCAAGGAAAGTCGCGGTGCACATGCACGTGAGGATTTTCCGGATCGTGATGATGAGGTCTGGATGAAACACAGCCTGAGCTGGATGGAGCCGGATGGCAGCGTACGCATCGACTACCGACCGGTTCATCTGTTCACCTTGAGTGATGATGTGGAAGTGGTGCCTCCCAGACCACGCGTGTATTGATTTCAGGAGATTCATAAATGGCCGAGTTTCGCCTGTCCAAGGATTCACGTATCAGCAAAGGCATCACTTTTGCTGCTGCAAAGGGCACCAGGAATATAAAGAATGTCAGCGTATATCGCTGGAGTCCGGATGATGATGCGAACCCGCGCATGGACACTTACCAGGTGGACCTCGACAACTGCGGTCCCATGGTGCTGGATGCCATCATCAAGATCAAAAACGAGATGGATCCGACCCTGACCTTCCGTCGTTCCTGTCGGGAAGGCATTTGCGGATCCTGTGCCATGAACATCGATGGCACCAACACGCTGGCCTGCACCAAGCCCATTGCAGACATCAAAGGGGATATCAAAATTTATCCCTTGCCGCATTTGCCTGTGGTGAAGGATATCGTTCCCGACCTGACCCATTTCTATGCGCAGTACGCCACCATCAAGCCGTGGATTCGCACTGACAGCACCACACCGCCTGATCGCGAACGCTTACAGAGCAAAGAAGACCGGGAAAAACTGGACGGGCTGTACGAGTGCATACTCTGCGCCTGTTGCTCCACTGCCTGTCCCAGCTATTGGTGGAACGGTGATCGCTATCTTGGACCTGCCATTCTGCTGCAAGCTTACCGCTGGTTGGCTGATTCGCGCGATGAGGCCACGGGTGAGCGTCTGGATGAACTGGATGACCCGTTCCGTTTGTACCGTTGCCACACCATCATGAATTGCACCCAGACCTGCCCCAAGGGATTAAACCCTGCCGAAGCCATTGCAAAAATCAAGAAGATGCTGATCACCCGTTCCGGTATTTGAGCAGGGTAGCCCGGCAAAGCTGTGTCTGAGCACGAACTCAAGGTCAGTCACACGCGGGTTCGCAAACTGAAGTGGCTGTGTCGGCGCGGCATGAAAGAACTGGATGTTTTGCTGGAACGATTTATTGCCGACCAGACAACAACGCTGGAGCAGGGTGGCTGGCCTGAACTGGAAAGCCTGCTGGCACTGGAAGATGATCGCTTGTGGGATGGTGTGCAACGACCTGAGTCGGCCCATGCCGGTTTTCATAAACTTCTGCGGAGTATAAGCGGTGGCATTTCCCGCGCTGATTGAAGTTCGTACCGGCCCGGATCGCCGTTTGAAGCTGGCATTGTGGCTGATCTGGTTTGGCGCGCTGTGCAGTCTGTTGATTCATGCTTTTACCTTGCCATTGCCATTGTTGCTGGCCGGTGGACTGATGCTCTGCTGGTCTGTTCCCCGCCGCAGCTTGTCTGCAATGCAAATCCGGGATTTGCAGCTGCACGCCGATGGCCGGGTTTGTTGCGGTGACTTACGGGGAAATTGGCAAGCCGGTATCTGGCGCAGCCCATGGTATACCGTGATCTCCGTACAAACCGGAAAGCGCCATTGGCAGGCCTGGATCAGTGTGACCAACAACACAGCAGATGACTATCGCCGGCTCGGAATCTGGAGTCGTTTTGCGCCGCACCAGACACCAAAAACTGCATATCATGTGTAAATTTGCCTCAATTGACCTGCATCAGTCTTTTAAGCCTTAATTCATTTGCTACCACGCAGCCTCGGGGGCACAATAGAGAGGCCATGAGACAGGCACTATATTTCTACCCATACCGGAGGCTAGCGTGAACACGAAAGGAAGACTTGACCGTCGTCAATTTCTCAAATTAAGCATGAAGGCTGGTGGTGGTGCTTTAGCACTTTCTGCCATTCCCATTCAATTGGCTGCACAGGATCATGTCACTGAAGATGAGCCATTGGCTCAAGCCATGGGCTACGTGACCGATGCCACCAAAACCGACACGGCCAAGTTCCCCAAACGCGCCGGTGAAGCAGGCGCCAAGCAGTTTTGCCACAACTGTGCGCTGTATGCAGGTGAACCAGATTCGAAATCAGCCCCTTGCAGCATCTTCCAGAACCGTATGGTTGAAGGTGCAGGCTGGTGCAATGCCTGGGTTGCCAAATCCTAACAGGCCACCAGTAGTTGAACAGGCGATCGTACTGTATCGCCCCCAATGAAATCCGGGATGTGACCATGCAAGTCATAGAGTGACTTGCATGGTCTTGGTTATGGTTTTTCAAACACAAAAAGCACAGGAATGTCTATGACGTATAACGACAAAGCGGTACGACAATTTGTCGTTTCGACCGTTGCTTGGGGCATAGTTGGCATGCTGGTAGGCGTATTCATAGCCGCCCAACTCTGGATGCCACAGTTGAACTTCGACATATCGTGGCTGACCTATTCACGCCTGCGGCCCCTGCATACCAATGCGGTCATTTTCGCTTTTGGCGGATCAGCCTTGATCGGTACCTCGCTGTACGTAGTGCAGCGTACCTGTCATGTAACCCTGTTTGCGCCACGCCTGGCTGCTTTTGTTTTCTGGGGTTGGCAAGCCGTTATTGTCGCAGCTGTTATTACCTTGCCCATGGGCCTCACACAAAGCAAAGAATACGCTGAGTTGGAGTGGCCGATTGACATACTGCTGACCATCGTCTGGGTGGCCTACGGCGTAGTATTTTTTGGCACCATAGCCAAACGCAGGGTGAGTCATATCTATGTGGCGAACTGGTTTTATGCGGCGTTCATCATCACAACTGCCTTGATGCATATTGTCAATAACCTGGCTTTGCCGGTCGATGTGTTCAAGTCCTACTCCATTTATACCGGCTCGGTGGATGCCATGGTGCAATGGTGGTACGGGCACAATGCAGTGGCCTTTTTCCTGACGGTTGGCTTCCTGGCGATGATGTACTACTTCATCCCCAAACAGGCGGAAGGACCGGTGTATTCCTATCGCCTGTCCATCGTACATTTCTGGGCTTTGATATCCATTTACATGTGGGCAGGCCCACATCATCTGCATTACACCGCACTGCCGGACTGGCTGCAGTCAATAGGCATGGTGTTCTCATTGATTCTGTTGGCTCCCAGTTGGGGTGGCATGATCAACGGCATGATGACCCTGGCGGGTGCGTGGCACAAATTGCGCACCGACCCTGTTCTCAAGTTCATGCTGGTGGCCTTGAGTTTTTACGGCATGTCGACCTTTGAAGGCCCGATGATGTCAATCAAAACGGTTAACGCACTCAGCCACTACACCGACTGGACCATAGGCCATGTACATTCCGGCGCCCTGGGCTGGGTGGGTTTCATCACCATAGGCTCCCTGTATTGCCTGATTCCCCGATTGATGGGCGAAAAGCTGATGTACAGCGTCAAGGCGGTCGACCTTCACTTCTGGCTCGCCACTATTGGTATCGTTTTGTATATCTCCTCGATGTGGATCGCTGGTGTGATGCAGGGGCTGATGTGGCGTGAGTTCAATGATGACGGCACGCTGACCTATACCTTTATCGAAACCATTGCAGCCACCAAGCCGTATTATGCCATTCGCCTGTTGGGTGGCTTCATGTACATGTCCGGCATGTTTATCATGGCATGGAATACCTGGAAAACCTTGAACATGAAAGTTGCTCCAAAAATTGAGGCGGCACCTGCTATCAGTTGGGGAGATGCCTGATGAGCAGTGGCCATAAAGTACTTGAGAAGAACATCGGTCTGATGTCGATTTTTATCGTTATCGCGGTAGGAATCGGCGGACTGGTTGAAATTCTGCCATTGATATTCAATGAAAAAATCCAGCCCATTGAAGGTATAGAGCCTTATGGAGCACTGGAACTTGCCGGCCGGGATGTTTATGTTTCAGAAGGTTGTTACGGCTGCCATTCACAAATGATCCGGCCCTTCCACAGTGAGACGGAACGTTACGGTGCTTTTTCGGTTGCCGGTGAAAGTGTTTATGACCGACCGTTCCAGTGGGGTTCCAAACGTACCGGTCCGGACCTGGCCAGGGTAGGGAAGCGCTACAGTGATGAATGGCATTTCATTCATTTGATGGATCCGCGTGCGGTGGTTCCTGAGTCCAATATGCCCGGCTATCCGTGGCTGGCCAGGAATACCGTTGATCCCGCTGTAATCCAGCGAAAAATGCGCGGCCTGCAGCTTTTGGGTGACCCGTACAGCGACGAAGAGATTGAAGCAGCTGCCTCTATCGTAGCCGGAAAAACTGAAATGGAGGCCCTGATCGCCTATTTGCAAAGCCTGGGCCTGGCACGCAGCGGGCGTTAAGCAAATGCCGTTCGATATCAATATTTTGCGTGGTGCAGCCCTGGTGCTGCTCATGATCGCTTTCCTGGCCATGTGGGCCTGGGCCTGGAGCGACAAACGCAAAGCTGATTTCGATGAAATGAGCCAACTGCCTCTGGAGGAAGACCAGGGCCGTGTTCCTCAATACAAAGACGAGGACAGCAACGAAAGCAACGGTGAGAGTGATGGATCCAAGGAGTAATGAATGCTGAATTTATTCTGGAACTGGTGGGTTATCATCGGTACCGTCGCCAGCATGCTGGGTTGCTGGTGGTTGCTGCACTGGACCAAGGGCGTATCCAACCGTAAAGGTGACAAAGTCGGTTCCACCGGGCATGTCTGGGACCATGACATAGTGGAATTGAATGCACCATTGCCCAAGTGGTGGCTGCATCTGTTTAACCTGACCATTATTTTTGGCTTTATTTACCTTGCCCTGTACCCGGGGCTGGGTAATGTCAGCGGAGTACTGGGCTGGACCCAATTGTCACAATACGAAGCAGAAACAAGCCAGGCAGAGATGCAACAGCAGGAAGTGTTTGCCGCGTTCAGGGACATGAGTAGCGATCAGTTGATTGCCAGCAAGGAAGCCACTGACATTGGCCGGCGCCTGTTTGCTAACAACTGTGCCATGTGCCACGGCTCCGATGGTCGAGGCGCTCCCGGGTTTCCCAATCTGGCGGATGATGACTGGCTTTATGGTGGCTCCTACGAACAAATACTGACCAGTATCCAGCATGGTCGGCAGGGTGTGATGCCACCGCTGGCCGATGCCTTGGGCGAACAGGGTGTACTGGAGGTCACGGTTTACGTGCAGCAACTTTCCGGACAGAAAGCGGACAGTGCGTTGGCGGCCGCCGGCAAAACCCGTTTTGACATGGTGTGTGCTGCTTGCCATGGCCCGGACGGGCGGGGCAATCAGGCATTGGGAGCCCCCAATCTGACCGATGATATCTGGCTTTACGGTGGCACACCCGAAGCCATCATGACCACCATCAGGGAAGGCCGTAGCGGCAATATGCCAGCGCATGACAGCATTCTCAACGAAGATCGCCGTCGTGTTGTGGCTGCTTATGTGGCGAGCCTTTCTGCAGAAGGGAATCTTTAATTCGCTACTGTTACCAGGCCAGTTATCATGCATAAAAAAGACCATGGAATTCCGGGACGCTGGAGTCACAAGCAGCGTGATCTGGGCATCGTAGCCTGGATCTCTTTTTTGGCTGCCTGCGTTGGCACCTTCGTCATCTTTGCCGTACTGGACCCCGAAGCACTCAATAACGCCTGGGTTTTACCCTGGGAAATGGGCAGTAAATTGGCCTACAGCCTGGGTTTTTTGTTTCTTCTGTGCGTTGCAGCCCTGGCCAGCACCTTAACGGTATTCATGATGCGAACGGGACCGCAACAGGGCCATTATCGCGGTGAGGGCGGTAAACCACCTCCAAAAATCGATAAGAACGCAGCTGAGGACCCAAATCTGGAGTTGGATCCTGGAGAGTGGCGTGAAAATTGATATTGAGGTACATGACAGTCTGTACCGCAAAGAACCGAAAGTTTATCCCCATCATGTCAGCGGCCGTTTTGCAAAACTGCGCGATCTGGCCATGTACGTGCTACTGGGCCTGTTTTACTTCATTCCCTGGCTCAATGTCGGTGAGCACCAGGCGGTGCTGTTCGATCTGCCGGCGCGCAAGTTCTACATACTGGGTTTGACCTTTTGGCCACAGGATTTTATTTATCTGGCACTGTTGCTGGTCTGTGCGGGCCTGACCCTGTTTTTTGTAACCGCAGTTGCCGGTCGACTGTGGTGTGGTTATGCCTGTCCGCAGACCGTTTGGACCGAGGCGTTTTTGATGATGGAACGCTGGACCGAAGGCAACCGGCAACAGCGTATCAAACTGGACCAGGCCCCCTGGAGCAAAGAAAAATTGTTGCGCAAAGGCAGCAAGCAGTTCCTTTGGATCAGCTTTTCGCTCTGGACCGGCTTTACCTTTGTAGGCTTTTTTACGCCCATCCGTGAACTGGCAGTCAATATCACGACACTGTCGATTGGGCCCTGGGAAGCTTTTTGGGGCCTGTTTTACGCCTTCGCCACTTATGGCAACGCAGGTTATATGCGTGAACAGGTCTGTAAATACATGTGCCCTTATGCGCGTTTTCAGGGCGCCATGTTCGATAAAGAGACCCTGGTTATTTCTTACGACGAAAAGCGCGGCGAACCGCGTGGCGGCCGCAAGAAAGACGCCGATATTGAGGCTCTGGGGCTGGGTGACTGCATAAACTGCACGCTTTGTGTGCAGGTTTGTCCCACCGGCATTGACATTCGCGAGGGTCTGCAGATCGAGTGCATTGCCTGTGCAGCGTGTATTGATATCTGTGATGAAGTCATGGACAAAATGGAATACCCGCGTGGTCTGATCCGTTACACCACCGAAAACGCCCTGCACGGCAAGCCTTCAAGGGTGTTGCGTCCACGCGTTATCATTTATGGTGTGCTGCTTCTGATCCTTATCGGCGGTACACTGTGGTCGATGACCAACCGCACACCTTTACGTGCTGACCTCATTCGCGATCGCAATGCGCTGTACCGGGAATTACCTGACGGTTTGATCGAAAATGTCTATACCCTGAAGATCACCAATATGTCTGATTTTGACCAGCATTATGAGTTAACGGCGGTCGACAACCCACTGGCCAGCTTTGATTTCTCCCGGCCTCTGGAGTTATCGGCCGGTGAAGTCGGTGGATTTTCCGTACGCATTCGTCTGCCGCGTACCGCCGGGCAGGGCACTACTGACATCCGGTTGCAACTTGCTTCTACCGAGGACCCCAGAATCCGCAAACAATTCAGGGCTACCGTTTTATTGCCTGTTACCGGAAACGCCACACCATGAACTCTGTAGTATCGAAAGCCACACAACATCCCGATTACCGGCCCTGGTTTCGCGAGCCCTGGGTGTGGTTTCTGATCGCCTTGCCCAGCGCCGCCATCATCGGCTGCGCCATCACCATTTGGCTGGCCATCACCCGACCCGACTACCTGGTTGTTGATGATCGGGAATATCAGCAACTGAAAACCGAACTCCACGGCCAGTCGGTAAATGAGGGTGCTACCGGGGTTGTCCAGGAACATGGAGACGGCTGAACGTCTTTGTTACCACTGTGGTGAGCCCATACCCGATGGTTTGAATCTGCAAATCGAATTGCACGGCGAGCAGCGCAGCATGTGCTGTCGGGGTTGTTTTGCCGTTGCCTCTCTGATTGCCGATGCCGGACTGTCCAACTACTACAATCACCGCCAGCAACTTGCCGTGAAAGCAGATGAAAATGCGTCACTGGCTGCACAAGCCTGGCAGGCGATTGATGAACGACAAGCGCTTTGGGGCCTGGAAACTGCCTCAGGCGATCGAGACCTGTTGTTGCAAGTCAGTGACATCCGGTGCGCAGCTTGTGCCTGGCTGATCCGAAGACACCTGGAAGAGCAAACCGGCATACAGGCCGTGCAGGTTGATGTCAGCAGCGGTTTTTGCCGTATCCAGTGGCAACCCGCAAAAACCCGTATGAGTGAGATTGCAGCACAGCTTTTTGGCCTGGGTTACACACCGCATTTACCACTGACCCAGGCTGAAGAAGACGGTCGTCGAGCCGAGCGTACCGCTTCGTTAAAGCGTTTGAGTGTAGCCGGTTTGGGCATGATGCAGGTCATGACCTATGCGGTGAGCCTGTATGCGGGTGATGCTTTTGGAATATCCGAAGCATCACGTGGTTTTCTGGGCTGGGTCAGCCTGCTGGTTACTTTTCCGGTGCTGCTGTATTCCGGACGGGTATTCTTTGAGTCGGCCTGGCGCGGCTTGCGCAGTGGCAGACCGGGAATGGACCTGCCGGTCTCGTTGGCTATTGGCCTGGCTTTTCTGGCCAGTTGCTATCACTTCTTTTTGGGCCAGGGTGAGATCTGGTTCGACTCGGTGGTCATGTTTATTTTCTTTCTCAGCCTGGGCCGTCACGTGGAATTGGTATTGCGCCAGCGCAATCTGCAAGCGGGCAGTGCCTTGGCGAGATTGTTGCCCGAATGGGCCAACCGCCTGAACAGCGAGGACCGGATTGAAGTGGTACCTGCGACCGATTTGCGCACCGGCGACCGGGTTCGTGTGATGGCGTCTGCTGCTTTCCCGGCAGATGGCATCTTACTGCGTGGCCATACCAGCGTGGATGAGTCGCTGTTGACCGGCGAATCCCTGGCCATCAGCAAATCACTGGGTGACCCCATTGTGGCGGGCAGTATCAATTTGCAGCAAAGCGTTGAACTGCAAGTGCTGAGCAACCCCGAGGATTCTACTGTTTCCAACCTGGGCCGGTTGCTGCTGGCAGCACAAGCCAGGCGCAATGAAGACGCCGGTTTGCCCAGCGGTTTGGTGCCGGGCTTTATTCTGGTGGTGTTGGGCATTGCCTTGCTGTCCTGGTGGTATTGGCTGGGACAGGATCCGACCAAGGCTTTCTCTGTGGCGCTTGCCGTGCTGGTGGCGAGTTGTCCCTGTGCACTGTCGTTGGCCTTGCCGGTGGTGCGCTCTTCTGCCAGCCTCAGCCTGATGCAACAAGGTCTGCTGCTGACACGGCCTGCGGCATTGTTCGATCTGCTGAAAACCGACCACGTGGTCTTTGATAAAACCGGCACTTTGACTTTGGGCAGGCCGGTTATTGCGCACGTTATCATCAACCCGTCACGGGCTGAATATGACGAGTCCACTGTACTGAGTCTCGCCGCGGCACTGGAATCCCACTCCAGCCATGCGGTGGCACAGGCTTTCCGCAATCACCAACCAACCGCAGGTGTGGAGGACATTATCAGCAAGCCGGGCGAGGGCCTGCACGGAAAATATGGTGAACAGTCTTTACGCCTGGGCCAACAAAGTTTTGTTCTGCCCGATTTTGCAAGCTCACCGGCAGATGACCACAGTCTGTGGTTGGCTGACTCAATAAGTTGGATTGCACGTTTTGAACTCGAAGATGCCTTGCGCCCCGGCGCAGAATCAGTGGTCAAGCAACTTCAGAATGATCAATTGGAGCTGAGCCTGTGTTCCGGAGACAGTGAAAATGCCGTGAGACAGGTTGCCGAAAAACTGGCCATCGAACAGTATAGATCGCGACAGAATCCTAATGATAAAATAAGATATATCAATGAATTACACGATAATAATAAAGTAGTACTTATGATTGGTGATGGCATTAATGATGCACCCGTTTTGGCTGCAGCCGATGTTTCCATAACCGTGCACGGTGCCAGTGAATTGGCGAACAGCGCGGCAGATATCATCCTGACCGGCGTTTCGCTTGAGGGGGTCAGTCGCTGTTTCAGTGCAGCCAGAAAGGCCCGTAAACTGGTCAACCAGAACCTCAGCTGGGCCTTGTTATACAACCTGAGCATATTGCCCCTGGCGGTCAGCGGCTTGCTCCAGCCCTGGATGGCCGCCATCGGCATGTCAGCCAGTTCCTTGCTGGTAGTGCTCAATGCCACACGCATGCGCTATCAACCCCCGCCCACGGCGACCACCCGGCAGCTCTCACCCCGGCACTGGGCACAGACATGAGCATGTTGTATGTCCTGATTGCGCTGGCGCTGGTGCTGATACTGTTAGCCATCTGGGCCTTGTTCTGGGCCATCGGCAGCCGTCAGTTTGATGACCTGGAATCCCAGGGCTGGAGCGTGGTTTTGGATGATGACCAGAAACCGCCACAGCCCCGGGAACCCGCACCCGACTCAGCCAAACCTGAAAATGGCGATCAGCCATGACGCCATCAGTTTCCAGGCCAAAGGCCCTTGATCTGTACCTGACAGGATTGGAACATTGCCGGCCCTAGTTGTGGAATGGTTTGCCGTCTGGCTCACGGCATTCATGGCAGGCTTGCTGGGCAGCGGGCATTGTTTTGCCATGTGTGGCGGCATCGCAGGTGGTCTGGGCACGATGTCGATCAAAGCGGGAAGCAGGGCAGGCGCTTTCCTGAGGGCATTGCAATTCAATGGCGGGCGGCTCACAGCCTATGTTCTGGCCGGTGGGCTGACTGCCGGGTTGTTGGGTATTTTCCCTCAGATAGCCGGCCTGGAATACCTGGGTATTGTGCTGCGTTTGCTGACCGCCATTCTGATTGCACTGATTGGTTTTCGTTATCTGTTTGCATGGCGGGGGTTGGATTTTATCGAGCGTCTGGGTGCACGCTTCTGGCCCAGAATATCACCCATCGCCGCGCGCCTGGCGACTTCACCCGGGCCACTCAACCGGCTGTTGCTGGGTCTGTGTTGGGGTTTTTTACCCTGCGGCCTGGTTTATACCCTGTTGCTCACGGCTGCATCGACCGGCCACGCCGTTGCCGGGGCAGGGGTCATGCTGGCTTTTGGACTCGGGACTTTACCCTCCATGCTGGGCCTCACGCTGGCGGCCCCGGCCCTGGCCGGCGTTCTGCGGGACACGGATTTTCGTCGTTTCATCGGGTTGAGCCTGATCCTGCTGGCCGCCTGGATGGTGTTTTCGCTGTTCAGCATGGGGCACTTCAACCCCACCCAAGCCGGCTCTTTGCATCATCACTGAATCATGTTCGAACAGATCGGACCCTGCTAAGCTGCAGTCTGTCTGACTGAACCAAAAAAATGCTGCAAATTCCCTTTACCGTTTGGCGTTTGACCCTGGCCTTCGCACTGATGATGTCAGGCACCTCAATGATGGTGCTGATTGCCGGCATTATCGGTACCGAATTTGCACCCACCGAAAAATTGGCAACACTGCCGATTGCCCTGGTGATTGTCGGCGTGGCCTGTTCGACCTTGCCCACCGGCAAACTGCTGGGCCGTTTTGGCCGCAGACCGGTGTTTATCGCGTATGCCTCACTGGCGATTGGCGGTGGTTTTTTGGCCATGGGCAGTATCATTCTGGACACCTTCAGCGGCTTCTGTTTTGCTGCCCTGGTGATTGGCTGGGCAGCAGCAGCCGGGCACCAATACCGGTTTGCAGCACTGGAAGCTGTTGAGCCTGAACAGGCACACAAGGCGACTTCAGCGTTGCTGATGGGCGGAATTCTGGGTGCATTCATCGGCCCGGAACTTGCGGTAAGAGGCCGCCATTTGCTGGACACGGATTATGCGGGTTCCTATTTGTTGCTGGTGGCAGCCTATGTTGCCGGCCTGATGGTGGTCAGCGGTTATAAGGATCGACTCGGCAAAGTCAGCACGGAGTCAGGGCAGGGCAGGCCACTGGGTGAAATTCTGGCAGCACCGCAAATCCGTCTGGCGGTAGCTGCCGCTGCCCTTGCCTATGCGGTGATGAGTTTCATCATGACAGCCACACCCATCAGCATGCACAACCACTCCGGACACAGCCTCGAAGCCACGAAATTCGTTATCCAATCACATATTGCGGCCATGTATCTGCCTTCTTTGTTGTTTGGCTGGCTTTTTGCTCATCTTGGATTTCGCGGCATGTTCTGTACCGGCATTGTCGTTTATGTGCTGTGTCTCAGCATTGCCCTGATCAACACGGATTTGATCAACTACTGGGTTGCGCTGGTGTTACTCGGTATCGGATGGAATTTTCTGTACCTGTCAGGCACCAACTTGCTGCCACACGGCTATCAGCCGGAGGAGCGCTTTCGGGTTCAGGCAACCAACGACTTTCTGGTGTTCTCGGTACAGGCTACTGTAGCGCTCAGCTCCGGTTGGTTTTTGGCCCAACTGGGCTGGCAAGGGCTGTTGCTGAGTTGCGTGCCGCTGATACTGACCTTTATGGTCATGCTCTGGTTTTGGAGGGGAGCACTCGATATACCGGTTACATCGACCACTCCTTAGTTAAAACCATCAAACTATAACTTCGTATAATGTATATTATGTTAAATAGGATATCCATAACATATGAATGAACTCACACAGAAAACCGTTCGCATTGTCGGTGTGCCGCTGGATCTTGGCGCCAGCCGCCGTGGAACGGATATGGGACCCTCTGCCTTGCGTATCGCTGGCCTGGGTGCTGCTTTGCGCCGACTGGGCTACCAGGTTGCCCGTGAGGAAGATATTCCGGCACCGGCGATGGAAACCCGCTCCACGGAAAACCGTGACGCACGGTTCAAGCCGGAGATTCTGGAGGTGTGTAACGCTCTTGCAATCAAGGTTAAGTCTATTCTGCAAGCCAATGAATTTCCATTGATTATTGGTGGTGATCATTCCATTGCCATGGGGACGGTTTCGGGAGTCTCCAGTCACTATCGGGACCAGAACAAAAAAATTGGCCTGATCTGGTTTGATGCCCACGGCGACATGAACACACCCGACACATCACCATCCGGCAATATTCATGGCATGCCGTTGGCGCATTTGCTGGGTCGAGGCGATGACGACCTGAAAAATATCTGTGGTTTTCATCCCAAGGTTGACCCGGAAAACGTCGTGTTAATCGGTGTTCGTGATATCGATTCCGGTGAAAGACGAATTATCAAGGAATCGGGAATTCACGCTTTCACCATGCGTGAAATTGACGAGCAAGGCATGGCGGCTGTTGCTGCCCAGGCGCTGGAAATTGTCAACGATGAAACGGCCGGCTTCCACGTCAGTTTTGATGTGGATGGCTGTGACCCTACTGTGATTCCGGGTTCCGGCACTCTGGTACCCGGCGGCGTGAGCTTCCGTGAGGCCCATTTGCTGCTGGAATATTGTGCCGATGACGGTAATCTACTTTCGATGGAGGTGGTTGAACTGAATCCTTTCCTGGACGAACGTAACGTCAGCGCCAAGCGCACCTTGCAGCTGATCCTCAGCGCCATGGGTAAAAGCATACTGTAGGAGCGACCCATGGTCGCTATTTACGGCAACGGTCGGCAGCATAGCTGCCTCCTACGGGTAGATCTGCTTCCAGTCGTTTTTCATGTCGACTATCACCCACCCTCGCTGCGGTGCTTCATCCAGGCCCTTGTCCAGTTTGCCCATATGTGAATCGCGGTCGTAGGCGTACTCGCGTTCCGCGTCGGTATGGTGAACCAGCAGTCCGAAACCGGGCCGTTTGTCGTCCGCGCTGCGAGAAATCGTGGTGTATTCAAGCATCGCCAGATCGCCATCCGAGTTGCCTCCGGCGAATATAGGCCGGCGACCAATGTGCCGATAGATACCAACCGGCTTTCCCGCCTTGTCATCAATCAACAGGATTTTGGGCTGCTTGGTGATGGTGGGTATGCCATCGCGCAGTTCAAAACTGGCGTCACCCGTAGTGCCTACAACCTGCTCCGGAGGGACACCGTAAAGCTCTTCGGTAAATACGCGCATGAAATCGACGCCACCACCGGAAACGATAAACACCTTGAAGTCATTGGCACGCAAATAATCCATCAATTCCAGCATGGGCTGGTAAATCATCTGTGTAAAAAGCATTCCGCTTGTTGGATGCTTTGCAGTGCTGGCCCATTCACTAACCGATGCGGCGAATTCATCTGAGGTCATACCGGAGTGCGCTGTGATCAGCAGTTTCATCAACCCTGCTTCACCCCCCGCCATCAGGCCTTTCATATCGCCGGCCAGCGCACTTTTGAAGGGTTCAGTGTCTTTCCACTCGGGATGATCTTTGGCTATATGGTTGATCTGTGACAGCGCAAAAAAGCCCTGGAAGTACAGCGGTTGTTCGCTCCACAGCGTGCCGTCGTTATCAAAGGTGGCGATGCGTTCGGGTACAGGTACAAAATCCGCAGACTCTTTATCCGTCACACGCTTGACGAAATCAATAATGGCAGACTTGTTGGCACCCGCGTTCCAGGACGGCAAAAGGTCCCTGTCACTCGCCATGATATTGCCGACCATGGAGAACAGCAAAACTGCAAGCAACAGCACATTTTTGAAAGCCGAATTAAACACGATGTCTCTCCTCAAATGCGATCGGCGTGCAAATGCACGCCGACGATTATTTCCCTTGAACAGGCAGAATTCAAACCTGCTTTAGTTGCCAGTCGGCATCGGAAGACTGATGCCTTCACTACCCAATTGGTCGCGTACCCACTTCAGTCTCTGGTACTGGGTGAGCGTGATCGGGCCGGTGTAGACCTCACTCTGCAGCTTTCTTGGAGGATATTTAACGTAACTCTTCATTTTTTCCTGCACTGCAGCATTGATGGTCACCAGTGTCCAGGTGCGCTCGGTGTAGTTGTTCATGAAGATGTCATAGCGTTCCTGCGGGTCAGCCCACAGATCGAACACCTGCGGAACGGTGGCCACATAACTTTCCGGACCTTTCCAACCCAGGTTTGAGTCAACTGCCAGGCCACCTGTCGATGCACCATTATCACCACGCAGGTTGAACACTGCTTTGTAGTTTCCTACGCGGGTGGCGCCAGGGGTCAGCTCATTCTCGGTGAAGTAGAACCAGGATTTACGCTCGGACTTGCCGGTACCAAACAAAAGCGGAGACATATCGAAGCTGTCGAAAATAATGGGCTCGCCTGCCCTGTCCTTGGTGGGCAGGTCTACGCCACCCAGCTCGGCGAAAGTGGCCATCAGGTCCAGCCCGCCGACGATATCGTGATTCTTGGCATGCGAGGCGATTTTGCCTGGCATCCAGGCGATGGCCGGAACCCGGTTACCGCCTTCACGGACGGTGCCCTTGGTGCCGCGGAACGGTGTATAGCCCGCATCAGGATACACATCCTGCCAGGCGCCGTTGTCGGTGGTGTAGAACACCAGGGTGTTCTTGTCCAGACCCAGTTCGCGTAATTTGGCCATGATCTTGCCGATATTGGCGTCCAGTTCGACTACCGAATCGGCGTACTTGGATTTTGACAGCGACTTGTGCTCGAAATCCGGGTGCGGCATGTTCGGCTGGTGTACTTTCATGAAGTTGACGTTGATGAAGAACGGATTTTTCGACTTGGCAGCGGAATCCAGAAACTCCAGCGCCGCCTGGGTTACATAGGAATCGAAATACGGGATACCGACCACGCCATTGGGGTACTCCGCGGTGCTGGCATCCGGCGTATCCACATACTGACCA
>CAZRTG010000019.1:0-30308 GCA_964602895.1 uncultured Wenzhouxiangellaceae bacterium
ACAATAAGGGTTCCTTGTCCGGCTTTGCCGTGATCAAGAGCGATGTCTATGCAGACATACTCAATTCCAGCAGCTCGCGTGGGCCAGCAACCGAAACCGTACAGGAAGTGCTGAAGCCGAACGTCATTGCACCGGGTACTTCCATCCTTTCGGCTTCGGATGTGGGTGAGGAATTCCGCGTTCTGTCCGGTACTTCCATGGCTTCACCGCATATAGCGGGTTCAGCTGCGCTGATACGTGCATTGCATCCGGGCTGGACCGTCTCACAAGTCGCCTCTGCGCTGGAAACAACCTCAACTGCGGTATTGGCCAAGGACTTTGATGGCTCCAGCGCCACTGCACATGAACGGGGTGCCGGTCGGCCACGTCTGGGGTTGGCTGTGAATGCAGGCTTGTATCTGGATGTAACGGGCACCGAGTTTGTGGCAGCAAATCCTGCCAACGGCGGTATCCCCAGAAACCTGAATCTTCCGGGACTGGTAAGCACTGCCTGCAAAGCCAAGTGCAGCTTTACCCGCAAAGTGACCGATCAAAAAGGTGGCGGCAACTGGACTGCCAGCAGCGCAAACTTCCCTGCAGGTACAGTGGTCAAGGTCACGCCTGCCAATTTCTCACTGGGTAACGGTCAATCACGTACGTTGACCATTGAAGTGGATGTGACCAACGCCAACGTGATCGGTAAATGGGTATACGGCGATGTCCTGTTGTCCAGTGCGGGGTCACCGGATCAGTCCTTGACCACGGCAGTCTATTCCAGCGGTGGAGCATTGCCAGCCTCATGGAACATCACCGATGATCGCGATACCGGTACCCAGTCGTTCAGCCTGGACAACTTGGTGGCATTGCCGGATATTACCTTCAAAAGCGGCGGCCTGGTCCCTCTGACGCGTACCGTGCGTACGCTGAAGCAGGACCCAACCAGCAACGGCCTCGACAGTGAAAAAGGCCGTCGCAACATCGTGTTGAATGATGACCCCTACGATGGCGGTGAAGGTGTATTTACGGTCTGGCACAATCTGCCCGCTGGCGGCTTGTGGTTGCATGCGGAAACCCTGGCTTCATCTGCGATTGACCTGGATATGTATGTCGGGCGTGACGACAACCTGAACGGAATTGCCGATGAAGAAGAGGAGTTGTGCACCAGTACCACTCCTGACGATATAGAAGAGTGCAATCTCTATAACCTGCCTCCGGGCAATTATTGGATTGTGGTGCAAAACTGGTCAGGTGTTAAGCCGGGCGGCGACGAGATAACCTTGCTGAGCGCGGCTATTGCGCCCGATGGTCATTCACAGCTGATGGTCACCGGCCCGGGTATCGCTGCGGCCAACCAGGCATTCGATGTCCAGGTTAACTGGCGGAATGTTTCGGCCGTGCCAGGCGATCTGATGTTGGGTGCAGTGGGCATAGGCAGCAGCCGGAACCAGCCAAACAACCTGGGGGTAATCCCGATTCGATTTAATCGCAGTGCAGTGGTGTCACCGCAGACCTTCCCCTTGTTCAACGGTGAAACCCAGGGATTGGCGCTGGCTGCCAACTCTGCTCACGAACGAATTTTTGTAGATGTGCCGCCGGGTACAACGTCGCTGAACGTCCAGGCTACAGGTGCCAATGGCACGCAGAGCAATAACCTGAAGATGGATATCTTTCGACAGGAGTTTGCCACAGCCACGAATTCGCAACCTTTTGCCAGTTTGCCCGGCGGTTTGACCGCCATTGCATCGGCCAGTGGTGGCAGCAATCAGGGGCCCACCATCACACTCAACAACAATCCAGCGCCGGGTCGTTATTTTGTCCGCCTGGCCAACGTTGCCGGCAATGCTGCTGCTGTCAGCATCAATGCCCATGTGCAATCAGGCAAAGCCGGTATTACACCATTCAAAGGACTTTACCGTTTCGAGCGCTACAACTACCAGGGCGGTGAGTACAACTCCATCGGCAGCTTCCACTACTTGCTGTGGTATTCCTTTGATCAAGACGGTGCGCCTACTTTTTACAATGGCAGCGGGCCCGCACCAGCGGGTAATATCTGGGTGACGGATTTATTGCGTTATACCAACGATGGAACCGAGCAGCAGGCCCAGGTGGTCGGTAAAATGTCCATGACATTTATCGGCAATAACGAAATGATTTTTTCCTATTCACTGCTGGGAATCGTGGGTTCGGACAGGATGGTCCCGCTGAGCCCGAATACCTGTCCAAATGTGGGTGGAGGCAAGAAGAGTTACCACGGCAACTGGGGCAAACAGCAGATCGGACTGGGCGGTGCTACCATAAGCATGTTCGATAATTCGCAATCACACATACACTATTTGTTTGATGCCCGCGGTAATCCGAAATTCCTGTTGGCAGCAGATGCAACCAACAACATGTCGAACAAAACATCCATGTCGCTACAGCATTTCCAGGCCTATTGTGCCACCTGCACGGAAGTGCCGGTTGAAATTACCGAAGTGGGTACGTTTACCCGTTTATTCAGTAGCGAAACCGTTGGCAGCTGGACGTTTGACTACACCGCATTTTCCCCTGTGCAGGTTGTGAAACGCACGGATCAGGTGGTGAAAATATCGGACAAGGTTCAGTGTAATTAGACTCTGCTGCGATCTGGTGCAGTAAGTCCGGTGAGCTGAATTCAGTCATATCTGCATATCCAACACGTGACCAGGTACACGGTCAGGCACAGGGTCAATCACAGGGTCAATCACTGGGCCATGTAGCACTTTGCACGGCTGGAATGCGCAAACCAGGATCACCTGACACTATTTTGAAACGCAGTGATTTTCATTTTGAATTGCCTGGCGAATTAATCGCCCAGCAACCGTTGCCAAAGCGGTCAGACAGTCGACTGCTGCATCTGCAGCGCGAGAATGCATCGGTTCAGGATCAGTTGATACGTGATCTGCCATCGCTGTTGCACGCAGGGGACTTGCTGGTATTCAACGATACCCGTGTTTTGCCGGCACGTTTGTTTGCCACCAAGCAATCAGGTGGCAAAGTTGAGATTCTGATCGAGCGTATGCTGGATGACTTCAGCTGCCTGGCGCAGGTCCGGGCCAGCAAAACACCCCGCCCAGGCAATAACCTGCTGTTGGAAGATGGCTCGGAATTGGAGGTGCAAGGACGTGAAGGGGAGTTTTTCCGCTTACGATCATCGAGCACACCCTTAACCAGTTTGATGCAAAAAATGGGGCATGTGCCCTTGCCGCCGTACATAGAGCGGCCAGACAATGAGTCCGATCTTGAGCGCTACCAGACCGTTTATGCCAGCAAGCCCGGGGCAGTCGCTGCGCCAACTGCCGGTCTGCATTTTGACAAGGCCTTGTTGGACAATCTGAAAAAACAGGGTATAGGCAGTACCCATCTCACTTTGCATGTGGCTGCCGGGACATTTCAACCGGTCCGTGCAGAACACATAGAAGATCACCAGATGCACGCTGAATATCTGGAAGTGCCGGAATTGGTTTGTCAGGCCGTGGCGGACACACGGGCCCGGGGCGGGCGGGTGATTGCGGTTGGAACCACGTCAGTGCGCAGTCTGGAGACAGCGGCTGCCAGTGGCGAGCTGAAGCCCTTTGCAGGCGACAGCCGGATATTCATCTATCCCGGATACAGGTTTCGGGTCGTGGACGGCATACTGACCAACTTTCACCTGCCGGAATCTACCTTGCTGATGCTGGTCAGTGCCTTCGCCGGTATCGATTCCATTCGAAAGGCGTATGCGCATGCCGTGCAGAACCGCTATCGCTTCTTCAGCTATGGCGATGCCATGCTGATCACTTGAGTAAAGGCTTTGAAGCATGAAATTTGAACTGCTGAATACGGATCATGCGGCGCGCAGAGGGCAATTGCAATTTGATCGTGGGATAGTGGAAACACCCGCTTTTATGCCGGTGGGTACCTATGGAACCGTTAAAGCCATGACGCCAGCCGAGGTCAGCCAAACGGGTGCACAGATCTTATTGGGCAATACCTTTCACCTGATGCTGCGGCCGGGTGTTGAAGTCATTGAAGCACATGGGGATTTGCACGACTTCATGAGTTGGCAGGGCCCCATACTGACAGACTCGGGTGGTTTTCAGGTCTGGAGTCTGGCTGAGCGACGCAAAATCACCGAGCAGGGCGTGACTTTTGCATCTCCGGTCAATGGCTCCAAAGTGTTCATGGGGCCGGAAGAATCCATGGCAGTTCAAAAATCACTGGGCTCGGACATCGTGATGATTTTTGATGAATGCACGCCTTACCCGGCTACCGAGGCGGTGGCCTCAAAATCCATGGAACTGTCATTGCGTTGGGCAGAGCGTTCGGCCAGGGCGCATGCCGGTAATCCTTCGGCCCTGTTTGGCATAGTGCAGGGAGGCATACATGAAACCTTGCGGGTCCGATCAGCAACCGAGCTAACCCGGATCGGCTTTGATGGTTATGCGATTGGAGGTTTGTCGGTCGGCGAGCCGGAAGACGAACGCAATCGCGTGCTGGAGTTTACCGTTCCAGCCTTGCCCGAGGACCGGCCACGGTATTTAATGGGTGTGGGGCGTCCTGAGGACCTGATCGCCGGCGTTTTACGTGGCATTGACATGTTTGACTGTGTCATGCCCACACGCAACGCACGTAACGGTCATATTTTTACCAGTCGCGGTGTGATCAAGATTCGCAATGCACGCTATGAGCGTGACACCCGGCCGTTGGATCCGGAATGTGGTTGCCCAACCTGCCAACAGCATTCTCGCGCTTACCTGAAGCATCTGGACAAGTGCAACGAGATGCTGGGCCCACGTTTGATGACCATGCACAATTTGTGGTTTTATCAACAGCTGATGCAGGGCATGCGCGCGGCGATTGAGGCGGGCCGGTTGCAGGATTTTGCCACTGACTTTCTGACAAAACTGGCGCTGGGACCGGAGTAAGGTCTGGATTAAAGCGTCAGTCAAAGCACAGGAGTCGTTGGCGTTTGCCGTTCAATCAGAGCGACCAGCAAAAAAATACGAAAAAATAAGTGTCGGCAGTTGAGGCGGCCCGGCCCGTATTCATTTATAATGCCCGGCTGCTAAAAAGCGGAAAGTCCGGAAGCGTTTGAAATGGTCGCTCCGGGCCCCATATCCGCTCTACAACGTAAAAAACGAGGCCTTCTTATGGACTTTTTCATAGCCAGTGCTTATGCCCAGGATGCAGCATCGCCAGCCGGTGGCATTCTGTCTTTTCTTCCCCTGATCGTCATTTTTATCGTTTTTTACTTCCTGCTCATTCGCCCACAGACCAAGCGGGCCAAAGAACACCGTCAGCTGGTTGAAAAGTTGGCAACCGGTGATGAAGTGGTAACCAATGGTGGTCTGCTGGGAAAAATCACCCATGTCGGCGACTCTTTCGTCACCGTAGAAGTGGCAGATAACGTCAAGGTCAAATTACAAAAGCACGCCGTAGCAAGCGTTGTGCCCAAAGGCACTGTAAAGTCTGCCTGATTACGGCAATCCCTGAATCCCTGAATCCCTTTAAGTTTCTGCTCTCCGAGACCGAATAATGAATCAATATCCTGGCTGGAAGTACGTTCTTATCCTGGCCGTGCTGGCAGTGGGCGTTCTATATGCCCTGCCGAACCTGTACGGCGAAGACCCTGCACTGCAAATCACTTCAACCCGTGGTCTGGATCTGCCCGTGGGTCTGCCTGCGGCCATTGAAGATGCCCTGGTTGTAGAAAAGATCAGTTTCAAGAGCAAAGAGCAGATTGGTAACCGCCTCCTCTATCGTTTCAATTCTGCTGAAGATCAGTTGCTGGCAGCGGATGCTGTCAAGAAAGTATTGGGTGAAAATTTTGTGGTTGCCCTGAACCTGGCGCCTGCAACACCCGGATGGCTGCGTGCTTTGGGTGGCAAACCCATGACACTGGGTCTGGATTTGCAGGGCGGTGTGCATTTTCTGTTGCAAGTCGATATGAACACCGCACGTGGCCAACAACTGGATCGCTATGTAGACGATATCCGCGCCGTTTTGCGTGATGCAGGCATTCGCTATGTTTCTGTTCGTCGTGAAGGCAACGGTTTGTTGGTGTTGCTGCGCAGCGAGGAAGATCGCGACCGTACCGAAAGCATCATCAAGAAAGATCAGAGTCTGGTCGGTCTGCTGATGAAAAAGACCAACGTAGGCGAAAACTTTGGTTTGTCTGCAGCGGTGCAGGAGCAGCAGTTGATGGAATTGCAACAGACTGCTCTGAAACAAAACATTACTACTTTGCGAAATCGTGTAAATGAAATCGGCGTGGCTGAGCCCATCATCCAGCAACAGGGTGCCGATCGCGTCGTAGTTCAACTGCCCGGAGTACAGGATACGGTGCAGGCGAAAAAAATCATCGGTGCTACGGCAACACTGGAATATCGTGCGGTTGATGAACAGAACGATGCGTTTACTGCAGCTCAAACCGGCCGCATTCCACCGGAATCACGCCTGTATTACGACCAAAACCAGCAACCGGTGTTGTTGAAAAAACGCCTGATTGTGTCCGGCGATCAACTCATTGGCGCTTCCTCGGGTTTTGACCAGCAAACGGGTGAACCGCAGGTATCGGTTACTTTGGATGGTGTTGGCGCCAAGCGCATGCTGGACTTCACCCGCGAAAACGTCGGTAACCGCATGGCCGTGGTTTACATCGAACAGAAGCCCGGCGGCAAGACCATTGAAGAAGTGATCAGCATCGCGGTGGTTCGCGAGCCTTTTGGCAAGCGCTTCCAGACCACGGGTCTGGATTCCATGCAGGAAGCCAGTCAAACAGCGCTGTTGTTGCGTGCGGGTGCATTGGCGGCACCGATGGAAATTGTTGAAGAGCGAACCGTCGGCCCAAGCCTGGGTGCGGACAACGTAGAGCAGGGTTTCAACTCGGTCATGATTGGTTTTGTCCTGGTATTGATCCTGATGGCAGCTTATTACCGGGTATTCGGTTTGATTGCCAACCTCGCCCTGTTTACCAACCTGATCATGCTGGTTTCCATGTTGTCCCTGTTAGGCGCCACACTGACCATGCCGGGTATTGCCGGTATCGTATTGACGGTCGGCATGGCGGTGGATGCAAACGTATTGATTTTCGAGCGTATCCGTGAGGAATTGCGTAACGGCAATACGCCCCAGGCCAGTATTCGGGCCGGCTATGATAAAGCGTTTTCAACCATTGCCGATGCCAATATCACCACACTGATTGCTGCTTTTGTGTTGTTCCTGTTTGGCACCGGGCCAATCAAGGGCTTCGCCGTCACCCTGTCATTGGGTATTATCACTTCCATGTTTACCGCAATCATGGGCACCCGTGCAGTGGTTAACCTGGTTTATGGTCGGCGCAAACGCGTCACCAAACTGCTCATCTGAGGTTTGTCATGAGATTTCTGAAACAGAAAACCAACATTGATTTCATGCGACTGGGCAATGCCTCTATCGTATTGTCGTCATTGCTCATCATTGCCAGTATCGCGTCTTTGACTGTTCGCGGTTTGAATTTTGGTCTCGACTTTACCGGCGGTACGCTGATTGAAGTCAGCTATCCAAGTGCCCCTCACGTTTCGGAAGTACGCGATAATCTGGAGGCTGCGGGCCACGAAGATGCTGTGGTACAGACCTTTGGTGCTGCCAATGAAATCGTGGTCAGAATCCCGCCGCGTGATACGGATGAAAGCGATGCCGAGTTGTCAACAGAAGTTTTGGCTGCCCTGCAGCATGGTGTAGAGGGTGAAGTTGTCATGCGGCGAGTGGAGTTTGTCGGTCCACAGGTAGGTGACGATTTAACCGAACAGGGTATTTTGGCGATTGTTTACTCGCTGATTGGTATCTTCATTTATGTGATGTTCCGGTTCCAATGGCGCTTTTCGGTTGGTTCGGTTGCAGCTTTGATTCATGACGTCATCATCTGTATGGGCCTGATATCTCTGTTCCAGGTAGAATTCGACCTGACCGTGGTTGCGGCTTTGCTGGCCGTTATCGGTTATTCATTGAACGACACCATCGTACTGTTTGACCGCATTCGTGAAAATTTTCCTCGTCTGCGTAAATCCCTGCCCAAGGAAGTCATCAACGTTTCGATCAACCAGGTGCTTGCCAGAACCATAATGATGTCATTGACTACCTTGTTGGTATTGATTGCACTGTTCATATTTGGTGGACAGATCATTCATTCCTTTGCCTTTACGCTGATTGCGGGCGTGGTGGTGGGTACTTACTCTTCCATCTATGTCGCCAGTGCCATCCTGTTGTACCTGGGTGTCAGCAAGTACGACTTGCTGCAGGTTGAAAAAGAAGGTGTAGGACAGGTCGATGCACGTCCCTGAAAGACTTTGTGGACTGTGTAACAGCCAAATCGAAAGAAGCTCTGAATAAATCAGAGTTTCCTTAGAAACCTTCCGGTTCGCAGGGGGTTATTCAGGAGGAGATTTTTGAAACTCCCCGCGCGGCTGTAGCCGCGCGGAGTGAGGCTTGACGCGCTATTTCTTTTTGGCAGCTTTCTTGGCTGGAGCCTTTTTGGCAGCGGCTTTCTTCGCCGGAGCCTTCTTGGCAGCAGCCCTCTTGGCCGGAGCCTTCTTGGCGGCAGCTTTCTTGGCTGGAGCTTTTTTGGCAGCGGCTTTCTTTGCCGGAGCCTTTTTGACAGCGGCTTTCTTGGCCGGAGCCTTTTTGGCGGCAGCTTTCTTTGCCGGAGCCTTTTTGGCAGCAGCTTTCTTCACCGGTGCTTTTTTGGCCGGTGCTTTCTTGGCTGCAGCTCGTTTGGCTGGCGCTTTTTTCTTTGCAACTTTCTTGGCTGGAGCCTTCTTGGCTACAGCTTTTTTGGCAGCGGCTTTCTTCGCTGGTGCTTTCTTCGCAGCAACTTTCTTGGCTGGTGCTTTCTTTACTGCAACCTTCTTCTTGGCAGGCGCTTTCTTGGCGGCTGCTTTCTTTCCAGATGCTTTCTTCGTAGCCATGATTCACTCCTTCTCCGGTCGGGTAGTTGTGGAGACCAGTACCGATTCCCTCTTGGTCATTTGCGATGCCTGGTCTTTGCAGTCTTGCTCCCGACTTTTTCTGGTCATGAACAGCTACAACGACTGACCTGAAGAAGTGCGAGGAGCGTGGACCACAACGTGATTATAAGCTACGTTGTATTTCTCGCAACATTTCATAGCGTTATTTTGAAAATATTTTTTCAAAACAACAGATCAAAAATTAGTTTGAACGGAAACTACAATCAGATTGATCAGGGTTCTCCGGTTTTAAATGTGAAGCGATTTTACGGATCTGAAATATCAGCGCCAATGCTTGTCGATGATTTGACGAAAGTGTGTCATCAGTTTGTAAGGTGCAGCGATGATGCTGGCAGAGTTTTCGACATCATCATTGCCATTGAAATCGAGCACTACTCCACCGGCTTCGCGCACGATCAATGCACCGGCAGCAACATCCCACGGCTTCAAACCGATTTCAAAATAGCCATCCAGTCTTCCTGCTGCAACCCAGGTCAGGTCCAGGCTGGCGGTTCCTGCACGACGAAAGTCTTCCACCTTTTCAAACACAGCCTGAAACACACGACCAAAAGCCTGCATTTTGTTGCGCTGGCGAAATGGAAAGGCGGTGGCGAAAACGGCGCCTTCCAATTCGATGCGTGGTGATACGCGAATCCGGCGATTATTCAGATAAGCTCCACCACCACGGCTGGCAGTGAATAATTCATCACGCATGGGGTCGTAAACAACGGCATGCTCGGTACGGCCTTTGACTTGCTGTGCAATCGACACGGCGAAATGAGGCAGGCCGCGCAGATAATTGCTGGTGCCGTCCAAAGGATCAATAACCCAGACGATGTCACCGCTGCCTGACTCACCGCTTTCTTCGCACAGGAAGGCATGGTCCGGGAAGTAACGTTTGATTTCCCGTACAATTTCCGCCTCGCAAGCGTGGTCGACCTCGCTGACATAATCGTGCCGGGCTTTGCGGGTAACCGGTATGGATTCTACTTTCTGGAAATGCCGGCGCATGGTTTCGCCTGCAGCCTGTGCTGCGCTGATCGCAACGTTAACTACCGAATGAGTCATGGTGTTTGAATGATGAAGAAATGGACGGCAGAGAATACCAGAAGCGGGGAGAGCGTGTCGCAGAATAGCGCTCGGACTACCGAAGCATTGCTGTCGCGTATTCGGGTGGTGTTGATCAATACCACCCATCCCGGCAACATCGGTGCAACTGCACGAGCCATGAAAGTCATGGGTTTGAACCAGTTACATCTGGTCACACCCGGAAAATTTCCCGATGCCGAAGCCACTGCTCTGGCATCCGGCGCCGATGATCTGTTACAACATGCCCGGGTTCACAACACGCTGGAGTCTGCTCTGGAGAACTGCGGGCTGGTGCTGGGCACCAGCGCTCGCTTGCGCAGTCTGGCCATGCCACAGTTCGATGCACGCACGGCTGCACAAAAGGCTTTGGCCGAAGTGCCGCGACATGAAGTGGCTATATTGTTCGGGCGCGAACGCTACGGTCTGACCAATGAAGAGATGCAACGCTGTAACTGGCTGGTGCATATCCATGCCAACCCCGATTACTCATCCCTGAACCTGGCCCAGGCAGTGCAAGTGCTCAGTTACGAATTGCGCATGGCGGCGCTGGGTGGGGAGAAGCTTATAGCAGAGATACCGGATCGGGAACCTGTTGATGGCTTGCAGATGGAACGCTTCTATCAGCACCTGGAGCAAACCTTGCTGGATATTTCGTTCCTCAATCCAGCCCAGCCAAAAAAATTGATGATGCGATTGCGGCGCCTGTTCAATCGCGCGCGTCCCGATCAGAACGAGATCAATATTCTGCGCGGCATTCTGACGGCCAGCCAGGAGGCCTGCGGTAAAAACTCCCGGGATGAAGTCGACCCTGGAGCCAAATGAAAAAGAACACGCTTCCAGCGATGGTTAGCGCATACGGCGCACATAAGCTGGCAAAGTAATGCCGTCTGCCAGATCGGGCGCCGCTACCGGCTTACCCGCCTTGAGTCGCAAAGGTACAACACCAGCCCAGATGCCTGATTCCAGATCTTTCGGTGGATCATCCGGCGGTGAATCGCTCACTTTTACAGTAAAGGTTGTCAGTGGCATTTTTAACAGCATGGTGGCGTTGATTTCTTTACGTGTGGACGGACGCAGGTCGGCCAGACGTCCTGGCAACAGGTGTTCGGTAAGCAGTTTGAGACCCTGCTCCTTGTCGGCAAATCCTGTCACTGCTTCGACTGTCCCGAAGACCATCACGCTTCGATAGTGCATGGAAGAATTAAATGCTGAACGTGCCAGCACCAAACCATCCAGATGGGTGATGGTAACGCAACAGGCAATGCCCGAATCCAGGCTTTTCATCAGGCGACTGGCAATGGAACCGTGTAGTAACAGGTGCTCACCGTCACGTGCCATGGCCATGGGTAAAACATAAGGCTGCTCACGCAGAGTGAAGCCCACATGACAGATGGTTGCTGCGTCGATGATTTTACAGGCCAGCTCAAAATCTTTACTGCCATATTCGCGTAAACGCCGGAAACGGGTGTCGGGTTGGCTGCTCATGAATTCATGCCTCTTCGGGTTTTTCACTGCAATTTCAGTTCACCTCAGCGGTTCTGTCAATGGACGAAAGGAGCTCCGCTCGGCGGTGGCTGATACACAAATCATTACATGAATTCCGGTTGATCAGTCAATTATTGGGAAGCTCTGAATAATTCAGAGTTTTCTTAGTATGCGGGGATAACTTCTTTTACAATCAGCTGTCAGTAGAGCTGAGAATATGGTTACACAGAATTCCGACTTCAAAACCTGGGCACTTGGCGTTTGCCAGGTGATCGAGGGCATCCCACGGGGCCACGTACTTACCTATGGTGAGGTTGCCCGACTGGCTGGGCCGGGTGGCTCGGCGCGCCGGGTAAGCATGGCCATGCGCTATGCTCCCAAAGGCATGAATCTGCCCTGGCACCGGGTGGTCAATGCGCAGGGGAAAATTGCATTTCCGCCTGACCACCCGCACTACCTGGAGCAAAAGCAACAGTTGGAGGATGAAGGCGTGCAATTCAAAAATGATTCGATTGATTTGCAGCACTTTGGTTACCAGGGTGTGCTGGATGCATTGCTTTGGGGCGGGCCACCTGCCAGTGAAGATTGAATCAGGAAAGGATTTATAAGTGCTTAAACGATTCAAATAATATGTCGAACCTGCTCCAGTCATGGAGGAAATTCAGGTCGCATTATTGGCTGGCCCTGGGCTTTGATCTGTTTGCGCTGATTCTGCTGATGTGGGGCATACATGCCTGGCAAACCCGCGATTTGCCGCTGGGTGAGCCGGCACCAACCACGGTGTTGAATCTGCTGACAAGTGGCGACCTGGCTACGGCCGTCAAGCACGGTGAGTCGGGTGTGGTGTATTTTTTTGCACCCTGGTGTGCCATCTGCAAACACAGCATAGGCAACCTGGATCAGCAACTGCAGGATGGCGACTTGAACTGGGCTACGGCTGTCGCACTGGATTTTGGCCATCAATCTGAAGTGCTGGAGTTTGTTTCTGAAACCGGCGTTGCTCTGCCCGTCCTGTTGGGATCAAACCGGACGGCACAAGACTGGAACATTCAGGCTTTTCCAACCTATTTCGTGATTGATGCGGAAGGCAATATCGCCAGTCGCTCGGTTGGATATTCAACATCCATTGGTTTACGACTGCGCAACTGGTGGGCTCAGCGCGGGGATTAAGGAGGCTCTGAATAATTCAGAGTTGCTTTAGTGCTTGTTTATTCTGCAAGCAAATATTTTGCATGGTGGTGCAGGTGGTCTTCGATAAAACTGGCGATGAAGTAGTAGCTGTGGTCGTAGCCTTCCTGCATACGCAGAGTGAGCGGATAGTGGCTGGCAATACAGGCCTGTTCCAGGCAGCCGGGCTTTAACTGGTCGGTGAGGAATTCATCCTCCATGCCCTGGTCAATCAACAAAGGCACTTTCTTTTCCGCATCACCGATCAGCAGGGCCGCATCGTACTCCACCCAGGAATTGCGGTCTTCGCCAAGATAGGCCTCGAAGGCCTTTTGTCCCCAGGCGCAGTTGGAAGGGTGGCAAATGGGCGCAAACGCCGACAGCGAAAGATAGCGCTCCGGGTTGCGCAGAGAACAGACCAGAGCACCGTGTCCGCCCATCGAATGGCCGCTGATGCTACGCCGGTCCGATACCGGATAATGTTGTTCAACGAAAGTCGGTAATTCCTGAACCACATAGTCGTACATGCGGTAGTGATTGGCCCACGGTTGCTCTGTTGCGTTGACGTAGAAGCCGGCCCCGGAACCCAGGTCATAACTTTCATGCTCACCCGGAAGGTCAGTGCCTCGCGGACTGGTGTCCGGGCAGACGATGGTAATCCCCAATTCGGAAGCCAGGCGTAAGGCACCCGCCTTCTGCATGAAATTTTCATCGGTACAGGTCAGTCCGGATAACCAGTACAACACCGGCAGAGGACGGGTAGCGGCCTGGGGCGGCAGGAAGAGCCCGAACACCATATCGCAGTCACAAGACTTCGAACGGTGCTTTACGCGTTGTACTTCACCGCCAAAGCTGCGGTATCGGGCAATGGTTTCCATGTTGCTTACCTGTAAAGACGATTCAGTACATCACGGCATGGAGAAAATCTTGTTGAGGTCTTCGGGACCCTTGGCGCAAGACACCATTCGCTTGCATCTTCAATCGTGAGCTATCTCGTCAGTAGTGAACAGATACTCTTTCAGTTCTTTGTCGAATGTCGGGTCCCGACGACGTATCCACTCCAGCACCATGGCGGCGTGTTCTTTTTCCTCGTCACGGTTGTGTGCCAGTATGGCTGCCAGCTCTTTGTCCTTGCAGGCATCGACGCGCTGGTTATACCAGTCCACTGCTTCGAGTTCCTCCATCAAAGAAGTGATGGCCCGGTGCATGTCGCGGGTTTCATCGCTCAGTTCGGCAATGGGTTCATGGTAGCCTTCGTTGGCCATAATCTTACCTCCTCAGTATGCAGTGTTTTCTTAAGGCATTTCGCCGGCTTTGTGCAAGTGTACATCGCGTTGTGGAAAAGGAATGCTGCAGCCTGCAGCCTCGAGTTCGATCTTGCCGCGTTCCAGCAGATCGCCGCGGACAGTCCAGTAATCTTCGGTTCTGGTCCAGGGGCGTACGGCAAAGTCCACGCTGCTGTCGCCCAGGTTGGTAACAAAGATATTGGTTGCCGGATCTTTCAATACCAGTGGATGTTCCGCACAAATTTTCTCCAGCACAGCACGAGCCTGTTTCAGGTCATCACTGTAACCCACGCCGAACACCAGATCGATCCGCCGTTGGCTCTTGGCGGTGAAGTTGGTGATGGTGCCAGCTCCCACCTGTCCATTGGGGATAATGACCTGCTTGTTATCCCCGGTGACCAGCACCGTATTGAAAATACTGATGGTTTCAACCTTGCCCGTTATACCGGCAACTTCAACTACATCGTTCAGGCTGAAAGGGCGGAAAATCACCAGCATGACGCCGGCGGCGAAATTGCCCAACGAGTCTTTCATCGCCAGACCAACCGCCAGACCTGCTGCACCAACAACAGCCAACAGCGAAGTAATGGGGAAGCCCAGAGTGTCCAGCGCAGCGAGTATGACGGCTATCAGTAATACGGCATAGACGATATTGCTCAGGAATATGACCAGTGTGTTGTCCACCCGACGCGCTGACATGATGCGACGCAGCCAGTTGGTCATGGTGCCGGCGATCCACTTACCCGCCAGAAAAATCAGCAGCGCCAAAACAAGATTGATGGCCCATTGACTCAGCATGGGAAGAAATTCTTCGCTCAGTATGAATTCACTAATGGCTTCCACTAAAAACTCCGCTTCTTGTTGCTTGCTTTAAGAAAACTCTGATTTATTCAGGGTTTGTTTGCTTTGAATGATTCAGACCTGAGATTTCAGGTTCAAAATTTCAAGGCCCGGGAATCGTGCCCAGAATTCGATTCAGACCCGGAATTCAGACCCGGAATTCAGACTCGGAATTCAGACCCGGAATTCAGGCCCCGAATTCAGGGCCAAGTTTCAGAGGCTGTAAAACTCACGACATGTCGTGACCGTGAACCAATGAATGCTCCATCTGATCAGCCGAACGGGCTACATGCCGAATGGCATAATCCAACTCCTGGTCAACCAGAAAAGCATAGGGCAGGTTTTCACACATCTTGATATAAGGCGTACCATCCAGATCACCCACCGCCAGATAGCCGACCCGCTGCATCTGATTGATCCGCAGACACTTTTCGGCATCAAAATCTTCCAGCGGCACTACGGGTGTTTCCACCCTCAGTACGCGTCGCCCGTCACTGGTTTTCAGTTCTGCCAAAAAGATGCTCTGCAAGCGCCCTGCATCGTCTATGGGGCAATCGAAGCTGATGATGAAGGGTTCATCTATGGTCAGCTCATAGTGCTCCATGACGTGATTGCGAACTTCGGCAAAAGTATCCATTTATGATCCTTGTAATTCCTGGTCAGGTTACTTGGGTGCCAGTCGAACCGCGCCATCCAGGCGGATGGTGGTGCCGTTCAAATAGCTGTTTTCGGTAATGTGTTGCACCGTGGCCGCAAATTCTTCCGGCTTGCCCAATCGGGACGGGAACGGGATGGAAGCACTCAATGCCGTCTGCACTGATTCCGGCATGCCATCAACCATCGGAGTCCAGAATATTCCCGGTGCAATGGTTACCACCCGTATGCCAAATCGAGCCAGTTCTCTGGCCATGGGCAGCGTCATGCCGACAATGCCACCTTTGGAAGCCGAGTAGGCCGCCTGACCAATCTGGCCTTCAAAAGCGGCCACTGAAGCGGTGTTGATGATAACACCCCGCTCGCCTTCTTCATTGGGCTCATTGGTCTGCATGTAATTGGCGGCCGTTTTGGCAATATTGAAACTACCCACCAGGTTGACCATGATGGTGTGGCTGAAAAACGATAGCTCCATCGGCGCTTCACGGCCCAGCACCCGGCCGGCACCGATGATGCCGGCACAATTCACCGCCAGATTCAGACCACCCATGGCTTCCACCGCTTCTGCTACGGCACGCTCTGCTGCGGCTTCCGAGCTGACATCGGTATGGATATAACAGGTGCCACCACCCAACTCATGGGCAACCTCCGGCCCGGCTTTGTCGTTGACATCCAGCAAGGCGACTTTGCCACCCTGGTTGACGATGTGCCGGGCGACTGCCAGCCCCAGCCCGGAAGCACCTCCAGTGACCAGCGCTTTGACTTCATTGAATTTCATGTAATAACTCCTTACCAGATTGTTTGCTGAATGTTCATGTTGAAAATCGGATTTTGTACCCGGTGTGCCCGGATCATGCATCACTGAATTACTCCGGACTGGCTTGTTTTATTGTTTGCTTAAAGCCCGTCCGGCGCGGCTGTTGTTTTCACGGCCCAGGATGTCTGAAATCCACTGCCCGGTTGCCACCAGGGCAGTCAGATCAACGCCGGTCTCCAGGCCCAAACCTGCCAACATGTATGCTACATCCTCGGTAGCTACATTGCCCGTGGCGCCGTGTGCGTACGGGCAGCCGCCCAAGCCGGCAACAGAAGCATCAACCGTGCGGATGCCCAGGTCCAGGCAAGCCAGGATATTGGCCAGTGCCTGGCCATAGGTGTCGTGAAAATGCACCGCCAGATTTTCCATCGGGATGGTCGTGGTCAGATCATGGATCAGCTGGCGTGCCTGGCCGGCGGTTCCTACGCCGATGGTGTCGCCCAGGGAAATTTCGAAGCAGCCTGCAGCGAGCAGGTCTTCGGCCAACCGCTGTACTGCCTTTACGGCAATGGCGCCCTCATAAGGGCAACCCAATACACATGAAATATAGCCTCTGACGCTGATGTTCCGGCTGCGCGCCTGCGCTATCACCGGCCGGATGCGATCCAATGATTCAGCTATCGAGCAGTTGATGTTTTTCTGACTGAAACTTTCTGAAGCTGCAGCGAATACCGCAACCTCGCGCGCGCCTGACTGAACAGCCCGTTCCAAGCCCTGCAGGTTGGGCACCAATACCGGGTAGCGTGTGTTGCTGTCCAAATTCAACGCCGCCATTACTTCGCTGGCATCGGCCAGTTGTGGAATCCATTTGGGGCTGACAAAACTGCTCGCTTCAACTACGGGCAGGCCACAATCGGACAGTCGCTGGATCAATTCAATTTTGATAGCAGCCGGGATGATGGCCTTTTCATTCTGCAGCCCATCACGCGGTCCGACTTCGACCAGTGTGACCTTGTCACTCATTGCTGGAATGAGGCTGGCGCCAAGCGGGCAGGCGCTTGTCGAGAAATGCCCGCAGCCCCTCCTGGCCTTCTTCAGAAACCCGCAGACGGGCGATCAGACGGGCATTGTCTTCATCAATCTGTCGCTGTCGCGTGTTGTCGTGGCCAGCGGCACTGTAAACCAGTCGTTTGGCTTGCTTGAGTGCAGTGGGGCCGCCTTGCAGCAGTAGTTCCACCTGTGTAGCAACGGTGGCATCCAGTTCATCGCCAGCAACCACCAGTTGCACCAGCCCCAACTGTTGTGCCTGGCTTGCATTGAATCGTTCGGCGGTGAGGAAAAACCGCCGTGCCTGGCTTTCGCCGATGCGGCGGAAAACAAACGGTGAAATGACTGCAGGTACCAGGCCAAGCCGGACTTCGGTCAGGGCAAACAGGGCTGAATCGGCAGCTATGGTGATGTCGCAACAGGCGATCAAGCCAACGCCACCGCCAAAGGCTGCGCCGTGGATGCGGGCGATGGTGGGTTTGGGAAAGTAATTCAGGCGCCGCAACATGCGTGCCAGATGCTGCGCATCCTGTTCATTTTCTTCGGCGCTGGCGGCGACCATGCTGCTCATCCAGTTGAGGTCAGCGCCAGCAGAAAAACTCTTGCCGGAGCCCCTCAGTACCAGAATGCGAACCGCCGGGTCATCGCCTGCCGCCTGCAGCGCCTCGGTCAATTCACGTATCAGTTGTTCACCAAAGGCGTTGTGAACATCGGGTCGGTCCAGTTGCAGCGTCAACACGCCGTGCGGGTCCAAATGTTGTTGCAAGTGTGAATTCATAAAATAATCGCCAGCTCCTGAATCGATACTGTCAGAATCACATGCGGAACAAACCGAAGTTACCGGTTTGGGGTGGAGCATTCTGTGAAATTGACAGGGCCTGTGCCAGTACCTTGCGGGTATCGAGCGGGTCGATGATGCCGTCATCCCACAAGCGCGCCGTTGCGTAATAGGGGTGTCCCTGGCGTTCGTATTGTTCGCGTACCGGAGCTTTGAACTGTTGCTCTTCTTTTTCCGTCCAGGTATTGCCCAAGGTCTCTATTCCTTCACGTTTCACCGTGGCCAATACCGAAGCAGCTTGCTCGCCGCCCATCACCGAAATTCGCGCATTGGGCCACATCCACATGAAACGTGGCTGGTAGGCCCGGCCGCACATGGCGTAGTTACCGGCACCGTAAGAGCCGCCAATCACCACTGTGAAGCGCGGTACGGTCGATGTGGCAACGGCTGTGACCATCTTGGCTCCATCCTTTGCAATTCCGGAATTTTCATACTGCTTTCCGACCATGAATCCAGTTATGTTTTGTAGAAAAATCAATGGTATGCCGCGTTGATTGCATAGCTCTATGAAGTGTGTTGCCTTGAGTGCAGACTCGGAAAAAAGAATACCATTGTTGGCAATGATGCCTACCGGAAAACCTTCCAGATGCGCAAAGCCACAGACTATGGTTTTGCCATAGCGTGCTTTAAATTCATGAAATTCACTTCCGTCAATGAGTCGTGCAATGATCTCATGGACATCGTAGCTATAACGGGTATCTGGTGGAATGATGCCGTATAACTCATCCATTGCGTAACGGGGTGAAACCGGCTTCTGCATGCGCAGATTCACCGGCTTGATGCGGTTCAGATGCAGCATGATTTCACGTGCCAGCAACAAAGCATGCGCATCATTGTCCGCCATATGATCGGTAACTCCGGAACGGGTACTGTGCACCCTGGCACCCCCCAGTGATTCGGCATCCACAATCTCTCCGGTTGCCGCACGGACCAGCGGTGGGCCGCCGAGAAATATGGTGCCCTGATTTTTGACAATGATGGACTCGTCGCACATGGCGGGAACATAGGCACCACCCGCGGTACAGGAACCCATAACAACAGCGACTTGCGGAATGTTTCGTGCCGACAGTCGCGCCTGGTTATAGAAAATCCGGCCAAAATGATCCCGGTCCGGAAATACTTCATCCTGCAGAGGCAAAAATGCCCCGCCGGAATCCACCAGATAAATACAGGGCAAGTGATTCTCAAAGGCAATTTCCTGCGCCCGCAGGTGCTTTTTGACGGTCATGGGAAAGTAGGTGCCGCCTTTTACAGTGGCGTCGTTGGCCACGATCATCACTTCCTGATCGTTTATCCTGCCAATACCGGCGACGATACCTGCGCCCGGCGCATCCCCGCCGTACATGCCGTGAGCAGCCAGCGCTGAAAGCTCGAGAAAATCACTCCCATTATCCAGCAGCGCAGCCACGCGTTCGCGGGCCAGCAATTTACCGCGAGCCTGATGTTTGCTGCGGGCTGCTTCACCGCCGCCCAGCTCAAACAATGCCAGTTGTTGTTTCAGATCATCGACCAGGCCACGCATATGAGCGCTGTTCTCAGCGAACTTGGGCGAACCGGAATCCAGTTTTGATTCAATCATGGTCATGAACTGAAATGATCCTGTAACGGTTTAATTGCTCGGATGGTCCGGAACCCTGTCGAATTTCCCGCGGTCGTTCACGGTAAACCCGTCAGGGTCCCTTCCTGGATAGCTTAATCCATTAACTCTATGGCTACAGCCACCGATTCACCGCCACCGATGCACAAACTGGCCACACCCCGTTTTCCACCCCGTTGCCGCAATGCGTGAATCAGGGTCACGATCAGGCGTGCACCGCTGGCGCCAATGGGATGGCCGAGTGCACAGGCACCGCCGTTGACGTTGACTTTTGTATGGTCCAGTCCGAGTTCCTGCATGGCGCCCATGGTGACGGCAGCAAAAGCTTCGTTGATTTCGAACAGGTCAACCTGTGACAGGTCCCAGCCGGCTTTTTTAACCACCCGCCTGATGGCGTGGGGTGGTGCCGTGGTAAACCATTCTGGTTCGTGGGCATAGCTGGCGTGAGAAACCACTCGCGCAAGCGGCTTTGAGCCCAATTCTGCGGCGTGTTTGGCCGTGGTCAGAACCAATGCGGCCGCACCGTCAGATATGGATGAAGAGCTTGCTGCGGTAATGGTGCCGTCCGGCTTGAATGCAGGACGCATTTCCGGAATTTTGGCGATATCATAGCGCGGTGGATCTTCGTCCTGATCCATGGTGAATTCGCCTTTGCGGCTCTTGATTTTGATCGGGGTGATTTCGGCCGCGAAATCACCTTTTGCCGTGGCACGATTGGCCCGCTGTACCGAGCGGATAGTAAATTCATCCTGTTGCTCGCGACTGAATTCATACTTGTCGGCGCACATTTCACCAAAGATACCCATCATCTGGTTATCGTATGGATTTTGCAGACCATCCAGAAACATATGGTCCAGAACCTCGCCGTGGCCCATGCGCATTCCGCCGCGAGCTTTTGGCAGCAGATAGGGAGCATTACTCATGGATTCCATTCCACCCGCAACCACCACGTCAGAATGGCCCAGTTTGAGCGCGTCATAGGCCAGCATGACGGCTTTCATGCCCGAGCCGCAGACCTTGTTTACAGTCGTGGTACCTGCGGCAACAGGAATGCCTGCTGCGATGGAGGCCTGGCGTGCCGGAGCCTGGCCCAGTCCGGCACATAACACGCATCCCATAATGGTTTCCGAAACATCGGTACCGTCAATACCGGATTCGGTCAGTGCGGCCTGGATGGCCGCAGCGCCCAACTCGGTGGTGCTGAGAGAGGAAAGCTGACCCTGGAAAGAGCCAATAGGGGTGCGCTTGGCGCCGATGATTACGATTTCTGACATGCTGGTAAATCCTTAGGTTTGAAGAGAATTCTGAATCCTGAAAACATGCGGGCAGGCTTGCTCAATTACAACGAGTTGCTTAAACAAACGGCTTTATAAATATCAGGTCCTGCCGAGCAAATCTTTGCCAATCAACATCTTGCGGATTTCATTGGTACCCGCACCGATTTCATATAATTTGGCATCGCGTAAAATGCGCCCGGCCGAAAATTCATTGATGTAGCCATTGCCGCCCAGACACTGGATGGCTTCAAGCGCCACCATGACCGCCGAGCGTGAAGCATGCAGCAGACAGGCGGCGGGATCGATGCGCGAAGTAAGTCCCCGGTCCCAGTCCTCAGCGATGCGATAGGCAAAAGCGCGCGAAGACTGTAAAGCCACAAACATGTCAGCAATCTTGGCCTGCATCTGGCCGAAGCTGCCCAACGGGCGGTCAAACTGTTTGCGTTCGTTCAGGTAGGGTAGAGCCAGATCCAGTGCAGCCTGCATCAGCCCGATCGGCCCACCGCTGAGTACCAGGCGTTCGGTGTTGAGGCCACTCATCAGCACCTTCACACCCTGATTCACCTGGCCCAAAACATTTTCTGCCGGGATGTGACAGTTTTCAAAAATCAGCTCACAGGTATTGGAGCCACGCATACCCAGTTTGTCGAGTTTTTGCGCCGTGGAGAATCCTGCAAAGCCTTTCTCAACGATAAAAGCGGTCATACCACGTGAACCCGCTTCTTTGCCCGCGGTGCGCATGTAAACCAACAAGACATCGGCTTCCGGACCGTTGGTGATCCACATTTTGGTGCCATTGGCTATCCAACCTTCATCCGCATTGCCGTTTTTCGGTATAGCGCGACAGGCCATGGAGCCTACAACGTCGGAACCTGCCCCTGCCTCGGACATGGCCAAAGCGCCCACCATGGTGCCGGCACACAAACCCGGCAGATAGCGCTGCCGTTGTGCCTCATTGGCATTCTTGTACAGGTTGTCCATCAACAGGTTGCTGCAGGCTCCGTAGGAAAGTCCAACCGAGCCGGAAGCCAACGATATTTCTTCCAGAGCAACCAGGTGCGCCAGATAGCCCATGTCGGAGCCGCCGTATTCAGCGGGGATGGTCATACCCAGCAAGCCCAATTCACCTAACTTCGGCCACAGATCCTGTGGAAACTCGTTGTCGTGATCAATAGCAGCTGCTCGCGGAGCAATTTCCTGTGCGGCAAAACGGCGCACGGTTTCGCGTAACAACTCGATGTCTTCCGACAGCTTGAAAGCGGTCATGGTGTCCTATTCCTCTGATTCAATGACAACAAAGCCATCCTGATCCATCATTTTTATAGGAATGCCCAAAGATTCCAACTGTGGTTGGACTGCGGCTACATCGGCAGCCACCACAATGGCTACGTGCCCGGGCTTGAGTAAACGTGCAGCAATCTGGTTCAGGGTTTCACGATCAGTTTCCTGCAATATGGCTTGTTGTTGGTGGCGGTAATCCAGCGGCAGATTGAACATCAGAACCTGCTCCAGCAGACCCAATTTGGCACCCGGTGTTTCATAACGCAGAGCATCACGCTGGCCGAGAGCACTTTGCAGATACCGGTACTCCTCCTCATTCATCCCCTCAGACGCAAAACGCTGGATTTGCTTCAATACTTCCGTGATGGCATCTGCTGTTGCCTCTTTGTTGATTTCGGCAGAAAACTGGAAGCTGCCGAATTCAAGTCCGCCACGGAAGCCGGTGTAGGCACCGTAAGTCCAACCTTTGGCCTCGCGCAAATCAAGGTTAATGCGGCTGTCAAAGGTTCCGCCCAGGTTGAAATTCATCAAACCGGCCAGATAAAAATCGCCGGTGGCATCAAAAGGCAGCGAGGGATGAACGATGCGCACACTGCTTTGTGCGGCATCCGGCCGGTCGATCAAATAGATCACTCTGTGCTCGAATTCCTCTATGCCTGCCAGAGGCATGCGTTCCCTGGGCTCCACGGGCAAGGCCCCCAGAGCTGCGATGGCTTGCATGGTTTGTTGCTGTGTCAGGCTGCTGCTGACGACGACGCCCTGGATGCTCATCGGTAAATTGGCCGCATAGAACGCCTTCACATCCTTCAGATCAAGATCGGACAGGGTGTCGGGCAGGCCACTGCCGGGAAAAGCCAAGGGGCTGCCGGGCACTTGCAATATGGAATCTACTGCACGGCTGGCCAGTGTGGGTCCGGATTTTCTGGCCTGCATCAATCCCTCCATATTACGGGTTTTGATGCGATCGAAGTCTGCCTGTAAAAAAGCCGGTTGCAATAAACGCTCCATGGCCAGTGCCATGGCCTCGTCCACATGTTTGCTCAGTGTGTTCATGCTCAGGGTGCTGGCATAACTGCTACTGGCTATCCCGACGCTGGCACCGATACGCTCCAGCGCCTCAGTAAATTCTGCGGCGGTACGGATTTCGGTACCTTCATTCATCAAACTGGTCATCAGGCCGGCCAGGCCAGCTTTGCCGGGAGGCTCGTCACGTTGCCCCAGTTTAAAATTAACGCTGAGCGATACCGTGGGCGTTTCATGGTCGACCACGCCCAGCACCGGGATACCATTGGCCAGTGTGTCCTGCCAGACGGGTGGCAATTGCACTACCGGGTTGACGCCTGGAACGGGTTGTATGCTGCGGTCAAAGTCATCACTCACGGTACGCAATACGACCGCGCTGTTGTCTTCCTTATCCGCGGATTCCCCGGTTTCTGCCAGGGCTGAAGGGGCCGTGTAATTGGGCTCGCCTGCTGCCAGCTCCAGCTGCCCTGTGGGCACCACACTGAGTACCACGGCCGGTTGGTCAACCAGGTACTGGGCAAAAGTACGGGCCACGTCTTCCCGGGTTACCGCTGCATAGCGCTGCAAATCCAGATGCACGGCCTTGGGATCGCCCATAAACATTTCCGAATAAGCCAGAGCGCTTACTTTTCCAGCCACACTTTGCATGCCAAAAACCTGGCCCGACTCCATCTGGGCTTTGAATTTTTGCAAGTCATCATCGCTCACGCCGGTTTCAGCAAACTCAGCCAGTGTTTCACGAATGGCATGCTCCATCTGCGCCAGTGTTTCACCCGAAGCCGGATTCTGCACCACGATGAACGCCATTTCGCAGGCCAGTTCGCGACAGGCGTGGCTGACAAAGGCGTTCACCGCACGGCCACTTTGCACCAGTCGTTGATAAAGTAATGAAGCCTTGCCGCCTCCCAGCACTTTGGCCGCTGCATCCAGTGGCGCTTCGTCCGGATGGTTGTAGTAAACCGTTGGAAACAGCATGGCTATGGCAGGAAGGTGCACATTGTCTTCCAGGGTGACGTAGCGATCCTGATCCAGTTGACCGGCCTGCTTGGTTAGTGCTTCAACTTCAGGCCCGCGTGGGATGGGACCAAAATATTTGGCGACCCACTCCAGGGTTTGCTGGCGATCGATATCACCACCGATGACCAGTTGTGCATTATTAGGCCCGTACCAACGCAGAAAAAAGCGTTCCAGGTCTTCCAGGGTTGCTGCGTTGAGGTCTTCTGTCCACCCGATGACGGGCCAGGAGTAGGGGTGCTCCGGCGGGTACAGGTTTTTCATCATGGTTTCGCTGACGCGGCCGTAGGGAACGTTGTCCACCCGCTGGCCACGCTCGTTTTTTACGGTTTCACGCTGTATTTCAAACTTTTCTTCATTCACCGCTTCGAGCAGAAAGCCCATACGATCGGCTTCCAGCCACAAGGCGACTTCCAGTTGATTGACCGGAATGGTTTCATAATAGTTGGTGCGATCGGAATTGGTCGTACCATTCAGGGTGCCACCTGCGTTGGAAATGATCTTGCCGTGTGCCCCTTCAGCGACATGGGCCGAGCCTTCAAACATCATGTGCTCGAAAAAATGTGCAAAGCCGGAACGCCCAGGCTCCTCACGATTGGAGCCAACGTGGAATGAGACATCCACATGGACCAACGGATCCGAATGGTCCTGGTGCAGGATCACGATCAGGCCATTGTCCAACTGATATTTGGTGTAAGGGACTGATAGCTCCTCACCGTCACCGCGGTATTCTTCAATCAACTCGATGCCGGGTGGCAGGGCATCCTGCATCACCGCTGTGGCAGGAGCGGAAGCAACGGAGGTTTCGGTGTTCCGGTCCTGGCAGCCAGTCAATGCGGTCAATTGGGCTGACAACACCAAGACCAGGATCAGGGCGTAGGTTGGTTTGAATTTAATGTACGTCATGCTATTCCTGGCTGTGGAGGAAAAATCTGAATGCAGCGGGTCATTTTAGACCATGTGGCGTCGAATTGCGGGGCCAGGAGGGTGTGGAGTGTGATGGTTAAGGGCGGCTGGGGACCGACCCGTCCCCTGGCCGCAGATCCCGACGCACTTTGGCCGGGTGGCGAGATATTCTTTTGGCAACTACTGCCGGTCATCTATAAAAGGAAGAATCTACAGAAGATTCAAGACCTTTCAGCAGGTCGAGCCTGGCAATCAATGTACGCTAGCGTACGCTTTATTTAAAAAATGAGCAAATTTGGCTAAAACTTGCTATTTAGTTAATATTTTTGTAATTACTATTGACGTGGTAGCCACTTTAGTCACATTACGTTTCGCCAGAAAAAAAGTTGGTCAACCGCCCGTTTTTGCATCCACACCCATCTTCACCCGTGGACTCTTCCATGGAATTGTCCGCGTATACGACACACAACCGTCTGCGATAAATTTTGTTGGTTGAAACAGGTCCGGGAGCGCTCTGGAGCGGTCAGGGTAGCACCGAGCCTTATTTCAACCGGGTTTTGAACCAGTCCAGATAGCGTTTGTACAGATCCAGCTTGTAGCTGGGTCTGGCAATGCCGTGGTATTCGCCGGGATAAACCACCAATTGGGTGTCTACACCCAGGCGTTTCAAGGCCAGGTACAGTTGTTCTGAATTGATGATGGGCACGTTCCAGTCTTCTTCACCCCCCATGATCAGGGTAGGGGTGGTTATGCGATCCACCTGGTTGAACGGTGATATGCGCTCCAAAAGCGCACGCGCTTCCGGCTCCCACGGGTTGCCAAATTCGTCGCGCCACCAGCGCTGATACTGATCGTGGCCATAATTGACCACATACAGCACCTCACTGGCGCCGGTAATCGCTGCATCAAAGCGATTGGTTTTGGTAATCACGTGGTTGGTGAGTATGCCGCCATAAGACCAGCCCACCACACCCATCCGCTCCGGGTCACCCCAACCGCGCTTGATGGCATCATCGACGGCTGCCATCACGTCGTCATAGTCCGGCCCGCCCCAGTCCTGCCAGATGGCCAGACAGAATTCCTGGCCGTAGCCGGTTGAACCGCGCGGATTGGGATGCACCACCAACCAGCCTTGTGCTGCGTAGAGTTGTGCCTCGTAATGGAAACCCCAGTCGTACTGTGATTGTGGCCCGCCGTGGATATCAAGGATTACGGGATACTTCCTGCCTTCAACAAAGCCTGCCGGTTTGATAATAAAACCTTCAATGAGAGTGCCATCGGCACTGGTGAATTGGGTATTGACCACCTTGCCCAGTTCCAGCCCCTGCAACCAGCTCTGGTTGGTGAAGCTTCTTTGCTGGAATTTCTGCCCGTCCAGCAGAAACACTTCGGACGGTAAATGGGGTTGGGTGGTCAATGTGGCTATTTTGCCATCGGCCCCGACGTTGTATTCCCAGGTGATATTTTCGCCGTGCACTACATTTTGGATTTTGCCGCCTTTGGCGGGAATTTTTGCCAGAATCTGTTCGCCGCTGTTTTCCAGCAGGAACCAGATAGACCGCCCATCGGTGGAAAATTTGGGAGCAAATATCATGCGATCAAGGTCCGTGGTTAGCACCTTGCTGCCACTGCCGTCTGCGGCTGAAACGGCCAGATGCTGGGTGGCATAGACATGGGCAGCTACATCGGTGATGGCGGTATGGGCAATTGATTTGCCATCCGGGCTCCAGGAAGGACTGGCGTCAGCACCGGGGTTGGTGGTGATGCGAACAGGCTGCTGGACTGCATCATCGGCTGCTACCGCAACCGTCCAGATATCCGTGTTGTAATTGTCATCCGGGTTGTCGCTGCGGTTGCTGGTGAACGCAATCCGTTTGCCGTCGGCCGACCAGGCCGGTTCTTCGTCATCGAAATCGCCAAACGTCAGTTGTGTTTGTTGGCTGCTGGCAAGGTCGAGCAGGTAAAGATGGGTGCGGCGACGATCCAGGTAACCCACATAATCCAGCTTGAATTGCTGCCGGTCGATGACCCAGGGCGGTGGTGCTTTTTCATCATTGCTGTTGTCATCGTCGGCCGCAGCCAGTTCCTGGGGAGACGGGTCCTGTAAAACCATCACCAGAGACTTCGAATCAGGCGACCATTCAAAAGCCTTGACCTCTTGTACGGTTTTACTGATTTGTATGGCTTCGCCGCCCTGGCGTGACAGGCGATAAACCTGGACGGGCTGCTCATCTCGGCTGCTCAGAAAGGCCAGGTAGCGTCCGTCCGGGCTCCAGCGCGGCTGTGATGAAGATTGATTTTCCACTGTCATGGGAACCGCCTCACCGCCCCTAGATGGCACCATCCAGATGCGGTCACGTGATTCGTCTGCATCGGTATCATCGCGACTGACGGTGTAGGCAATCCAGTCGCCTTCCGGGCTGGTTTGCGGGTCACTGACTTCGGCCAGTTGCAGCAGGTGATCAACGGTGAGGCGATTGGGTTTGCTGGTTGACTCTCTCGTTTGAGCCTGGCTGGTGGCCATAACACAAAGGCTCAGAATAAGCAGGCCAGTCGCTCTGAACCCATTTTTGATACAGCTTTTCAAGATCAACACCTCGTTGTGGATTTGTTGCTCAGGGTATGCTGAATGGCGCCTGTTCCGCAAACCCCACGTCAGCGTTCAGTCACGGTAGAATAAGCAACTGATTTGGATGTTTTTCGGTCATGTTTTACACAGCGCCTGGCGTTGTGAGCATGTCAAGAGAAGGACTGATATTTATGAGCAGATCCGCTGACCAGGCAACTGCTGCGGCAGAAGCCCGGGTTGAAAGAAACAAGCCGCTGCGTTTTGTGACTGCAGCGTCCCTGTTTGACGGCCACGATGCCGCCATCAATATCATGCGCCGCCTGATCCAGGCACAGGGCGCCGAAGTGGTGCACCTGGGGCACAACCGCAGCGTGCTGGATATCGTGCGTGCGGCCATCCAGGAAGACGCCGACGCCATTGCGATTTCTTCCTACCAGGGCGGGCACAACGAATATTTTCGCTACATGATTGACCTGCTCAAAGAGCGTGATTCCGCTCATATCCGCGTGTTCGGCGGTGGCGGCGGCACCATCACTCCAGCCGAAATCAAGGAGCTGGAAAAGTACGGGGTGGAACGCATTTATCACCCCGATGACGGAATGCAGCTGGGCCTGGTCGAGATGATAGAAGATGTGGTCAAGCGTGCAGCGGAGCACCGGGTGCCCACCGCTTATCCTTCTGCCATTCCATCTATCGAGCCTTCTTCGTCGTCACCCCAGCCTTTCTCTCCGTCATCCTGGCCCCCGACCCAGACGTCATCCCGGCCCCCGAGCCGGACGTCATCCCGGGCAAGTGACCCGGAGGGTCACGCGACCCGGGATCCATCTACGCCTTCGGCTCGCATACCCGGAATGACGGCAGAAAATGCGTCAGCCGCCTTCGACAAAGCCATCGCCAACGTCATCTCCGCACTCGAAGACGAAGTCTTCAGCGAAGCGGAACTGAAACTGAAGCGCCGTGAATGGGCCGGTGCCGTCAAACAAGCGCCAGTGATCGGGATCACCGGCACCGGTGGGGCAGGTAAATCTTCGGTCACCGATGAATTGCTCAACCGCTTTATGCAGGCCTTCCCCGATATGCACATCGCGGTGTTGGCCGTTGACCCAACCCGCCGTCGTACCGGTGGCGCCCTGTTGGGTGATCGCATTCGTATGAACTCACTGCGTAATCCAAACACCTATATGCGCAGCATGGCCACCCGCCGGCAGCACCGGGCCACCTCAGCGATTTTGCAGGATGCCATCCACTTCCTGAAATCCGCCGGTTTTGATTTGGTGATTGTGGAAACCGCCGGCATCGGCCAGTCGGATTCCGAAATCGTCGATCTAGTGGATTTTCCCGTGTATGTGATGACCTCTGATTTTGGCGCGCAAAGCCAGCTCGAGAAAATCGACATGCTGGATTTTGCCGAGCTGGTGGTGCTGAACAAATACGACCGCCGTGCGGCCGAAGACGCGCTGCGCGATGTGCGCAAACAGTGGAAGCGCAACCGCTTGGCATTTCAATTGCCGGATGAGGACGTCCCGGTTTACCCCACCATCGCCAGCCAGTTCAACGACCCGGGCATTTCCTGGATGTTCAGCAACCTGTGCCGCCTGATGCGCGAGAAGCTGGATCTGCCTGCCGAGCAGTGGACGCCCGATATCGATACGTCTTTGAAAGAACCCAAAGCCACCGTATTGATTCCCGGTAGCCGCCAGCGCTACCTGGCCGAGATTGCAGAGGGTGGCCGCAGAGTCAATGCGGACATTCAACGACAGGCCGAAGCCGCGAGTTTGGCGCAAAGCTATTGGGAGTCCTTGCGTGCGATTGGTGACCGGAAAATGGGGTCGGATCCCTTTTCCCCTCACATTGATTCCGAATCTGAGCCGGGTTCCGAGGAAAAGGGATCCGACCCCATTTCCGCAGATGACCCATCCCTGATTCTGCTACGCCAGCGCTACAACGAAGCCCTCGCCGAACTCAGCCCCAACGCCATCCAACTGCTGCAAACCTGGCCGGAGCGCAAAAAAGGCATCCGGACCGAACAATATTCTTACGACGTGCGCGGCAAAGCCGTCACCGGCAACAACTACCGTGAAAGCCTGTCGCACCTGCAGATCCCAAAAATCGGCATGCCCCGCGATGCCGATTGGGGCGAGTTACTCAGTTTCCTGATGCGCGAAAACCTGCCCGGTGAGTACCCCTTCACCGCAGGCGTGTTCCCCTATCGTCGCACCGGAGAAGACCCCATTCGCATGTTCGCAGGCGAGGGCACACCCGAGCGCACCAACCGGCGTTTTCATCTGGTTGCACACGGCCAGCCTGCGGTACGGCTTTCCACCGCATTCGATTCGGTCACCCTGTACGGCGAAGACCCGCACACCCGGCCCGATATTTACGGCAAAGTGGGTAACTCCGGCGTCTCCATCGCCACCCTGGACGATATGAAGAAGCTGTATTCCGGCTTTGACCTCAGTTCACCCAGCACTTCCGTTTCCATGACCATCAATGGCCCCGCACCCATGATCCTGGC
>CAZRTG010000020.1:0-30285 GCA_964602895.1 uncultured Wenzhouxiangellaceae bacterium
CTAAAAGGGGACGGGGCACATTAACTGAAATTAATTTGCCCCGTCCCCTTTATTCCAAACTAAAAGGGGACGGGGCACATTAACTGAAATTAATTTGCCCCGTCCCCTTTATTCATTCCCTTTATTCCCTTTATTCCAAAACTCGCGCAGGGCGGGTGGGATTTCAACGGGCTTTCTGCTTTCGCGATCTACGTAGACGTGAACGAAATACCCTGCTGCTGTAGCGATATTCTCTTCGTTACGGAAGATGCCGAGTTCGTAACGGATGCTGGATCGGCCCATCGTTGCGACACGAACTCCCACCTGAACACGATCCGGAAAAGTGATGGAAGAGAAGTATTGACACTGGGTTTCCACCACCAGGCCAATGGAAGCACTGGAATCGATATCCAACAGGCCATTCTCGATCAGCAGTTGATTTACAGCCGTGTCGAATAAGGAATAATAAACGACATTGTTCAGATGTCCGTATGCGTCATTGTCCATCCATCGGGTGGTGATGGTGACAAAACGTGAAAACGTGGCGCGCTCGGGTGGCTTGGGGCGACTCATGTTTCAGGACTCCCGGTCAAAAAGGATGACCTGGCGCACGGCCTCGCCCCGATGCAAACAATCGAAACCGGTATTTATCTCTTCCAGTGTCAAGCTGCCACTCATTAAACGATCCACCGGCAAGCGGCCGGCGCGGTAGAGTGCAATATAACGTGGAATGTCCCGCACGGGCACACAACTGCCAATATAGCTGCCTTTCAAGGTGCGCTCTTCGGCTACCAGGGAAACCACATTGACCGGCAAGCGGGCATCAGGCGGTGGCAGACCGGCTGTGACTGTTAATCCTCCACGGCGCGTCATGGCCATTGCATTTTCAAGCGCTTTGACCGATCCCGCCATTTCAAAAGCAACATCGACACCCCCGTGGGTGGCACTCCGGACCTGCTGTACTGCATCGGAATCAGCGCCATTGACGGTGTGGGTCGCGCCCAGAGAGCGTGCCAGATCCAGCTTTTCAGCCGAGAGGTCAACCGCAAGCAGTGGATTGACTCCAGTTGCTACACAGCCCAACAAGGTCGCTAAACCCACACCACCAAGCCCGATCACCACGGCACTTTGCCCGGCACGGATTTGTGCGGTGTTGATGGCGGCGCCCACTCCGGTCAGTACGGCACATCCGAACAATGCCGCTGTTTCAAACGGCAGTTCGGAGTCAACTCTCACCACCGAACGGCGGGACACAACGGCGTACTCGGCAAAGGCCGAACAGCCAAGATGATGGTGTAACTCACCAGCGGATGAGTGGATACGACGACCTCCCCCCAACAATGTGCCGGCTCCATTTGCTGCTGCACCAGGTTCACAAAGCGCCGGTCGCCCTTCGGCACAGGGAAGACAATGGCCGCAACTTGGCATGAACGTCATTACCACATGATCACCCGGAGTCAAATCCTCCACGCCTGGCCCTAGTTGCTCCACGATGCCAGCCGCTTCATGCCCCAGTGCCATTGGCATCGGCCTAGGGCGATCACCATTAATTACCGAGAGGTCTGAATGGCAAAGCCCGGCGGCAACAATACGTACCAGAACTTCTTCCTGCTCCGGTGGATCCAGATCAACTTCACAAATCTCAAGTGGGTGTGACTTTTCATAGGGGTAAGGCGCACCCATTTCTGTCAAAATTGCTGCTCTGATCTTCATTCTTCAGTCCTGATTTGGGTGCTTGAATCCAATTTAATGTCGGCCAGTTCTTCGTTGTCCCGTAAAAATGCGTCGCGCAGATTTCGTTTTAACACCTTACCGATAGAACTGCGGGGAATTTCATCCACCAGAAGCACTTGGGCGACTCGCTGGTATTTTCCTACTTTAGCATTCAATTTTTGCATGATTTCCAGCGAATTTCCGCCTGGTGCTCGCACAAACGCTATGGGTGTTTCGCCCCATTTGCGAGACGGGACTCCAACCACAGCCGCATCCAGAACTTCAGGAAACCCGGCTAAAACCTGCTCTATATCTGCAGGATATACATTGAATCCGCCCGATATGATGACTTCTTTCTTGCGATCGGTTAGTTGTAAGTATCCGTCTTCATCAAACCGCCCTACATCACCGGAGCGTATGAATTTTTTGCCCTCTTGATCTGTCCAGAATATCTGGCGATTGAGATCGGGACGATTCAGATAGCCAGGCATCATGCTGGCCGAATAGCCTACGATCTCTCCCAACTCTGTAGGCGCAATCTGGTGGTCTTGTTCGTCGATAATATGAAAAATGCTGCCTTCTGCCGGACATCCTACCGTGTGCAGTTTGTTCGGCTGTTCATGCGCACGCAAGACACACAAGCCACCACCTTCGGTCATTCCGTAATATTCAGTGAGCCCGCCGGGCCAGCGATCCAGAACCTCACGCTTCAGTTGTGCAGGGAATGGTGCAGAGGTGCAATACTTGTGACGAAAAGCCGAAAGGTCATAGTGATCAAACTCACCAAAATCCATCAGGCGACGGTATTGCACCGGCACCAGCATGGCATGTGTGACACGATACTGCTCGGCCAAGCCAAGAAATTTTTTACAATCAAACTTCGACATCAGGATAGCAGTTCCACCCAATGCAATTGTCGGGAAAAAACTGACCAGGGTAGTGTTGGAATAAAGCGGTGTCGACAACAGACTCACGGCTTCACGGTCATAGCCTTCATTCAGCCCCAGTCGCACATGACCAAAACGCAAAGCATGGGTCTGAACGATGCCCTTGGGTGTTCCAGTGGTGCCGGAGGAATAAATAATATTGAAGATATCATCCGGAGCAGGCAAAACCCGGGGAATCGGTGCAGATCGCCGACGCCATTCTCCAATGGTTGAAACCAGTGCGCGACCATCAATAAAATTCTCATCTGTCACTGCCTGAGCCAGAACCTCCGGATCGGCCAGCATCATTTTAGCCTGGCAATCCTGCACCATTCTGGCCAGACTTTCTGCAGGTGCAGATATCGGCAGAGGGACAACCACAAGGCCGGATATTGCGGCTGCAAGGTAGGCCAAAACATATTCAGCACTGTTTGACGCACCTATCGCAAGCACATCGCCCTTGACGAACCCGGCTTCCTCCAGGGCAGCAGCTATTCCACCCAGCGCCTGTCCCAACTCACCATAAGTCAACCTTGTCCGCTCATCAATCAGGGCGATACGTTCAGGTTGCTCGTGCACCAACCCGGCAATCATTTCACCCAGTGACACAAACTCCACATGTTTTATGCTGTCGCCCATACCGCTTCAAACTCCATGTATTTGTTCAGCTTATTAGTTCACTATCTAATGAACATTATGGCAAGTCAAGATGTTTTCCAGTTTTCTCAGCCATTCCCAATCCGGCAATGATCCTTTCTGACGAGAAGTAGAAATTGTGATTGACAATCAAACTTTCCCGACGTATGTTCATCCATTAGTGAACAATATTGCGATCCTGAATCGCAGGTTTTAGGTGAAAGAGGCAATGGGCCGAGACAATGGACCGTATGAAAGTGACAAAACAGGAATGAGGAGAAGTTGATGAAAACCAAATTGGCATTTCACGGAGCGGGCATACTCGTCGCAGCGTGGCTCGTCGGCCTGTATTCCATGCCACTTTTTGCAGCACAGGACGACGCCCGGACCGACAACACGGACTCCCAAGCGGGTTGGATGGAGGAAGTTGTTGTTACGGCTGAGAGGCGCACCACCCGGCTGATGGAAACGCCCATCCCGGCGTCTGTGCTTTCACAGGAAGAGTTGCGTGTGCGCGGCATCACCGATCTCGATGGCTTGCAGTTCGGCACCCCTTCACTGACAGTCAACAGCTATGGCGGCGGAAACCTGGTCAATATCCGCGGTGTGGGTCGAACTGAAGTTGTAACCCAGGCTGCGGCAGGCGTGCCCATCTATCGGGATGGACTGGCAACTTTCAACGCTTATTTCAGTTACGCCGAACCCTATTTCGATATCGAAAACGTGCAAGTACTTCGAGGACCACAGGGTACGTTTGCAGGACAGAACTCTACCGGTGGCGCCATCTTTGTTACAACGCGAAACCCGGCTCTGGATGAAACCGGTGGCTTTGGAATGATCTATGCCGGGAACTACGCAACCCTGGGTGGCCAGGGTGCAATCAATGTTCCGGTCAGCGATACATTTGCGCTGCGCTTTGCGGCCGACGCCATGAGGCGTGATGGTTTTTATGATTACAGCGGCAGCTACACCGGCCATCCGGATAGATTTGCCCGTGGCGCGGCACGCGCTTCTGCTTTGTGGCAGCCAACGAATAAATTCGATGCGGTATTCAAGGTCGATTACAACTATTACGACGCGGGCGCCAACACCTTTGCTCCGATTGCATCGCCTAATGACCTGTACGATGTTTCATCAAATACCGATCTTTTTGCAAAAGACAAATTTGTAAGGGTGGGAGCAACGCTGAGCTATCAGTTCGATAACGGGTTTATCCTGCGTTCAATCACCGGATACCAATCAGGCGATACCCGCCAGCAAAGTGATTCAGATGGTACCGATATTGGTTTCGCATCTTTACGCTATAAAGCTGCAGAAGACCTGACCTCCCAGGAGTTCAACCTGATTTCTCCCGAAGACAAACGGCTTAAGTTCGTACTTGGCGGATACTATTCCAAAGACGAGGTCGATTTACCGGTTTTTCTGGTACAAAACCCACCGCTTTCACTCAATATCGCCAGCCAGCTGGATCGCAAGAATACGGCCATCTTCGGACATATCACGTACGACATCACGTCTGCCCTGGAGGTCGAACTCGGTGCACGATACAACAATGCCAGTGTGCACCAGGACCTGTTGACGACAATAGATATAGCTGGTTTCCCTCTGCCTGATACACCAGGACCTGTCACCATACCCGATGATGACAAAACTACCTGGAAGGCAGGACTCAACTACACCATCAATGATCAGCATTTTGTGTATGGCTTCGTCGCAACCGGGCACAAGAATGCGGGACTGAACACAAGTATTTACGCACCACCCTCATTTGAAGGTGAGACGGTCACCGATTACGAGATCGGCTACAAAGCAACTCTGATGGACAACCACCTGCGTTTCCAGGCGAGCATTTACCACTATGATTATGAGGACTATCAGTTTAATCAGTACGATGTTGTAACGCGTTCAACCGTGATCCTGAATGTGCCGGGTGAATCCACAAGTGATGGCCTGGAGCTGCAACTGGACGGAAACTTTGGCAACACTTCATTCAACCTCGCCGCATCCTTTGCTGATAGCAAATTGCCCTATTTCTTTGCAGTAGATCCGCGTAATCCACCATTGCCGGGTTCGTTACCCTGTCCACCTCAAGGGCCGGCTACCAGCCCTCAGTGCGTTGATCTGAACGGCCGTGAGTTACCGTATCAGCCAAGCACTACCTTTAATGGAGGTCTGGAACATCGTTTCAATACCGGATATGGCACCCTGACACCCCGAGTGGATGCCGCCTACATCAACGACCAGTACACCACCGTTTTTCAAGTACCGGTGCTGGACACACTGGATGACCGGTTCCTGGTCAATGCACAGCTTTCGTTACAAAAAGACAGTTGGGTTGCAACGCTTTATGCTACCAATCTGTTTGATGAAGAATATATTGCTGCCAAGCTGAGTGGACTTCGGGTTGCGGGTCTACCGCGACAATACGGTATACGATTCTTCAAAACGTTCTGAGAAAAAAGGTGGCCGATGAGGTACTTCAACCCGGGTTTCGTATTGATCATGGCCGCTCTTGCGGCCTGCTCAACGACAGCCCTTGACACTGCCCCCTACAACAATAGTGCCGAACAAGTCGTGTCGCAAACCGAACCCCTGGTCGAGACCGCAAAAGGTCTGCTACGAGGCATAACAGAAGGCTCAATCGCCGTGTTTCGTGGCATACCTTATGCCAAACCACCCATCGGCACACTACGCTGGCGCCCGCCTCAGGAGTTTCCCGCCTGGACAGGAGAACGTGACGCAACAGAATTCGGTGCGCCCTGTCCGCAACCCGTGGTACCACCGCCCTTCGGCGTAAGCTCTCAATGGTCGGAGGATTGTCTGACCCTCAATATCTGGACGCCTGCCACAGCTTTTAAGGATGGCCGCAAGCGTCCCGTGCTGTTCTGGATTCACGGTGGGGCTTTTCTGATCGGCGCGGGTTCACAGCCACTTTATGAGGGCAGCCATTTGGCTGCCCTGGACGCGGTGGTGGTGACGATCAATTATCGAATGGGAGCCTTGGGTTTTCTCGCGCATCCCTCGCTCAGCGCGGAACAACCGGGTGGACCACTCGGCAATTACGGCCTGCTGGATCAGATAGCAGCGTTACGCTGGGTACACGACAATATCGCGCAATTTGGCGGTGACACCGACAACGTCACCATTATGGGTGAATCTTCAGGTGGTGTTTCTGTGACCTCCCTGATGATCAGTCCGCTGGCCAAAGGTCTTTACAGCAAGGCAATTGCCCAGTCATCTGGCGGTACAGCAATCTTTCCAGCAAGGGGCGAAACAACCGGAAGCAATTGGACAAGCAAACTCGGTCTCGGCCCCGACCCTTCTGTTAAAGAGATGCGCGCTGTTCCTGCAAGTGTCATTGCAGAGTCAGGGTTTTTCTCTTTCCCCAATATCGATGATGTTGTGCTGACCCGTAGCCCGGGCGATGCATTCGCAAGAGGTGAGCAGGCTGCGGTTCCGTTTATGGCCGGATCCAATGCTTTCGAAGGCAGCCTGCCCACAATAACCGACGTGATGGCGCAGGCTTCTTTGCCACTGAATTATGATCAGTTCCTTGATCGATATGCCCGACGCGAGGCATCGTCATTACCGCCAAAGGATGAACTGAGAGGCGAGTTGTTTTTCGTTCAGCCGACCCGCTTTCTCGTCGAGCGCCATGCTGCAAAAGGTGCACCCGCTTATTTGTACTACTTTGACCAGGTGCCCGAAGCCTTACGGAATCTGGTACCCGCCGCAACTCATGGTGGGGAATTGGCATATTTGTTTGGCAATCCATTTCCAACCGATAGCTGGGATGAGTCCGATCAGGAAGTTTCAAGCATGATGATGAAACGGTGGATCGCTTTTGCCCGTACCGGAAACCCCAATATTTCCGATGCACCGGTGTGGCCGGCAGCCTCGAATCAGTCTGCGCAAGCCTTGATTCTGAGTAGCGGCGGTGGCATTCGCGCGGCCGATGCGCTAGACAAAGATATGATGGATGCAGCGATCAAAGCAGCAAAATTCATGTGGAGCCAGCAGTGATCTCTGCTCGCAAGACTCCCTCGACTTACACTGTTACTTTTGACACACCGCCTCAAACCCGGCAGTGGCATGAGTGATCAATCGTTCAGCAAAAGCATCCACATCATCAGAGTTGCACTTGCCCCCGGAAAGCAGTTCGATTCTGCCGGTCGAGGCCTGGATGACCATCAATGAACCGGAAAACATCTGATAAGCCCAATACAGATCTTCGTCTTGCGCCGCCGGCATAGCCTTGCGCAACAGATCGATAAAGCGATGGATCACTTTGTCGAAATACCGGCTCATCATCTCACCGCCCCACTCTTTGCTGTTGTTCGCCAGCGCAACCAAAGCTGACCAACTACGCCAACCCTCATCATTCTGTCTGTCATTATCAAGAATCGGCTTCAGAAATGCCCGGACAGCACCTTCAACTGTGATGGCGTCTCCCGCTTCGGCCTCATAAAGGTCCATTGCCTTCAGACGAGCCTCGTTGATGGTGACGCTGCGTCGTTCAAAAACCGTTTCGAATACCTGATCCTTGGTGCCAAAATAATAATGTACCAATGCCGTATCGACGCCGGCCTTCTCGGCGATATTCCGTACCGTAACGCCATACAGGCCATGATGCGCGAACAGCTCCTCTGCCGCATCCAGGATTTCGCTGCGCGTTTGCAGGCTTTGCAAGTCTTTCAGATTGAGTTCAGCTGCTGTTTTCCTGACCGTATTTCGATACTGCCGCTTGCGCGTACTGGTCTTCTTTTTACGTTTAACTTTCTTGACGACTTTGCCTTTGATCGTTGCGGTCATGTTATTGCCGGTCCTTTGCCTTTCGTTTTGCCAATGCTGGGTAACCCAATAAATGCATTAAACATCAAAACATAAAAAAAATGATGAAAATTTAAATATTGTTCATCATTCAATGAACATTATTGCTATATTATCCACTGGATAACAGGAGGGTAGCAAATGACGGTCTCAAGAAAATTACCTGCCAACCCCTATATTGTTTTGGCAACCCTTCTCGTGGTTTACATCCTCAATTTTGCCGACCGCGTATTGCTTGGTGTCATGGCAGTGCCCATCAAAGCCGACCTGGCTTTATCCGATACACAATTGGGGCTGTTGGGCGGTACTGCTTTTGCCATTTTCTATGCCACGCTGGGAGTCCCAATTGCGTTGCTCGCAGACCGCAAAAGCCGCTCATGGATTATTGCATTGGCGCTGTTGACCTGGAGCGGGTTCACGGCACTTTGCTCATTCGCAAATGGGTTTGCCCTGCTGTTCTTTGCCCGTCTCGGTGTTGGTGTCGGAGAAGCGGGCGGAGTTGCTCCTTCGTATTCCCTGATAACCGATTACTTTCCGCCGGAAAAGCGAGCCCGCGCACTGGGCGTTTATTCCTTTGGTATTCCCATAGGTAGCGCGGTAGGGCTGGCCTTTGGTGGATTGATCGCAACATCATTTGACTGGCGAACCGCATTCCTGACCATGGGTGTGCTCGGTATCGTCATGGTACCGATATTCAAGCTGATCGTTCGTGACCCCGTGCGGGGCGGGCTGGATCGTCAGGCAACCGGTGCACAGGATAGTAAACCCTTCAATTTTAAAAGAGCTTTGGGTGTTCTGCGACACAAGCCTTCTTTCTGGCTGCTGGCACTGGGCTCCTCAATGAGCGCGACCGCCAGCTATGGGATTTCATTCTGGATTCCATCCTTTTATGTCAGGTCCTTCGAAATGTCACTGACACAGATTTCTCTGATTTATGCCGGCATTCTGCTGGTAGGAGGGATCGCCGGAACGTGGTGCGGGGCGCTGTTGGGCGACCGTTTCGGCCCGGCGAAACCGGCCGCATACATTCTGATCCCTACCATCGCGCTTCTTTTGAGCTTGCCCTTCTTCATACTGGCGGTCAGCGCAAGCAGCGCTACCCTTTCCCTTGTTTTTCTGATGGTTCCAACGGCACTTGGCGGCATGGGGTTTGGAACCATTCTCACTGCGATACAACACGTTGTACCTCCTTCCTTGCGCTCAACGGGTTCATCCATATTCTTGTTGATCAATAATCTGATCGGCCTGGGTCTGGGCTCGTTGATTCTGGGCACGATCTCTGACATGTTTACCTTAAAATACGGAGTAGAATCGCTGCGCTATGCGCTGCTGGCTGGCTCCGCCTTTTATGTTATCGCATCACTTCTTTTCTTTATCGCATCCAGAAAGGTTGCTGCCGATTGGGAGTTAGGAAACCTCTGACAGTACCCGTTCTTAAATCTGCCTGACGCTCGGATATACTTCCGGAATAGACTCCGGAGTTGGCACATGATCGAACTTGAAACCGCCTGGCACTTTGCCGTCGCTCTTGGGCTGGGCATGTTGATTGGTCTTGAGCGCGAGCGCAGCCATGTTGATTCCCAGAGTTTCGCCGGTGTGCGAACCTTTTCACTGGTGGCTTTGCTGGGTTCGATTTCAGTTTTTGCCAGTGAAAAGGCAGGCCTGGCCTGGTTGGTTGGCCTGGTATTTGTTTCTGTAATTGCCCTTGTAGTGGTGGCTTTCCAGTTTGCAGCCAGACAGGGTAAATCCGGCATCACCACCGAAATTTCATTACTGATAACGTTTCTGGTTGGTTCCCTCAGTGCCTGGGGAGAAGTGGGCGTAGCGGGAGCCGTCGCAGTAGTCACCATGTTGTTGTTGGCACTCAAAGGCTGGCTACATAATATTGCCAGTCGAATTGAACCTTCCGATGTGGAGGCAACGCTCAAATTCGCCATCATCACCCTGATTATATTGCCTCTGGTCCCCAATACTCATTTCGGCCCGGCTGGCCTGGAAGTGATCAACCCCTACGAAACCTGGTTGATGGTGGTGTTGATTGCAGGCCTCAATTTCATTGGCTATATCCTGATCAAATTCATGGGTCCCGAGCATGGCCTGGGCATTACCGGTTTGTTGGGCGGACTGGTTTCCAGTACTGCGGTGACTCTGGGATTTTCACAACGCAGCCGCGTCGAACCCCATCTGACCGCAGTTTTGGCCCTGGCCATTTTACTGGCATGGGCCGTTATGTTTGTCCGCGTCATGGTCGAAGTGGCGGTGGTCAACTTTCCGTTACTCAAGCACCTGGCGTGGAGCATGCTGTTCATGTTGTCTGTCAACCTGGGAATTTGCCTGCTACTCTGGCGCCGCGGGCGCAGGAAAGCCGTGGGAGAGATTGACAGCGGGCATAATCCCTTTGAACTGGGCACTGCGATTAAGTTTGGCGCGCTGTTTGCAGTTGCCATTTTTGTCGCCAGTGCAGCGCAGGTCTATTTTGGCGACACAGGCCTGTACGTAGCTGGTGCATTGGGCGGCATAGCAGGTGTTGATGCCATCACACTTTCCATGGCCAGCCTGGCTTTGACCGAACCTGTGAATTCAGCCCCGGCCGCACGGACCATCGTCATTGCGGTCATTTCCAACACCCTGTTCAAAAGCGGACTGGTGCTCTGGCTGGGCGCTCCATCCATGCGCAAAACCATACTCCCCATCGCCCTGGCGCTGGCACTGTCAGGCGCGGTTGCCGTTTATCTGGTTGGATAACAATATCCAACGAGCTCTTTTACCTTGAGGAAAAACCAATGTTGAAGCAGACCCTTTTCACCGCACTGATTACCCTCGGGAGCACAGGCTCCGTATGGGCATTGGAAGTTGATGAATCCAAAATCACAACTCCCGATGAAGCCATCGCCGCACTGCAAGCAGGCAACGATCGCTTTGTTTCCGGCAACACGCTGGAGCAGGATTTTGCCAGTCAGATTAAAATGACCAGTGAAGGCCAACATCCTTACGCCACCGTCCTTGCCTGTGTTGATTCCCGTGTTCCTCCAGAAATTATTTTTGACCAGGGCATTGGAGATATTTTCGTGGGCCGGGTTGCTGGCAATGTGGAAGACATCAATATGATAGGCAGTCTTGAGTTTTCTGCTGCCCTGAAAGACGTCAGGGTTATCGTCGTGCTGGGTCACACCTCTTGCGGAGCCGTTAGTGGCGCTTGCCAGAACGCCAAGCTCGGCAATCTGACACTGCTGCTTTATGAAATCCAGCCCGCGGTCGAACTGGTGAGATCAGAGCATCCGAATGAGAATATTTGTGTCGCTCCATTCGTGGATGATATTGCAAAGGCCAACGTACAAAAAACCATCAGTGATATCCGCGCCAAGAGCACAGTTCTTGCCGAGCTTGAGAAAGATGGCAAAATCAAACTGGTTGGGGCGATGTATGACATCACTACCGGCAAGGTGAGCTTTTTCCCTGACATGTAAACAACTGACATGTAAACAACTGCCTTGTGAACAAAGTGCCACAGGGAAACAACAAGCCAAGCTACGGTCAATCTCGGCATACCCTGTTCCCTGTTATGATATGCGTCCGCCTTTAAACCATTCCGAAGGCACCAGGCACCAGGATTCACAGCATGTCCATGAACTCGCCAGCCAAACGACCCACTGAACTCTTCGACTACCCCCGGTACTGGGCGGAGTGTTTCGGTGTGGCGCCGTTTTTGCCCATGAGCCGGGCAGAAATGGACACGTTGGGTTGGGACTCCTGCGACATCATCATCGTCACCGGCGATGCCTACGTGGATCACCCCTCGTTTGGTATGGCGATTGTCGGCCGCCTGCTGGAGGCCCAGGGGTTTCGGGTAGGCATTATCGCCCAACCCGACTGGCAGTCGGCCGACGCATTCAAATCATTGGGCAAACCCAACCTGTTTTTTGGTGTGGCTGCCGGCAATATGGACTCGATGATCAATCGCTACACGGCGGATCGCAAACGGCGTTCGGACGATGCCTATACACCGGGTGGAATCGGTGGCAACCGTCCGGATCGCTGCTCATTGGTCTACAGCCAGCGTTGCAAGGAAGCCTGGTCGGATGTGCCCGTTATATTGGGAGGCATTGAAGCCTCGTTGCGACGCATCGCCCATTACGATTACTGGCAGGACAGTGTGCGCCGCTCCATCCTGCTCGACGCCACGGCAGACCTGCTGTTATACGGCAACGCCGAACGGGCCCTGGTGGAAGTCGCCCAACGTCTGTCCCGCGGTGAGGATGTCGCCAGCATCACCGATGTCCGCGGCACCGCATTGATCCGCAAGGACACGCCAAAAGGCTTTTGGGAAATCGACTCCAGCCGGGTTGACCGCCCCGGCAAAATCGATCGCGTGGTAAACCCTTATCTCAACGTACGCGAAATGGATGACGCGGAGAAAGAGCGCAGAGAGGCCGCGCTGTACGGTGTACCCGATGAAACAAAAACTGATGCGGACAAATTGTTTATTCCGCACCCCGCGCATGATCGCGATCGTACCGTGATCCGCCTGCCCTCATTCGAGAAAGTACACAATGATCCGGTGCTCTACGCCCACGCCAACCGCGTACTGCATCTGGAAACCAACCCTGGTAACGCGCGGGCCTTGGTACAGAAGCACGGTGATGTTGACCTCTGGGTCAACCCACCGCCTATTCCGTTGTCCACTCCCGAGATGGATTACGTGTTTGGCATGCCCTATGCCCGCGTGCCGCATCCTTCTTATGGCGACGCAAAAATTCCTGCTTACCAGATGATTCGTTTTTCGGTGAATGTGATGCGGGGCTGTTTCGGCGGTTGTACTTTTTGCTCCATCACCGAACACGAAGGCCGCATCATCCAGAATCGCTCGGAGGAATCGATTCTCAATGAAGTGGAGGATATCCGTGACAAAGTGCCGGGCTTTACCGGCGTGATTTCCGATCTTGGTGGCCCCACAGTCAATATGTACCGCCTGGCGTGCAAAAGCCGTGAAATTGAATCTGCGTGCCGCAAGCCCAGTTGCGTCTATCCCGGTGTGTGTCCGAACCTGAATACCGATCACAGTGCGCTGACACAGATATACCGTAAAGCCCGTCAGTTACCGGGTGTGAAAAAAGTGCTGATTGCTTCCGGCCTGCGTTACGACCTGGCCGTGAAAGACCCCGAATACGTGAAAGAACTGGTGACCCATCATGTCGGTGGGCAATTGAAAATTGCGCCCGAGCATACCGAAGACGGTCCGCTTTCCATGATGATGAAACCCGGCATCGGCAACTATGACCAGTTCAAGAAAATGTTTGAGAAGTATTCCAAAGAAGCCGGCAAAGAGCAGTACCTGATCCCTTATTTTATTGCCGCTCACCCCGGGACCACCGACGAAGACATGATCAACCTGGCTTTGTGGCTGAAGCGCAATGGCTTTACAGCAGACCAGGTGCAGGCTTTTTACCCCTCACCCATGGCCACCGCCACGGCGATGTACCATACGGGCAAGAATCCTTTGCGCAAAGTGAGCTACAAATCCGAAGACGTGTTGCGTGTCAAAGACCCGGCACAACGCAAATTGCACAAAGCTCTGTTGCGTTATCACGATCCGGATAACTGGGAAATGCTGCGTCAGGCACTTCGGCAATTGGGCCGGACGGACCTGATTGGCGATGGTGAGCGGCACCTGATTCCAACACAGCAACCGGAAACAGGTGGCGGTTACCAGGCTTCCCGCCGTAAAAACACCGCCAAGGCGCACCAGCGCCGGAAGGGCACCAAGATACTGACCCAACACACCGGCCTTCCGCCGCGTGATGACGGGAGTAAACTTACACCTGGCCGTAAACGAACGGGCAAAAAATCACCCGCAGTAAAATTATGATCGCATAACTGAGCAAACACATGATCTATTGCAATCGACGTGACCTGCTTAAGTATTTCTCATTAGGCGGTTTTGCTTTGGCCGTAAACCCACTACAAACGTTTGCCAATCCGTTGACATCCTCACGACCTTTGCCAACCGGCAAAGACGCAGAAAACTTTATTATTCACAACGAGTTGCCATGGGCTCTGGAAACTCACCGCTCACGCTTTGGCATAGCACCGATCACGCCCCAGTCGGCTTTTTTTGTTCGCAACAACCTGCCGACTCCGGCCGAATCCATTGTTGAGCACAGGGACCAGTGGCGCTTTGAAGTTGCCGGTACCGTTGAGGCTGGCAGCCTGACCCTGGCTGAACTGAAGACCATGCCCGTACACATCGTGGCAACGGTTATGCAGTGTTCAGGCAATGGCAGAGCCTTCTTTGACCACCACCCCTCCGGCTCACCCTGGACTGTGGGTGCTGCAGGCTGCGCTTTGTGGACTGGCGTACGGGTCGGTGACATTATCGACCGCTTCGGTGGCGCTACCGACGATGCAGTGTTTTTGACCACCACCGGGGCCGACCCGCTACCCGAGGGCATTGACAGGAATCAGGTCGTGGTGGAACGCTCGATACCGCTGGAGAAAGGACTGCGGGATTGCCTGTTGGTGTGGGAGATGAATGGCGCACCGTTGCCACTGGTTCACGGCGGGCCTCTGCGCCTGATCGTACCGGGCTATTACGGTGTCAACAACATCAAATGGGTGAAGCGACTTGCTTTGACGCAGGAGCAATCCGGCGCCCATATCCAGCAATCAGGCTACCGCATTCGCCCCATTGGAACCGGCGGCGGGCCGGATCACCCCTCCATGTGGCGTATGAAGTTTAAACCTGGCTCAATGGGCCAGGCGCAGAAGGCCTGCTGGTTAAAAGCGGTCCGGTGTTGCTCCACGGTGTCGCTTTTTCCGGCGAGCGAGCCATCGACCAGGTGGAAATTTCTGTTGATGAAGGACGCAACTGGCTGCAGGCGCAGCTGGTGGGGCCAGACCTGGGTCCGAATGCCTGGCGCAGCTTCGTTTACCAGACCGACCTCAAACCGGGCGAATACCATTTTGCATCACGCGCTACCGACACAGAGGGAGATATCCAGCCGCGGGAGTCCGAGCCCAATGAACGTGGCTATGGCCATAACGGCTGGCTGGATGCCACGCTGTCAATGATGGTTGTGGAGGAACTGCCGATTGAAGAAACTGCAAGTTCGTCAACCGTCGCTGCATCTGCCGCTGTGGCTACAGTGGCACCCAAACGTGTTGAACTGTCTCCGCTGGCGCAACAGGGACACAGTATTTTCCTAGAAAAAGCGCAGCCTTCCTGTGGTGTGTGTCACCAACTGGCAGACGCCGGTACTCAGGGGGCCGTTGGCCCCAACCTGAATACCCTGCAGCCCAGCCTGGAACAGGTGACACAGGCGGTTACCCATGGGGTTGGCGCCATGCCGGCTTTCGGTGCACAACTCAGCCAGCAAGAGCTTGAAGCTCTTGCTGCCTATGTTTCCGAAGCCAGTATTCATTGAGTAGAACTCACTTACAGTGATTTCAGATACTCAACCAGATCGGACTTCTCGGAACCGGTAAGACCCAACACGAAGAACTCGTCATAGTGTTCGATCACATCATTCAGTGTGGCAAACCGGCCATCGTGGTAATAGCCACGTGTTGGGTGCGTCCACAAACCCTTCAGTGGCGCGGTTCTGTAGCGGTTTTCGGGACCACGTTCGGCCTGGAAACCATCGATGCCGATTTCCTCGGGTGTATGCATATTCCAGCCTGGTTCGGTGAACAGTGGCGGAACATGGCAACGTGCACAGTCAGCCTGGTTGTTGAATACCTCTTCACCGCGTTCTGCAGCCAGCTTGTCAAAACTGCCTTCGGGTGCCTCCGGTGCCGGAATTCCCAATTGGTAAAACTGCAAATCACCCAGTTTGGGAGTAACCAGATCCACTTCCGGGCGTACGTCGTATGAACCGTTCAACACCGCAATCGGGAATTTCTCAGGATCGTTCAGTCGTGGGTCATACAAGGTGCCCTGTCCACCCATTTCCAATGCAGCTACAAAAGCATTCCAATGCGTGACCGAACCCCAGCCTGTCCAGGTATGCAGGTTGACGCCAGCCAGGCCAAATGCCGGCGGAATCAGGACTGCAGCGGAACCACCGTCGGGCCGGAAGGCTTTGCCATCGACCAACAAAGAGGCATCAAACTTTCCGGGGCCCCAACTGCGCAACACGGTGCGAGCGGTTTCATCGCTTACCCCTAGCAGATCGGTAAAGGCCGACAAATCGGGAGCCAGCGACAGAATCAGACCTGGATCCAAATCACGATTGGCCCAACCATCAAGTCGTTTGCCAATGCCGGGCGCAAACGAATCATCCACGGTGCTGTGGCACAGTGCACAAGTGATACCCACAGATTCCAGTTGGCCTTTCTTGTTAACCGTACCTTTGAGGCCCACAACCGCATCCATTTTGAGTAACGCGAGAGTGACCGCAGGATCATCCAGGTCCAACAGGCCCAATTTAATGGCGTATACCGTAAGTCGGGAAAGTGCTTCAACATCTACTTTGAGCCCAACGGCCAAAGCGGTGGCCGGGCTGACGCCTCCTCCTACACCACCATTTGCCGCGCCAGCGATGGCCTCATTCAGTCTGAGTGTATCAGTCCAGAATACTTCGTCTCCAAATGTATCATTGCGGAAAGAATCACGACCACGAAGTGCCTTGTCGACCACACCTGAAACGAAGTCATCCTTGTTCAGCTGCGCGTGCTGCTGTCCCAAGTTATCACTAAAGCCAAGCCGGGGTAAAAGAGCCAGGGCTATCAGCAACAGTGCTCCCACTAAAAAGTGAAACCCATGTTGCTGAATGGAACCCAGTTGTGACTCAAAATATTTTGAGCGAGATCGTATGTATGCATGCATTGTCATGATAAGCAGCTCCGAGTTGAGTAGTCAGGTGTTGGTGTTGGTTTTTGTTATGTCACCCGGGAGATGCAGCAGGCTAAAAAAGGTTCCCGTTCTGATCGGACTGATGCACTTTACTCAGGGCTTTCGGTTTCCTGTCTTCGCAACAACCCCTCAATCACAATTTGCATGTCATGCCTTCGCCGTGCCACTTGGGGATGCCTGTCTTACGATCAATCTGGATGCCGCAGTTGGTATTTTCATTCTCCAGCGCAAACACGTTCCCGCGGGAACGTCTTTCTGCTCTTCGAACAGCTGCTGCAAACCGGATTCAATCACCTGTTGGAAAATGGCGCCTTGCTCCGGAGTCAGCCTGCCTTTGATCACCAGGCATCCATCATCATCCCAGAACCAACGCAACTCACGTGTCGCATGCCGGCGGTTTTCCACTTCCTGTGTTTGTACGCGTAACTCGCGCCGCCAGGCATTTCCCGGAATTCAGGTCATGCTCCTTTCGATAGTCACAAGCGACAGTGGTTTTTGCCACTTGATTAGACGGATCTGAATCTGAATGAATGAAATAAGAAAGGCTAATGGACTGTAAATTTGGACTCTTACTCAACTGATTCTGTACACATCACGCCGATGACCAATTTTTACCACCACAACGATCAACTCATGATCCCGAATCTCGTAAAGAATCCGATAAACGCCCTGCCGGATACGATATTTTTCCTGACCGGAGAGCTTTTCTACACCAGTCGGTCGAGGCTCTGTTCGTAAGGCTTGAATGCGCTTTAGAATTTTTGCGACATCCTTTTTCGGAATTTGGCGGAGGTCCTTTGCAACGGACTGCTTGAATATAACTTCAAAGCTTCCCATGGGCCTTTAGATCATTCAGCAACTCTTCATAAGTGATGGTTGGCTCGCTTATCCTTTTATCAAAGGTCTCCAAATCTTCCTGATCTTCCCGCAATGCGTTCCGAACTGCTTCATTTACAAGATCCGATACGGATCGCTGCGTAAATGCCGCTTTCAATCGCAAGGCTTGATGGACTTCAGGCTCAAAATAGACCGTTGCTCGCTTGGATGTGTCGCTCATGGATTTTTCCTCCAAAAGCGAGGTTAACGCTATAACGTTATAGCGTCAAGGCGTTGAGGCATAAGCAGCTAACATTTGAATTTGCCGGAGCCCACGCGGTGGGCATCCGTGTTGAACGATTTGTTACGCGCCGAGTCGCTCTGAAATGTACGTTGGATTTTGCGCCGCATGAATTACCGCAAGTATGTGTACAGAGTCTCTTTCGAACGCATAGAAAACCAGATGTGGGAAAGTTCTGGTGATAGATCGCCGAACGCCAGGAATAGCTTCTGCATACAGCATCGGGCTCTCAAGAATTCGCTCAAACGCCAGTTCAAGTTCTACAAGAAACTCTGTGTCAAGCCCGCTTCGCCGATCTTCATACCACCGATACCCAAGGAGAATATCTTCTTCTGCAGCTAACCCAACAATCAGGTTAAGACTCATCTGGAAGTGATACGACGTTTAACCTCCTGCCAGGGAGATCCTTCACCAGGATTCGTTCGATACACTTCAAGTCGCTTGGTGAGAAGCTTTCGGGTGGACGGCGTCAACTCAATTCCTTCCGGAAATTCGGCAATACTGTCCCAAATCTCAGCGACGAGTTGAATTCGCTCAGAAACAGGCAGGCTTAAAGCTTCGGCGGCAGATACTTTCATGACTTCAAATCTATCACAGTAGATAATTCGGTTCTATCGGCATAAAGCTCGAAGTGCGTAGGAATTTCACGCATAACCACATTCATGCAGCACAGTTCGCCATAAATATAAAAATCCGTGGGCTTCTGAAAATTTTCATTTCTATCCCCGCGAATACTGCCCGCCAATATTGTCGCAAACACCTAATCAAAACAAGCTCGGGCTCAAATTCGTGTATTATGCTGATGCACGACACCGCAATACAGCGGGATGAGCAGCATTACCAGGCAAAGCATCACCACACCGGGCCAGCCGCCTTTGGACCAGGCAATGCCCGAACGGGTGTCAGTTGTGATTTATACCAGCTTGGAATGCCCTGTATGTCTTCAATAGACTAATCAGTAAACCTGACCTTCATTTCTCAAGGTCCAGCATCCTTTTTACATCAGCCAGATCGGTTAGTTTTCCTTCCTTTACTTCCAATAAACCTTGCGTCACGGCCTGCATAAACTGCGGCTTTTCTTCACGAATTTCGTACTCTTCCAACCCCTGTACACCCGCACCGCGCCCGGCCGCCACAATCCGCCTCGCCAGTGCATCGGCGACTTCGTTGCTGGGTTTGCCGGTTTCGGCTGCTTCTTTGTAGATGGCCAGGAGGCGCTGCGGGATCTGCTTGATGCGGTCGCGGGTTTCCTGGTTGGAATCGGCCCCGAAATATTCAAAGCAGCAACTGATGATGTCGCCGCCGTTGATCACGTAGTCAGGTGCATAGAGGATGCCGCGATCAGCAATGGCCTGGCCATCGGCATCGGTTTCGAGTTGGTTGTTGGCGGCTCCGGCTATTACTTTGGCTTTAAGGGTGGGAATGCTGCGGGCGTTGAGGATACCCAGCTTGTGCTGGGCGGTGGCTTTCAGGCCCAGATAAACGCCCAAAGAGGTCCACGGGCCGGGATCGCCGCCGGCCTTTCCACCTTCCTGATGCAAGCCTGAAACATAAGGAGTTTGCTGCCTGACGATGCGCATATCGTCTTCCGTCATACCCACATCTTCGGCGGTGACATAGGCGCCACCCACGGCATTCACGGCGCGGCCCAGGGCAACCAGCAGTTGGGGTGTTTTAGGGGCCGCATCACTGGCCAGGATCACGGCCTTGCCGCCGCCGAAATTCAGGCCCGCAATGGCGCATTTGTAGGTCATGCCACGCGATAGGCGCAGAACATCGTTTATGGCATCGGCCTCGGTAGCGTAAGCCCAACGGCGGCAACCGCCTCCGGCCGGTCCAAGTGCGGTGGAATGAACCGCTATTATCACTTTCAAACCGGTTTTAACGTCGCTGAAAAAACTGACCGATTCATGATTGTCAAATTCAGGGTGGTCAAATATATTCATGATGCTGCAGGTGTGGGAGGTTTGGCGCGCACATTATATCTTTTCAGACTTACGGAAACGCACCCGGCAAGGCCTCTGCATTGCATTTCGCGGGGCACGGTGAGACAGTGTTCGGGCCGCCAACGTGCTATAAATAACTCCCCATATTCGCGATGGAATCCTGCTGTGACTGAAACCAAATACCGTTTGTTTGTTGCCTTGCTGTGCTGCACCTTGCTGAGCGCTTGCGCCACCAGTCCTACCGGGCGACGGCAACTGATGCTGGTTTCCGAAGATACCGCTATCAGTTCATCTGCACAGGCCTATGTGCAGGAGGTCGGCAAATATCAGAAGGAAGGCAAGCTTTCCACTGACCGGGCTTTGATTCATCGCGTCGACACCATTACCCAGCGTCTGGTTGCCCAGGCCGTGATCATGCGTCCGGATTCGGCCAAGTGGCAGTGGAGCGTGGCCGTGATCGACGACCCGGAAATGGTCAATGCCTGGTGCATGGCCGGTGGCCGGATGGCCATCTATACCGGCCTGATTGACCAGGTCAAAACCACTGATGATGAGATTGCACAGGTGATGGGCCATGAAATTGCCCATGCCCTGGCCAATCACACAGCAGAAAAAATGTCTGTAGCCATGGCCAGCAGCATTGGTGTGTTGGCCATTGGTGTCGCCTCAGACAATAAAGCAGCCGCTACGGCAGGTGCGGCCGCAGCCGCAGCACTGGCGATCACCCTGCCGAACAGCCGTACTGCTGAAACCGAGGCAGACCAGATCGGTATTGAACTGGCAGCCAAAGCCGGCTATAACCCGGAAGCTGCCGTGACGTTATGGCGCAAAATGAATCAACTACCCGGCGGCAAACCTCCGCAATTTCTCAGCACACACCCCAACCCGGCAAATCGCGAGAAGACACTGGCAGGGCTTGTGCCCAGGATGGAGCCTTACTACGAAGCGAGCGGCGTGCGACCCACCCGGCCGATACAGATGGTCAACAATGTCAGGTAGTTGATGAAGGCGGTTTCCACTCCGCTTCGCCCGGTCATTCGGACCCGGCGAAGGAAGAATACCTGACAGCATACGAATTGCCGGCACCATGCAAATTTATTGAGGAATTATGGGTAAGTCAGTCAAGAAACGTGAACAAGCGCAGTTTGAACAAGAGTTGCTTAAGGCCGAAAACTATCAACAGTGGCTCGATGCCGCCATCGCTCTGGACCGACTGGATGGCAGCGAGGCCTGGCGCCAACTCGTAGAATCCGATGACTATGATTACAGTCTGATCAACTCACGTGTGAGCTTGCTGCGGCAGTTACAGCGACGCAAGGACTATGACCAGTTGGTGTTTCGTCTGCGTGAAGAACTGCATGGCAACCTGGGCAATATGGCCAACCCGGTGCTTTATCAACATGCCCGCGCCGGTACCAAGCAATTGATCAATCAATACCTCGATGAAGTTACCCGGTCTCTGAACCTGATCTGCGACAGCGATGTGAAATCACTGCCCCCTTTGAGCAAACGGCGCTTTTTCAATCGTACTGCGCGCAGTTTTGGTCGTTCTGCCATTCTGCTCAGTGGCGGCGCCTCCTACGGCCTGTTCCACATCGGTGTGATTGAAGAACTGCTGGAACAGAAGCTGATGCCACAGGTCATCACCGGCTCCAGCGCCGGTTCCATCGTGGCCGGCTTTGTAGCCACGCACACCGATGACGAACTGGGACAGGCGCTGCAACCGGACGAACTCAGATACCAGTGGGTAAGCACCATCGGCATTCGCAAACTGATGAAAGGCGAAGGCATACTCGACCCGAAACAGCTACGCAAGGCCATTGACCGTAACATTGCCGATTTGACATTTCTCGAAGCCTACGAAAAAACCGGCCGAATCCTGAATATTTCAGTTTCACCGGCCGATCCCAACCAGTTTCCCCGATTGTTGAATTACCTTTCTTCTCCCAATGTGTTGATACGCAAAGCGGCGCTGGCCTCCAGCGCGGTTCCCGGCCTGTTTCCACCGGTGCAATTGCGTGCACGCAGCTACACCGGCAAATCGGTGCCCTACATGCCACGCAGCCGCTGGGTGGACGGCTCCATGCATGAAGACATACCGAAAGAAAAGGTCAACCGCCTGCACAATGTAAACCACTACATCGTCAGCCAGACCAATCCACTGGTGCTGCCTTTCATGAGTGATGACAAGGACAAAACCGGCATTTTGCCTTTTTTACAGGAGGTGGTCGTACGTGGACCCATGGTGCAGGTTGAACACCTGCTGGAACTGGTTAACCGGCATTTCGAAGTGCCGGGTATGGGCTCTGTACTGAAGAAAGCGCATGCGCTGGTAACACAGACCTACAGCGGTGATATCACCATCCTGCCGGACCGACAGGCCATTGATGTGAGCAAGGTTTTTTCCAACCACACCGAAAAGGAAGCCAGAGCCTTGATCGAAGCCGGTCGACGTGCCACCTGGCCAAAAATTGAGCGCATCCGCAATACCACCCAGATCAGCCGCTGTTTCAGCGGCTGTCTGGACCGGCTGGGTAAGCGTTATCACTACGTCAAGCGCTGAGCCGCAGGAATTACCCAACCGCTGATCGGCCCGACACGATCAGGCTTTTTGTTACTCGGCAAAAGTCGCTTCCCGCCAGCCGATATTTTCGCGCCAACTGGCAATGATCAGTTCATCCGGAGTGGCTTCATAGGGGTTTTGTGGGGCCGTATCGCATTCCGGACTCCACATCCCCTGACCGGCTCCATCAAGCAGATCATGAGCAGCCCATAGTGCGCTGCAACTGAAAGTATAGTTCGCCCGTCCACCGCCGGTATTGCTGAAACTGGCCGGGCCAAATTGATCCCCCACTGCTCCCAGATTATTCAGCAGTATCACCGATCCACCGTGATCACCACCGTGACCGCCCCCGTCAATGTTGAAGGAACCACCCAGCACCAAAATCAAGCCTTTGAAATTCGGAGTTCCGTTCCAGGACAGGTTGCCGTTGACCACCAGGATGCCGGCGCCGGAGACATTTCCGCCAAAGGAAGCGTTTCCCTCAACATAGGTGATCTGAGGGTGATCCGGTGTACCAAAAATGTTGGTAGATTTTCCACCACCACTGATGTTCAATCCACTCGGATAATAACAGCCGGTCTGGCAATTGCCTGCCGATTGGGCGAGTTGGGCAGCCAACTCCAAATTCTGACGAAATTGTTCTGTTTTAGCCGGGCTGTCCCAGGGTGCTCCGGGGGTGGTGGCTGCAATTCCACCAATATAATTTCCTTTCGGGTTGCTGCCTAGCGCGCTACGTATGCTGTCGGCTACACTCTGGCAGCCTGCGGTGATTGCGGGTCCACCGCTGCCATCCACCGTAAAGTCGTTTGAATTCGGGAAATTGAGTGTTTTGGTTGAACATGCGGGAAAGCACATTGCGCCGCAACCATCCCCTGCTCCGCCGGTGCTACCTACCGCCAGTCGCACTTCGACATCGCGTTGGGCAACGATTTCGCCGTCGAACTCGCCGTTGTCCGTGACGTAACCCCGGCTGTGTACAAACAGTTGTGAGCGAACCGGACGATCATCCTGGGTGCAGACTCCAGCAGCTTCCTCTGCTGCAGTGCATGGATATTTGACTGCTAGGCAATACATTCTTTGTTGCAAAAAAACATCATCGATGGCACCCCTATTTACCCAGTCTGTTGGGCCATCCCAACCGATATGCCCAATAGAACCACACAGCTGATCCGGGCCCAGATCATGATGGTCATCAAAGAAGTTGATGGCATCGTTGGCTCCTGCTGAAGCTCTTTCAAAAGCCTTCGCCTGCAAGCGCACATTGCCCGCGCCACGTTCCTGCATTTGTGTGGTGCTGAAGCCGGCTACGCCCAATACGACCATGACAAAAAGCAGCAGCAGGGCAAGCATCAACGCGATACCTTGTTGTGATCTCATTGGCATTTTGTGATTCATTCACCTACTCCTCGGCAAAGGCATGCTGGTTCATGCGCTCCAGCACAATATTCCGGAACGCCGCAGTCAGTTCGATGGAACGGTTATCAAAATTCCCGGACCCGTCCTGGGTGCGCATGCCTTCAAATTGCATGGCAACACGAACACCGATACAGGCATTGTCAAAATTGTTGATCAAATCGCAAGCACACGTGGTGCTGCGGTCCGGGCAAATTTTCTGGAAAGCAATTCCGGTCAAACCTCCCACCAGGCCAACCGGATCGGAAAAACCCATATCGGTAATGAGGACATTACCGCCATCAACACCATCAACCGAACGGCCCCGACAGACCAGATCGCCGGTGTTGTCATCCCATGAATATTCGTTTTCCACCAAGCGGAAACTGTCAAATCGCTGTGTGCAATTACCACGTCCGGCATAACGAACACGCAAGGTAGCCCCATCATCCAGAACATCGGCATAATCTTCCTGAATCTGCTTCTCATGACCAACTTTCAGGGAGGATTCGTCACGAAACCCCGCATTGCGAATGTCACGGATCATGTAGTCCGAGGCGAAGCGGACATTTTCCTGTATACGTGACAATTGCCCGGTTTCAATAAAGGTGGACCGGCCTGACAGATGCATTACCAGAATGCCGCCCACCAGGAACGACGAAATCACCAAAGCTACCATCAGTTCAACCAGTGTCAGGCCTGACTGCAGCTTGGGTAAATAGCGAGCCCTACCCTGTCGTCCATGCAGAACTCCGGGAATGCGGTTCATTATGCCGACCTGCACTGGATTTGAACGTTATAGGTAAAGCTTTCCCGTGACTCTGTGTCCTCCCCATCTTCCGGATGCTCACCAGGAAACCGGGCCTCTGACCAACTCAGCGTGATCGGAACCCGCACTACAGAAGTTCCCATAACAGGTGTGCCTGTAACAATTTCCAGACCGGGTAATGTGAGCAGGTTTGCCGTTGACCAATCCCAATCTTCGCCAGCAGCATTTCGCGTCCAGTGTGTCGTTAACTTACCCATCAGGTTTGGTTCTTCCTCACTGTCCGGGTCCCAATTGCTGCTGTCCGGGCAAGTGCTCAGATCATTATTGGCTAATTCCAGCCACATCCGCTCCTCAAAATCCATGGCAATGGTGGTTGCAAGTGAACGGTAGTGGGCCGAATGCACATATTGCATTGAGCTCAGTTGCATTGCGGCCAAACCCGTCAAGCCTATGGTCAATACGGCAAGGGCAATAAGCACCTCGATCAGGGTAAAGCCGCTTTGTCCGGATAGTGATTGCTTCCACATAGGGGTGGCCTCTTTCATGCTGATATGATTGTTGTTCATGGACAGACCGCCTCGCTACCACAGGGCAATGCGCATGAGCCGATCTGCCCGGTAGGCCTGACATCAATACGTCGCCGCTGGTTATTGCCTGCACAAAGCTCATGCTGCACAAACAGGACTGCGGGCCTGCCGATAAAGTCATCATCATCGGCTTCCTCAAGGTCCAGGAACAAATAGCCGCGGTTGTTGTAGATCAACGCGTCCAACCCGACCCCGTTTCCATCCATGACTTCGAGGGAGGTGGCAGTATTACCGATGCAACGCAACTGCCCCGGTAAACAACCGTCGATGTCGGCCACCTCAGCCGGATCTTCAATAATGGCTTCCCAGCCATCATCTGAAACATCGAAATCTATGGATACATTGGTATTGCGGCGCAAGGCTTCGCTTTTGGCCAGGTGCAATATTGCAACCAGTTCATTGCTCTGAGCCAGAACCTGATTGTTACGTATCGATTGTTGCAACGATGGCAGTCCCCAACTGAGCAGGATGGCAATCACAGACAGAACAACCATCATTTCCAGCAAGGTAAACCCCTTGTGCCGCTTTTCCGGCAATTTAATTTTCTTCATTTCTTCAAACCCCTTTTTATGATGAACCCCAGCAACGATTACTTCCCGGTACGGGCGTCTTGTTACCGAGATAGTCCACGGAGAAAGCCCCACAGGGATCGTTGGCCTGATCGCCGACTGGAGTTGCTGTCAGTGTGTACGTCGTGAGAGGCACTTCCGGCTCCACTGTTATGGTGTAAAAACCATCAGCCGAATTACCTGCCGGCGCTGGACAGTCATCTCCGCTATAGCGATTGAATCGGGTAAAACAACGTTCCAGACTCTGCGCTCTATCCATCAACGTGGCAGTCGCATCGGCGCGTCGAGCTTTACGCACTTGTTCGACATATGCGGGATAAGCCAGCGCCAACAGTAAGGCCAGTATGGCCAATACGATCATCAGCTCGACCAGCGTGAAGCCAGTTCGGGCAGGTGTGCCAGCCAAAGAGTCTTGTGAAATGTAGTTTTTCAATTGTATGCAACCCAAAGTACTATAAACCCGATCTGTCAGGCCATCCCTGGGTAAATTGCAGGCCGCAGCAGTCCCTTTGCGGCCAGATTTCCAGATGCGATAAACGCATTAGAGCGAACTACAGAGTCAATTTTAGCCGTTTATCAGGAGAGTGGCATGCCCCGGAAAGACCGCCTGTTCAGAAATTGCTACCGCTCATGCCACACCCCAGGTGCCGAGACCACAAACCGGAGCGGCTGGACAAGCGTTATCGCTGGCGTAGAACGCCAGACACTGTTTATTCCTGCTATACATTGACTTATAACGGCCACCTAGGTCTAATTTGCCTGTATTTATGGCGCTAAAAATCGCCACGTGATAAATGAATTTGAAGGAATTTTGGATGAAAAGGATTTCATCAACCGCATTGGCGTTTCTCTTGTTCACTGCTCTGGCCGGACCGCTGTCGGCTCAAGAACCGCCGCCGGAACAGGAAATCATCGGAAAGAAAACTCCCCCGCTGGAATCACTGGCCGGTTTTGCACGTGACATTTCGGATATTCAGCCCGGTGCCATTACCATCAGCCGCGGTGAGAGCCGTGCACTCAGCCAGTCGCAGTTGGGCGATCGTCTGACTCTGCCTGCACTGGATCAACACATTGATGCAGAAGACCAGCCATTGGAGTTCCGGCGTATTGAGCTGTTCGCACCCGGTGCCCGCGTGATGGTACTGAGTGCCGATGGTGCGGTGGAGTGGCAACACGACGCCCGGCAGTTTTTTATCGCTACCAACCAGACCACCGGAGTAGCGCTGGCTGTCGATGTCAGGACGGGGGAAATCAGCGGTTTCGCAGCAAAAAACAACTCAAAAATGCAATTGCAGGGCAAGCTGGATAGCCAGATCAGGCTGCAGACTATTGAGGAGCCACCCGAGGCCGTCAGCACCTGTGGGATGCAATTGGATGATCAACCGGCCGAATCGTTATTGAATTTGAACAGTCCCATTCCGGAAAGCCAAAGTGCGGCTTTGAGCGGCTCTTCCATCAACTACCAGGCGGTTGTTGCCATTGATGCCGACAACGAGTGGATGGCCGGCAAAGGCAATCAACCCGGCACGGCGATGGCGTGGATTACCGATGCGTTCCTCGCAATGAACGTGTTTTACGAACGCGATGTGGAAACCCGCCTGTTGATCGGTGATGTCATATTACGCACCACGCCTGACCCTTATTCCATCGCCAGCGGCCCCTCAGACCAAATGAACGAGTTCGCCACCTACTGGCGTAACCACATGTCTCACATCGATCGCAATTTTGCTGCCATGTTGAGTGGTCGCGGAGTCCCCGATTGGTACTACTCGGGCATTGCCTGGCTGGATCAGTATTGTCAGAAAGGGGGCACCAGTGGCGGGCGTACCTATGGGAGTTACAGCTTCAATGCCATTGGCGTTAAACGCAGCGCGGCCAGCACGGCCTTATATATCGGTCATGAGATTGGCCACAATATGGGTTCACCGCACACACATTGTTTCAATCCTGTGATTGACCAGTGCTTCAACGGTGAGGGCGGTTGCTACAGTGGAAGCACGGTTTCCTGTCCGGCAGGAGGCAGAGGTACGGTGATGAGCTATTGCCACGTATCGGGCAGCAATGGCGCGGACTGCGGCGCCAGCAAATCTGAATTTCACTCCAGGGTACAAAACCTGATTGAAGGCCGTTTGGCTGCCAACAGTCCCGGCTGTATTGCAGCCTATGAGGAGCCACCGCCTCCCGATGGCGAAATCATCTTCAGCGACGGTTTTGAACCACTCTGAGGTTAAATATGAGGGTTGCGATCGGCGCGATGGCTCAGAAAATATAAAACCGAACCGAAAGCCACGAACAGGCCGGTGAACAACCAGGAATCACCGGATGCCTGCGTGATTAACCACAGGCTGACTATTAGCGCCAATACGGGAATGACATAGCCGCCAGGCAGCTCAAATATTTTTTGTCCTGGTCGCAAGGCCGAGTGCAGTTTTGGCAGTGACAAGATACAGGCTGCGTAGATGATCAGCCTGACCACGGTACTCATGGCAGCCAGCCAGACAAAGCCACCGGAAAGCGCCAGAATGATGCTCAGCAGCCCGATAAAGGCGATGGAGTTGGCCGGTGTTGCAAAACGCGGGTGTACGACACCAAACCAATGCGGTAGTACTTTCGACCTGGCCATGGCATAAACCATTCGCGGCGCGGAAACCATTGAGGATGAAACATTACCGACGACGGAAAATACCGCTCCCAATCCAATCAGGGCAGCGCCCCAGGTACCCATGAGGATTTGTGACACTTCGATCAGCGGCGTTTCGCTTTGGCCAATATCCGGCGCTACCGAAACGGCCACCCACTGCACCAGGACGTAAAAAATGCCTACCAGCGCTACACTCCGGACCAGCGCACGTGGAATATCACGCCGCGGGTTGCGCGCTTCTCCAGCGGCCACGCCCGTGTTTTCGAAACCCACGAAGGCATACATCAATACCAGAATGGTTTCACCCAGCCCGTCAAAAGTGGGCAAACCCTCTGCAACAAAAACACCGGGGTTCAGCTTGGTCAGGCCCAACAGAACGAGAAGCGCCAGGGGAATCAGTTTCAGCAAGGTAAATACATAGATGGCCAGTAAAGCGTGTTTGATACCTATGATATTGATCACGGTAATCAGAACCAGTATCAAACTGACCGCAAGTTGATGTGCAAGCCCATCGCCCAGCGGCTGATAAAACCATGCGGCATACGTCACCATGAGGTTGGTATTGGCGGCGGAGGCAGAGACGCGTGACAAGGTAGACAACCAACCGACCTGGAAGCCGGCAAACGGGCCGAATGCATGACCGACGTACGCCAATGGCCCGCCAGTGACCGTGAAGAAGCTGGCGGCCCGGGCGAAAGAAAGGACCACGGGCATGATCATCAAGCCACAAATCAAAATCAGCCACGGGCTGAACAGACCGGTAGCCGCAGCGGCTATCGCAGGTAAAGCAAAAATGCCGGCGCCAATAACGCCATTGAGTGAAATGGTAGCAAAACCCAGCTGGCTGATCTCGCGCCTCAGTCCGGCTTCTGTTTCAATCAGTTCTTCTTTCTGTTCAGGAACAGGTTTGTCAAGTTTGTGATCATCTGCTTTCTGATTTTTGTAGCTCATCGCAGCATAATCTCACGAAAGGAGCCCAACTGCTTATAGACTTGTTTGTTCCAACAAGTCAGGGTTATCTACAAGCTGATCTTCAAAAACCAACAGCCGACTGTCTTTCAGCCGATCCACGTAAAGCTTGCCATCAAGATGATCAAATTCGTGCTGGAACACCGTGGCCAAAAAACCCTGTAGTTCCAGTTCAAACCGGTTGCCTTGTAAATCCAGCGCTCGCACATGCACGTGTTGTGGGCGCTCGACAAAACCGCGCAAACCGGGTACCGACAAACAGCCCTCCCAATAACCGGCCGTAGCGGGGTTCAACACCTCAATTTCAGGATTGATAAACACCGTCATAGGCAGGGTTTCGATATCACCATAGCGTGACGGCCCACCATCGATTTCAATGATTGCCAGCCGCACCGACACGTTGACCTGCGGTGCCGCCAAACCGATACCACCCGCCGCTGGCAGCGTATCTTTCATGTCTGCAACCAGCTCATGCAACCACGGCTCAGCCAGTTCTGCTTGCGTTATGGGTCGCGCCACTTGCCGCAGCGTGGGATGCCCCATACGAATGATTTCCCGAATAGCCATAAACTCAATCCCTGGTTCAGAATCCTGCGATGTCTGCAAAACCCCATCAGCAAAAATACTGCTGTCGAAAATTATTCTTTAGCCACTTCCACTTTCAGTTCCATGGGAACCTCTCCATTTTTGGCGGCATCGACGGCTATTGAATCCAATCGTGTGGCCGGTAGAGGTGCTTCTGCGCCATCGCCTGCAATGGCCGTCATGACCGCATCGGCACGCGCGTCGGCCAGGGC
>CAZRTG010000021.1:0-30128 GCA_964602895.1 uncultured Wenzhouxiangellaceae bacterium
TTTTGATACGCCCTTCCGAGCGCACCAGCAAGGTTTCTTCACCTTCGTTCAGGCGACCGGCACCGTCGTTGCGGTTATTGGTTTGCAGTGCATGTTCAAGCATCAATGGATCGATGCCTCTGGCTGCCATGCGCAATGTATCGGGCATCACCTCAAAGCTTCGGACAAAGCCGCCAAGCGCGTTCACATCGGCAACACCGGGGACGGTTCGAAGCGCCGGACGTATCACCCAGTCCAGCAAAGCGCGCCGCTCGGTCAGGCTTTGCGGTCCCTCCACCGTGAACATGAACATCTCACCCAGCGGGGTGGTCAGCGGTGCCAAGCCCCCTTCGATGTCGGCTGGCAGACTGTCCCAGACTCCACTGATGCGTTCGGCGATCTGTTGCCGTGCCCAGTAGATGTCGGTGCCTTCTGCAAAATCAATGGTGATGTCGGTCAGTGCGTACTTTGCGACCGAGCGCAACATTACCTGGCGTGGAATACCGAGCAGTTCCAGTTCCAGCGGTGCGGTAATCCGGTTTTCCACTTCCTCGGGCGTCATGCCCGGCGCCTTGACGATGATTTTGACCTGTGTCGGCGATACATCGGGGAAAGCATCAATCGGCAGTTGGCGAAACGCGAAATAGCCACCCCCTGCCATCAGCACCGCCAACAACAGGATGAGAACACGCTGGATCAGCGCAAACTGGATCAGGGCGGACATCAGTGACTCTGCCCGGTTGTTGCTGAATCATCCCCGGCCTGTAGCGCTTTTAACGCCACCACACCTGCCGTTGCGACCTCTGCCGTGGTATCCAGCTCTGCTTCGACAAAAGCCAGGCCATCGTCCACCGAAAGCAGCACAACACTTTTTGGCGTAAAGCCATTGGTGCTGCGGACAAAGACAAGGGCTTCCTGACCCCGGTGAATAATGGCCGCGGCAGGTACTGACCAGAGGTTTGTCCGCCCCCGCCCGTCACCGATCAGCTTCACCGCTACAAACTGTCCCGGATGCAGTCTGTCATATGCCTGCTGCAATTTCGCCCGGACCGTAATCGTTTGACTGCGATCGTTTCTGGCATGACCTACAGACACAACCGTTGCCGTTGGTGTTTGTGCCCTGTCTGCACCCATACCCTCGACCGTGACCTGCATACCGGCCTGGATCACAGCAGCACTTTCACCCGCAACCTGGATATCCAGCCACAGACTGCTCAGGTCAGCGATTCGAAAAATCGGCTGCAGTGCTTCGAGGCTGTCTCCCGTCATGGCAAGCAATTCCAGCACCACGCCGTCGAACGGAGCCCGTATGCTGGCAACATCCAGTAACTTGCGTTCGGAAGCCAGAGTGTCAATCTGGCTGGATGAAAGTCCGCCAAGCTCCAGTATTTGGCGGTACTCATTCAAGCGGGCAGTGGCCTGATGGGCCTGCATCTCGGTTTCCTGCAGGCGACGACGCGCAATAATGCCTTCTTCGAAAAGCTGCAAATCCCGTTGTAACTGAGTAGACATCAGGCTGGCGTTGCTTTTCGCATCCAGGAACTCACGCTGCACGGTGACAAAGTCCGGGCTGCGGATTTCAGCCAACAGCTGGCCCGCTTCAACGTGGTCGCCCACGGCAGCATGCAAACGCACGACACTGCCGGCCTGTGCGGTGCTGACCGCAAACTGTCCTGCTGGCGGGATCACCACAGTGGCGGTGGCGTCAACCGCAAAAGTGCGATCGGCTGGCTGGGGAGAGGTCACTTCAATACCCAGCTCGGTAATCTGCTCTATTGAAATCCCGATTTCCTCAGCCAGCACCGGGAGGGTAATAACGAGGCCAAATACAGCAGCCACAAGGCCTATTTTGCGAATCATGGCAGTTCTCCTACAGCCTGGTTATAAAATGCGGTTTGTCGATTTTTCTCTATTTGCAAACGGGTGAAATGCCGTTTGGCGGTCAGGCTGATTTCCTGCAGCTTGAGCAGGTCTATCAAATCCAGCTCGCCTTTTTCATAAGCGCTTTGACCCATCTCCTGCTGCCGGGCTGCCAAAGACATGCGCTCGGCTGCTTCATCGATGTTCTGTCTCACCACATCGAGGCTGTGGGCTGCTTCGTGCAACTGCAGCGTCAAATAGCGCTGCTGCTCTGCCTTTGTGGCCTGAGCCTGTGCGACAACGCGATTGGCCGCAGCCAATTCCACATCACGATGCGAAGAGCCACCAAACGGAACGGTCATGGTGATGCCGATACTGTCATCGTAGTCATTGGCCAGCGGTGCCCGTTCACGCTTTGGCCCGACCAGTAAATGCGGGCTGCTGTTGAAGGTTCTCCGGATCATTTCATACTCTGCTTCCGCGCGGGCAATCTCTGCATTGATCATGATCAGTGCCGGATGGTCTTTTGCGACGACGTGTTGCTCACTGATGTTTTCGGCCTCGAAAGCGGGACGACGATCCATGCCTGACACACTGCGAAATTCCCGCTCGGCATCCAACAAGGCCGCGCTTGCCTCAATCACCAGTGCGCGAGCCTCCAACAAGGCTGACTGGGACATCAAAACATCACGCAAGGCCACATCGCCCAATTCGTGACTGCGTGATACCTGATCGGCAATGAGTTTTGCCGTTGTGAGTGCCTTTAAAAGTAATTCGTGATCGTTGGTGGCCAGTGCGATATTCCAGAATACGCGACGTAACTCACCAGCAAGCTGCCAGCGCATGGCCTGGACCGCAGCGCCTGACTCAACATTCAATGCATCTCCCAGTGCGCTGGTCGCATCACGCCCGCCCCAGTTCCACAGCGGCAGTAAAATACCCGCCTCGTATTCACGCATCCCCTCATCGCTATTGAAGCGGTCGGTCTGGTAACGAACGGAAAAAGAGGGTCGATCGGACAGCCAGCTACTGCCTCTTCTCGACCAGGCGGCAGCCTGTGCTTGCCGTGCCGGCATCTCAACCGAGCTCGGCCAGAAGGCCAGCGCTTCATCTACCACGCGTGCAAAACTCAGGCTTTCATCCACCGGCAAGGGCTCATGGCCATGCTCCACACCGTGATCGTGGTCTGATTGTTGGCCGGGTTCACTGCGGGCGGCATTTTCTTGAGCCAGAGCCAATTGATCCGGACTTATTAACAAGGCCGACACCAAGAAAATGGACGCTGCCAGCAGTTGGTGTTTAATCTGCACTTCGTTTCTCTCCCGTAAACATTGACTTAACCAGGTTTTCCTTATGTGCGCGACTGGACATCAACACACCTGCCACGTGCATGATCACCAGCAGCAGGCTGAGATTGGCCAGGACTTCGTGGGTTTCTTCCCAAAAATCCTCGCGCTTCGAATTGTCTTCCTTCAGGTCTTTCTTCAGGTTTTTCTTCGGCTGCTTGCTGTCTGCGTCTGAATGGGTATCCGAATGGGTGGAGGCAACCCAGGCAGCGAGTGGGCCAGCCTGGTCCTCCAGTGCATAAACCATCAATCCGGAGTAAACCGTGCCCCCCAGGGACAGCAGCAGGGCAAGAATCATGGCAGCGCCTGCCGGATTATGACCGATGTAGCGCTTACCGTGGCCAGCCAGCAGATTTTTCAAATAAGACCATACCGCGCCAGGCCCTTTTACGAATTGACTGAATCGGGCATACCGGCTTCCCACCAGCCCCCAGATAATACGCAAACAGATAATCCCGCCGACAACGTAACCCGCCCAGACATGCGGGGTCAAAAAGTCGTCTTCGGTAAAGTAGGCTGTAAAGAAACCTGCGACCAGTGCCCAATGGCCGATACGTACCAGCGGATCCCATACCCTGACCGTACCTTTGGATAGATTGCTCATTAAACTGCTCCGGTAATTATCTACCAGGCCAAGTTGCCAGCTTGATGCCGGTGTTACAATTTGTCAGATGACGTGAATTCTCCTTTTGAGAGGTTTTTGGCACCCTATGTCAAATGACATAAAGCAAAATCGCACCACCATTATTTCGATTGGACTTTTTATCGCCGTGGCGCTGCTGATCGCCTCGGACCTGGTTTTCGACTACGGTGACGGCGCCAGCTTTGCGCACATTGCAGTGGAATCTGTCCTGTTTCTGGTTGCTTTGAGTGGCACGGCACTGATGTGGCGACAGTTGCGCCTGACCCGCCGCGACCTGGCTGAAGCCATCGATGAGGCGGACCAGTGGCGGCACGAGAGCCGTGAATTGCTTCGCGGACTGGCTGTTGCCATTGAAAAGCAATTTGACCGCTGGCAACTCACCAAGGCAGAAGCAGAAGTGGGATTGCTGATGCTCAAAGGGCTCAGCCACAAGGAAATCGCATTGGCCCGCGACACCAGTGAGCGCACCATCCGTGAGCAGGCCCGTGCAGTTTATCGAAAATCCGGCCTGTCCGGTAAGTCTGCCCTGTCAGCCTACTTTCTCGAAGACCTGTTGTTTCCGCCCGAAGCTTGATGCCTCAACTGCACCAAAGCATAAGGCACCTGCTCAATGATTGATCAGTACATCCAGTTGAGTCCGTAATTCAGCCACTTCAAGCTCCAGTGCCTCTATGCGGGCTTCCAGCCCACTGCTGGCAGCTGCAGCGGAACTGACGCGGAATTCCAGCTTGCTCAAATCCGGTTCGCCGCTTAGCAGGTGCACGTAACGGGTCTCTTTCTGGCCTGGCATACGCGGCAACTGCATGGTCAATGGCGGGTCATGTTCTGCAAGTCGGCCGAGCATATGCGCCACATCGTCGAGGTCACCGAATTCGTGCAGGCGATGGGTGTTGGCCTTGATTTCAGCCAGCGTTTGCGGCCCACGCAACATCAGGACACATAGCACCGCCAGGCCTTTGCTTTGCACGCCAAGCATTTTGCCGGCCTGATGTTCGTATTTCGCCACCCGGGCGCCCCAGGCCTCTTTAACAAATCCCAGTGTTTGCAATTCACGCACGGTGTGACCCACCTCGCCTTCGGTATAGTTTGTTACCGGGTGCCGTGCGGTTTTCTGATTACAAGCCAGACGCAAGGAATTGACGGTGAGCGGATATTGCTCGGGTGTGGTCTCGGCTTTTTCCATCAGGCAGCCCAGCACACGCACTTGCATGGCACTGAGAATTCCAAATTCCACGGTTGATGCACTCACGCCTGTCTCCTCTTTGAATCGATCCAAAGGCACAAACTGCTGCCTTTATGCACCACAAGTCCGGTGGCCAAAAGGTATTGTGCAATACAGGCCGGCAGTGTTCTACTCTGTGCCTGAACTCATACAAGGCGATCACCCCATGACGGTCATCCGGATTCTGATACTCATCCTGCTGTTCGCGCAGATTTCCGCCTGCTCGGAGCAGGCAGACGAAACCGCGAGGAACACCAAGACTGCAGTGGAAAGCGCAGAGCCCATCGACTCCAATGTCTCTGTCGAAAAGAATGTCCTGGCTTTACACCAGTTGTTCGAGGAGTACTTTGAAGACTATTTGGAACTGCACCCGACCTTTGCCACTTTTATCGGTGACAACCGCTACAACGACCGGTACGCGAACGACATCGGCCCGGAATGGCTGGCTGCGGCGCAGGCGCTGGAGTTGGCCGTCCTCGATCGCCTGGACGCCATTGATGCCACGCTGTTGACCGGCGAAGACCTGCTCAACTACGAGATATTCAGGGCCGAGCGGGAAATGGCGCTGCGCAGTTTCGATTTCGCCGATGAACTGATGCCTCTGAACCAGTTCCGTGGCGTACACAATTCTTTTGTGCAACTCGGTAGTGGCGCTGGCTTGCAGCCTTTCGAAACCGTACAGGATTACGACAATTTCCTGGGTCGGGTTGATGGCTTCGACATCTGGATGCAACAGGCCCGGACCTATATGCAGCAAGGTATTGAAGCCGGTCTGACGGTGCCCCGCATCTTGATGGAAAAAGTCATTCCGCAGCTGGAATCGCAGATCGTCGATAGACCTGAAGACAGCAGCTTTTACCAGCCCATCCGCACCATGCCGGAGTCTTTTTCGGTTCAGGACAGGGAGCGCCTGACCCGGGCTTACACCACAGCCATTGCAGAACAACTGATTCCGGCTTACCGCGATATGCGCGACTTTATCCACGACGACTACCTGGCTGCCGCACGTGAAACCCACGGCATGAACGCACTGCCTGGCGGATCCGAACAATACGCCTTCCTGGTCAGGCGCACTACCACCACCGATCTGGGCGCAGAGGAAATACATGCGATTGGACTCAACGAAGTCGCACGTATCCATGAAGAAATGAAAGTCGTTATGCAGCAGGTCGGTTTCGAAGGCGACATCAATGCGTTTTTCGATTTCCTCAATACCGACCCACAGTTTTATTTCACCGAACGACAGGATTTGCTGGATGGTTATATTGCTTTGCGGCAAGTCATCGACCCCAATGCCCCCCGGCTGTTCAAAATCATTCCCAAGGCAGATTTTGAAATTCGTCTGGTTGAACCCTTCAGGGAAAAATCGGCAGCGGGCGGCCAATACCGCGCGGCATCGCCCGATGGCACCCGCAAAGGGGTATTTTTTGCCAATGCCTACGACCTGTCTGCGCGGCCGAAATGGGCGATGGAATCCCTCTACCTGCACGAGGCCATCCCCGGCCATCATTTCCAGGTGGCTTTGACGCTGGAACGCACGGACCTGCCGCGGTTTCGCCAGTTTGGCAGCGCCACAGCCTATAGCGAAGGCTGGGGCCTGTATGCGGAATCACTGGGTAAAGAGCTGGGCGCCTATACCGATCCGTATCAGTACTTTGGCAAACTGAGTGCCGAATTATGGCGCGCCATTCGCCTGGTGGCCGATACCGGCTTGCATTATTACGGCTGGACCCGGGAACAGGTGCTGGATTATATGTACGCCAATGCGCCCATTTCCGAAGCACGAGCCGTTTCCGAAGCCGAGCGTTTTATGGCCATACCCTCGCAAGCACTGGCCTACAAAATTGGCCAACTCAAAATCCAGGAATTACGCGACCGCGCTGAACTGACGCTGGGCGATGATTTCGATATCCGCGAGTTTCACGCGCAGGTGTTGGCTACCGGCCGGGTTCCGTTGAGTGTTCTGGAAGCGCAGATCAATCGCTGGATTGCTGCCGAGTCCATGGTTGCCAGATAACGAACCCCCCTTATCATTCTGTATTCTGTGTATTGATGCAGAACCCGATCCAACGTGCATAAATATCCTGAACCGCCCCGAAACCACGCTGGATGGCCTGTCCGGGCTCAAACCGGTGCGCGAACAGGGCGTCATTATTTTAGGTAATGTCAACCAGTTATCCGATGGTGCATCCGCCAGCGGGCTCGCCCACGTCATACGGAAAAACCGTTAAAGCCTTTCATAGGCGTTACGGATTCGTTCAACCAGAACGTTCATGACATGTTTGGAAAAATCCGGCATGTGTCGAATCAGGGATTCAAAGCTGCTCTGATCGATCACCGCCAGGGTGCAATCGGTTTTGGCAATAGCGGAAGCACTACGAATATCAGAGGTAATCAGAGCCATTTCACCGACGATTTCCCCGGCCTTGGCTACCGCCAACAGCTTGCCGTTGAGCGTAATGGTTACCTCACCCTCGATAACCACATACATATGACCGCCCTCGGACTCCTCCTCAAATATCACAGTTCCCGCTGCGAAATTTACCACGTCAGCAGAGTCCCTGAATGACTCTAATAAGTCCAATGCGTCCCTCCATTTCGGAATTTGGCATGCTCGCGCGGCATTATTCCCTGGACTCCAGTTGAGCACTGATATAGACATTCATGATTCTGAGGCGATTGGCCATCACCGCTAAAGCATGCTGTGCAAAAAAAGAGTTTTGGGCGATCAGTCCATTGAATTGATCCCGACTCAACCGGGCCAGCTTCACATCGCTGACTGCTCTGGCCGTTGGGTTGCCGGAGGTTGAGGCTATCATGGCCATTTCACCGAAGATTCCACCTGCATTTTCCCGACCCAGTGCTTGTCCGTGCAGGCTCAATTCAACTTCACCGGCAAGGATAAGAAAGATGCTGTCGGTAGCATTATCTTCCGACAGAATTACCGATCCTGCCGGCATGCTGACGGTTTCTTCCCAACTGTTGAATAAATCCTGAATGGCTTTCACAAGCTGGTCCTCTTGTGGTTTCCAGGTCCGTCTGGCGAGTCCATAGAAGCAAGTTTATGCTTTTTTGCCAGTTCCTTGCCACAGCCCCACCGTCGCAGTAACAATTATTACCGGAATTATTCGGGCTTGGCCACCCACTCGGTTCACCATAGCAACCGCTTGGCGACATTCACCTTGGGTTCAGCCAAACACCAATACCCTCTTTCTTCACCTCAATCCACCAGCCAACCAATCATTATGGTAGCGAACCGCAGTCATATTGTGTTTCACTGGGTCTCAGAACAGGAAGCCGTTTGATTAGGAGGATTTTTATATGATCAAGAAGTTAATTTCGCTGATCCTTTCGACAAGTTTGTTGTTTGGTGGATTTACCGGTTCGGTTGCGGCTGCGGTAGTGAGCACACAACAGGCCATGTCCATCGAACAAAGACAGGCACGCATAGACCTCGTTCAGGCCCAATTACAGCGTGTTGATGTACAGCAGGCGATGATTGATATGGGGGTTGATCCCAATCAAGCCCTGTTGCGTGTTGCGTCTTTGAGTGACCAGGAATTGGCGCAACTGAACCAGCAAATGGATACGCTGCCGGCGGGTGGTGATGGGATACTGGCTTTAATGGGTGCAGTTTTTGTAGTTTTACTGATCCTTGAAATCACTGGTGTCATCAATATTTTCAACAAAGTCTGAGCGGTGTACCCATATTCCGCGCAAGGCGGACCGGACCGGGTCGGCGGTCCGGTCATGCTGCTTCTGTGCCTTTGTCTGGGTGCTTGCAGCATCAATCCCAAAGTAGACCTGTCCAACCTGACCAACACATCCGAACAACAAATGCTGGAAGTGCCTTTTTTTCCACAGCAGGAATACCAGTGCGGACCGGCTGCACTGGCTACGGTACTGGTGGCGTCCGGGGTTGATACCTCACCTGACGAGCTGACTCCGCAAATCTACCTGCCCGAGCGGCAAGGCAGTCTGCAACTTGAGCTTTTGGCGGCAACGCGACGCGCAGGCCGGATTCCTTATGAAATCCGGAATGATCTGACCCGCGTGTTTGCCCAGGTGGAAGATGGCCGGCCGGTGCTGTTATTACAGAACCTGCGGACCCGACATTTTCCGGTTTGGCATTATGCCGTGCTCACCGGTTTTGACCCCACTTCTGAAGAAGTTTATCTGAATACCGGCACCCGCCAGAAAGAAGCCATGAGCGTCGCCAAATTTGCACGGTTATGGGACTGGGCCGACAACTGGGCACTGGTGGTTCTTGAGCCTGACGACATTCCGCCGTTGGCAAATCCCGAGTCTTATTTTGCAGCCGTAGCCCAGTTCGAAGCAGTAGCCGGCTTTGAGTCCGCAGCACCAGCCTGGCGCAACGCGATCCGGCATTGGCCAGAACAGCCGCAACCCTACCTGGCACTGGGTAATCAAGCTTATGCACAAGGGAATCTGACTCAGGCTGCCAGCCTGTTTCGTGAAGGACTGAAAATCAATGCGCACAACCCCAGCCTGGCCAATAATCTGGCATCCGTACTGGGTGAAATGGGCTGTCCACGGGTTGGTGAAAAAATACTGCAACCCCTGGCTACTGAACTGGCTACTGACTCTGCCTGGCGGGATATCGTTGATACAACCCTGGCCGAACTGGCTTCATTGCCGCAAGACAGTGCTACGAATTGCACTTCGAACTAGACGACCGTGTCCTTCAACCATGCTGACGCTTCCGCGAGGGCACGATCACTCAGGCGAGAGATCGATACAGCCTCTAAAAAGCTGTGTGTTGCACCACGATAGACAACCAACTCGGTCTTAACACCTTGATTGTTCAGTCGTTTGGCCATTGCCAGATTTTCATCCAGCAAAATGTCGCATTCTGCAACAGCCAGAAAGGCTGGCGGTAACTGACTCAATCCAGCCAGCAACAGGTTAGCCAGTGGGTTGAGTTGATCTGAGGGATCTTTGAGATAATTCTGCCAAAAGCCTTGCATCTCATTTATGGTCAAAGGCAGATGTGTGTCCTTACCCGCCCAGGAGTCAGTAGCCCAGCTACCTGACGGATCAAACGCACCATAGTTCAGGAGCATGGCACGTAGCGGTGGAGTCCAATGCCTATCGCGCAACTCCAAACAGCTGGCTAAGGCCAGATTGGCGCCTGCAGAATCGCCTCCTATGGCCAGCCGATTCAAATCAATTCCCAAATTCATGGCGTGGTTCTGCAGCCAGTTAAATCCGCTTTCTATTTCTCCAAGTTGATCCGGGAAGCGTGATTCTGGCGCCAGGCTGTATTCCACGCCTATAACCTTGAATCCCGTACGGGCTGCATACTCACGCATGAGCCTGTCGTGTGTGTCCAGACTGAAAATGGTCCAACCTCCACCATGGAGATAGATCAAAGCCGGACATTCAGTTGCTAGAGTTGGTTCAAACAAACGCAATTTCAATTGCCTGTCAGCAAGGCTCAGGTAGTGGTCCGTTATCCTTGCCATCACCGGCCCACCTTTGATCCACGGCTTGCGCACCCGCTCTGCAGTTGCGCGAATTTGTTGCAAGCTAGGCTCACCTGCGACGGCAAACCGCCGATAATCTCGATCAATGGCTGCAGCAAACTGCTGTACCTCCGGGTCAATTTCCTGCAGATCTGACTGCAGAGCAACTTGCTCTTTCAAGGTTGGGTTCCTGTTGATTCAGACCGGCTAAGGGGCTACGAAAACATCTACGCCATTGACGACAGTTCGAAGCACACGGACTTCTGGCAAGGTGTCCGGGTCAATGGTGAACAGGTTGGCCGACAAAACAACAAAATCTGCCAGATAACCCGGAGCTATTCTGCCCAGTTTGTCTTCCTGAAAGCCCGCAAATGCATTGTTTTGTGTGTAACTCTTCAATGCCTGCAGCACACTGATTTTCTGTCCTGGTACCCAGCCATCCGGGTTCAGGCCATCTATGGTTCTGCGTGTGACTGCAGCATCCATGCCTTGCATGGGATTGATCGGAGCCACTGCCCAATCTGATCCGAAAGTCAACTTCGCATTGGCGTCCACCAAGGAGCGAAATGCATAGGTGGTTTTGATACGCTCGGATCCAATGCGCTTTTCTGCCCAGCGGCCATCATCGATAGCGTGGTAAGGCTGCATGGAGGGCACTACTCCCAACTCGGCGAAACGCGGAATGGCCTCGGGCGTCAGATGTTGCGCGTGTTCTATACGAAAGCGTCGATCACGAGGACCGTTGCTGGCAGCTACGTCGGCGAAGGTATCCAACAGCCAGTCGTTGGCGTTATCGCCGATGGCATGAACGGCCACTTGCAAGCCGTCCCGGTCGGCAGCAAGAATCTGATCGCGCAACTGATTGAGGTTGGTCATGGTCATTCCGGAGGTTTCCGGCGCATCGTCATAGGGCTGATAGAACCAGGCTGTGGTTGAACCTAACGATCCGTCAACGAAACCCTTGACACCGCCCCAGCGCAGCAGATCATCACCGCGTCCATGAGCCGCAATATAGCTTGCCAGTTCGGCGGCGTGGGGAATCAGCGAGAACTCGTAAACCCGCAAACGCAATTTTCCAGCATCTTTTGCTCTTTGAAAGATCTGCAGATGACCCCATTCCCCCATGTCATGCACCTGAGTCACGCCGTGGCTCAAGGCCAGCTCAGTAGCGGCCTGCAATGCCTGATCCTGCTGTGCTTCGGTAGCGGGTGGAATGACAGCCTCAACCAATTTCATCGCGGCATCTTTTAACAGACCCGTCATTCTGCCGGACTCATCGCGAATGATGGCACCGCCTTGCGGAGTAATTACCGAATCATCCAGACCGGCAAGTTCCAGGGCTTTGCTGTTCGCCAGCGCCATGTGTCGATCCAGACGCAAAACAAACACCGGCGTATCAGGCGTAACGGCATCAATCCAGTCACGAGTGGGCAATTCTCCACCCCAGAGTTCATGATCCCAGTTGCCTTCAATAATCCACTCACCTGGCTGCTTGGTTGCCTGTGCTGCGATACGACGACTGAATTCTTCGGGTGTATCGGCATCGCGCAAATTGATGCGCGTCATCGCCAGGCCACTGAGGATGAAGTGGGTATGGTTGTCGATAAAGCCAGGCACAAGCAGTTGCCCGGCCAGATCGATCACTTCGGTTTCATCATCGATGAATGCCTGAATCTCGGCCAGGCTACCTACAGCCTTGATGCGGTTACCATCCAGTGCCATTGCTTCGGCAAACTCCGAATCTTTATCGACACTGTCTTTGCCGGCACTCTCATCGTCCGCATTCCCGCCTGTCCAGATACGTGCGTTCACATAGGCCCTGCTGGCACTGCTCGGGACTACAGCTGGTGTTTCCTGCACAGCGATTGAATTGGCTGTCTCGTCACCACAACCAGACAGCAGCATCGCGGTGAAACATAAAGCAATCGTCTTTGTTACTGATCTCATGAGTCCCTCGCTAATCGTTTGCCTGGTCTTTTTGGTCCACGCCTGACAAATAATCCGCAGCACTGGTTGGGCCCAGTGCAAAGGTATCGCTGTGTTCGGCAATAAACTCACGGATTTTCAGAAAGAAATTTGCGCCAGATGGTGCGCCGGATTCTTCCCAGGCCTTGGCATAGGCAGCGGCGAACTCGGGGGGTGTCGAAGCAGGTTGAATCAATATAAAGTCCCAACCCGTACCATCCTGGTGGACATACAGATCTCGCGTGGGCAAGCCTGCCTTGATGTTGATCTCATCAAGAAAGGCCACAAAACGCAGGAACTCCTCATGTTTACCCGGTGCGATACGATAAATTTCAACCAGTTTGCGTTCCGGATCGGGCGCAGCTTCTGCAGCGGTGGGTAGGTCCGTACTCTGCGCAGAAAGTCCGGCGGTATAGAACATTGCCGCAAGCAATACTGCCAGATAGCGGCTGCCGAGGTGGCCAAGTGTTTGCAGCTTGAATTTCATTGAAAACTCACCTTTTGAAATGGTTGTAAGCCCGGGTATCTCAGCTGAACTCTTGCGTATCTAGGGCTCAGTACCATGTTCGGCTTTGGGTTCGGCTTTGGGTTCGGATTTGGGCTTGGGAACATCGTCCAAAAACCAGGGACGAGCGGGTTTGGCATTGCCGGGCCACATCTCATCCAAAGTGGCGGCATCATACAAACGGCCATTTTTCATGACCTGTTGTATGGAAAAAGTATTTGCCAGATCTTCCAACGGGTCTTCAGCCAGAATAACCAGATCAGCATATTTACCCGCTTCCAGGCTGCCGAACTCTGCAGCACGGCCTATGGCTCTGGCGCTGCCCAGCGTGCCGGCACGTAATGCTTCCATGTTCGTCATGCCGCCCATGGCATGGGCCTGCATTTCCCAGACGAAGCCGATTCCCGGTAATTCACCGTGTGACCCCATACCAACCCAGCCACCCGCGCGCATGATCTCAGCCGCGCTGCTGGCAGCTGCAGGGAAGAAGTAATCATCTAGCGTTCGCCAGGTACGCCGGCGCAACTTGATGTCGACGGTATAGCGCGGCCAGAAGCGATTGAGCTTTGGGTCTTCGGTGCGGTCTTGCTCGCTGATGAACCAATCCTGACCTTCCGGACCGCCATTCGTGATCATCAGTGTGGTGTTGTAACTCACCCCGCTCTGCACCAACAACTGTTTGACATCACGGTACAAAGGTGCGGTAGGCAGTGCATGTTCCAGGCCTGCAAAACCATCGATGATCTGTGAAAGGTCCAGTTTCAGTGCCAGTGCGCCTTCTGTGGTCGGCAACATGCCCAGCTCTTCAGCTGCCATGGCAACCCACTGCCGTACCCTGCGATTACCGGTACGATACATTTTGATATTCCGCGTCCGATAGTGATCCCGGTAACGTCGCAGCACCTGCTTCACCTGCTCTTTTGAAGTGAATTCATTGAAGGAGAACAAGGCCGTCGCGGTACTGTGAATGCGCGACCCGGTGATCATGCCGGCGTCTACCAGATCTTCATAGGCCAGCATGTCGATGGACAGCGACGAAGGATCAAATTTGGTGGTAACTCCGTACGCGAGGCTGGCTGCAGGAGACCAGGTTTCCAAATCCAGAATACCGCGACGGATTTCTGCCAGATGATCGTGGTCATCAATAAAACCCGGCACAATAAACTGACCGCTTACATCACGAGTTTCAGTCCCCGGCGGAACTTCAATTTCACCCTGTGGGCCTATGGCTGCAATCCGGTCATCCACAATCAGGATATCAGCCTCGGGAATAACACCTGCCCTGCTATCGCCACCGTGCCAGCCGTCATTCATGGTAATGGCAGTTGCGCCGGTTAGCAGCAAACTCCCTTCGGGTGTATCCCGTGGCACTTCCACGATGGCCTCAAAGGCATCGACACCCTGCCGGCTTTTTGCCTCACGCAAGTCAATCGCTGGCGCATCTGCGCTGCGATCCGCACTGTGGGGAGGATTCAGATTGACTTGTGCCAGCGGCCTGCGATACCAGCTTGAGCCTACAGCCCAGGTAATAGTTTTTCCGTCATCCGCCCAGGCAAAGAAGTCGGCTCCCACATCGGTAATTTTACGAAAGCGGACAGCGGGATCCAAAAGATCGACCACCGGTTCCCCGACGACTGGAACCTCCACCACATGAAGTTGCTGGGCAAACTGGGCCAATGCCCATTTTCCATCCGGGCTGAGCTTCAGATCATCGGCGGCGGCTGTGCCCTCGGCGAAATACCAGCCCGGCCCCATCACCTGAACGGCGCGCCGCATGGCTCCGCCCGCCAGCGGTACCAGATTGACCCCATTCGAAGTATTGACAGAAACGCTTTGTAACTCCGGCACAAAGCCCGGTTTGCCACCCAACTGACCGCTGGTCAGCACCCGTTGCGCGGAACCATCGAGAGGCATTAACACCAATTCTGCTGTGCGCAGCAAACCGTAGTCCATGAAGGTATGCATACGCACGCTATTGCTGGAGCGTAATACCACGATGGCCTTGCCATCCGGGGTGAATACCGGGCTGGTGTAGAAAGTTGCGCCCAAAGGTGCTCTTTGGCCCACAGTTTGGGTTAACGGGCGTGGAGAGTCGGAGCCGTCTGCCGCCGCAATCCAAACCTGGCCAGCCTGGCGTGCGGTCCAGGTCACATACACCAACTGCTTGCCATCGGGTGACCAGGAAGGGTTGAATTCGGTTGCGCCCTTTGGGTTCAAAAGTCGTGGCCTGGCGTCCGCCACCAGGTCCAGCAGATACACCCGGGTCAATGCCGAGAAAGCCAGTTGGCTGCCATCCGGGGAGACTTCCGGAGTTTGAATCACGCGAGCGCGTACCGGACCGGTTTCCTGAACGATAGGCACATGCAGGTCCGGTCCCAGTTGCAGCGAGACTGCGGCCGTGAATGGAATCAGTGATTCCTCACCGCTGGCTATGTTCAGTTTGTTGATGTGACCGTTATGCGCCAGCAACAAGTCCTCGCCATCCGGCGTAAAAGCAAAACGCGGCAATATACCCTGCCAGTGTGAAGCTTCTATCTGGTCATAGCCCAGCGGATAAAGCAGCCAACGATCCTCCCGGGTTTCAAGATTCAATAAACGCAATCCGGCTTTGCCATCAAAACGTGTGGCATAAACCATCTGATGGCCATCGGGCGATATCACCGGCCGAAAATAGGTACCCAAACTGAGGTCGGGACGCGGGCTGCGCGGTGCAGATACCACCGTAACCAGCTCTGGGCTGCTCAGATCAAAGCGGCGTATGGTCCACTCCGGCACTGAATCGCCAGGCGTATCACCGTTGTGACCCGCAAAATAGATATAACGTCCATCCGGTGACACCGTTGGATCGGCCACGCTCAGCCAGCTGTCCCGCGGCTGATTCGCATCGCTGCGTATGGCAATGATTTCTTTTGGCTCTGATGCACCATCCAGATCAAACTGCCAGAGACCGGAAGCCTGCAGATCGCTTCGATGAATAATGGCGAACAGGGATTGTCCGTCAGCCGCCCATTCCGGTGAGGACATGGGCCTGTCATCTTCGCGGAAACTGATTTGCCGCAGGCCACTGCCATCCGGCCTGATCAACCACAGGTTCTCCGCGCCGCTGCGATCCGAGACAAATGCGATTTCTTTACCATCAGGTGAGAAAACCGCCTGGGTATCAAAGGCCATATCAGAGATCAGTGCTTTCGCCTTGCCACCTTTTGAGCTCATCAGATAAAGGTCGCCGAGCAGATCAAAGACGATGCTTTTGCCATCCGCTGAGATATCCAGCGACAACCAGGTGCCTTCAGTGGTCTCAAATTCCACCACGCGGGCCGGTTGCATGGGTAAGCTCCGAGCAAGAGCTGAGCCTGTGACCAGCAATGCAAACAACGCAATGGCTGCATGAGTGAATAGCTGATGTGTTCTGAGCCGCAACATCATTGGTATGCCGCGGGCCAGGATGACTTGTTCGGGTTCGGATGATAGCGGTCACGCAGCAGGATCTGACGCGTGATCAGCGAAACTTCCTGACCCGCTATCATGACCAGGACGGGAGCACTGGAAGGTTCCAAAGGATCACCATCCCAAATTACCAGATCGGCGGGTCGCCCGGCCGCCAGTGTACCGGCACGCTGCTCCAGACCCCAGATTTTGGCCGGGTTGACCGTCAACCCGCGTAAGCCATCCTCCCAGGACAAACCATTGGCTACTGCAAAACCTGCTGACTCTCGCGCACCCGTACCCGCATTGAGTGAGTAATACAGCGAGAAACTGGGATAAAAGGCAATCAATACACCCGCGTCCTGCAGGATGCGAGCGGCATCGGCACGCACGCCGTATTCGTCATGGTTCATCGGCAGGATAAAACCTGCGTCGAGAATCACCGGTATTTCTGCGGCGGCAAGTTCTGCTGCCACGCGCCATGCTTCTGTACCGCCCAATATCACCAACCGGATGCCGAATTCCTGTTTCAGTGCAATGGCCTGGCGGATATCTGACTCACGCCGCACATCCAGCAACAAGGGTCGCTGGCCATTGAGTAAACCCTGCACGGCTGCCTGATTCAATTCATCCACATTGCTGGCTGTTTGAATCTGATTTTCTTTTGGCGCAGCACTTGCCGCCTGTAAAGCGGTGCGCATCAACTGCCATTGGGCTGCCCGGGAGCCCCCCGCCGAAGCCGAGCTGGATGCACCGATTTGAGCAAATTCGGTTATGCCCGCCTGCTGCAGAACATTCGGACCATCCTGCAAGTACAACAAAGCTCCAAGGCCATTGAATGAGGCATCGTCGGAACCACCGGGCAATGTCACCGCATAAATCAAACCGTCGGCTCTGGCAACACGTAACAATTCCGAGTTGGGGTTGATCGCTGAAGCCACATCAAACCCCGCACCCAGATTCGTTCCGCTGACACTGTGGTCGGTGCTGTGTGCATTGTCTGTGACCTCGGTAAGCCCCAGTTGCGATGCAGAAGAGATCAGTCCCGGGGTAACCATTCGCCCGCCGGCATCAATCACTCGTGCCGATTCAGGCACTGTGAGATGTTGGCCTATGGCTGCAATCTTTTGGTCGCGCAGCAGTATCTGGCCGTCCTCAATGGCGGCCTCGCCTGCCACCATGGAAAAAATGTTTGCATGCTTGATCAGCACCTCTTCAGCCAGTGCCGGAAAGGACAACAAACAGCCCAGTAAAACCCATACAACCTTGTTGCTACTCATGGCCTGGCCTCCCGGGCGGGAATGCCGAGCTCGCTATCGCTGACGGGTTGCCTTGCCGGGTCCGAACGGTCATAGACCAGTGCGCCATCAATAAAAACCTGTTCTGCATGGGTATAGATGCTGAAGGGATCAGCCGACCAGATCACCAGGTCTGCATTGAACCCCCTCGACACCTGGCCAATGCGATCAGCCAGCCCCAAAGCTTGCGCCGGGTTGGAAGTCAGCCAGCGTATGGCGCGCTCCGGCGCGATCGATACTCCAGCCCTGCGGCCTGCGGCCATGGCCTTGCCAGCCTCGACATTCAGCTTTTGGCCCATCACCGGCCCATCGGAATGCATGACGGCACAGGCCCCTGCAGCATCGACAAATGCGGCGTTCTCGCGAATGGCATCGCCCGCTTCCAGTTTGTAGCCCCACCAATCAGACCAAACTGCAGCACAGGTGCCGCTATCGCGCAACAAGCCGGGAATCTTGTAGGCCTCAGTCGCGTGATGAATGGCCGCGATCCTGAAATCAAATTCATCTGCCAGAGCCAGCATGACGGCGATGTCATCTGCCCGGTAGCAATGCAGGTGTACCTGCAGATCGCCATTTAAAACCGCTGCCAGTGTATCGAGTTGCAAATTACGTTCTGGAACGGCTGTTTTCGAGGGCTTGCTGTTGTAGTCCGCCATTTGGCGTTGATAATTCCGGGCAGCCAAAAAAGCCGAGCGCATCAAAGCCAGCTCACCCTGCCGGCTGGTAGGTGCACGACCGGACGCGCCAAAATGGGCCTTGGGGTTTTCACCACAAGCCATTTTGATGCCTTGCGGGGCATCGGGAAATTTCATATCAAATACGGTATTGGCAGGAACAGGTTTCAGTACGACTGTACGGCCACCGAACAGCGGCGTGGAACCCGGTAATACCTGCAAAGTAGTTACTCCGGATGCCAGCGCAAACGGAAAAGCCATATCCTGCACATTGACGGCGTGTTCAATCCAGGTAGCGGCTGCGTTGGGATCGCTGAGCTCACTGATATCGAGCACATCAAAACTTTGCGACGTGAGCGGTACCGTGTAGGTACCGTTATGGGTGTGGATATCGATGATGCCCGGGGTCAGCCATTTGCCATTGGCATCAATTCGCAACACATCGGCATTCACTTTGAGCTGCTGGCCCAACTCAACTATTTTGCCGTCCCTGACCAGCACATCGGTTTGTTCCAAGCGCTCGCCTGTGCCATCCAATACGGTAGCCCCCAGGATCAATACATCTTCGCGTGGCAGGTGCTGGTAGCGACTGGGATTGGGATCCAATGCAAACATGGAGGGAGCACTTTTGCTGCTTTTCTGCGCGGCGTCCAAAGAGCCAACACAGACAACAAGGCTCAGTGCCAACAAACAGCAAAGGCTAGGATGGAAACCGCTTCGTTTCCGGAGCGGCTCATGGCCTGGTCTACTCATAAGTCATCGCTTCTGCGTGCACAGGTATTGAGTATGCAGTGCAGAGCGGGTCTGGCAAATATCAAATGCATCATGATCGGTTGCACAGATATCAGAACTTACGGGTAAGCGTTCCGATCACCATACGTTCGGTTCCATAGAAACAATCTATTGCACTACTGCAACGGGCAACGTATTCCTTGTCAAACACGTTACTGGCGCTTATGGACGTACGCCAGTTCTCGGTATCGTAATGCACCACTGCGTCGAACAGTGTTACACCGGGTGTTCTCCATTCGTTGGCTGCATCGCCGTAAATGGCGCTTAAATAGCGTCCACCAAAACTGCCACCCAAGCCAGCCAAACTGCCTGATTGCATGGTGTAATCAAACAACAGCGAGAATTTATTCTTCGAAACAGCAGGCAACTGCAGATTGCTGTTGTTTACATCCGAGTCGGTATAGGTATAGGAAGCATTGATACTCAACCGGTCGCGAATACGCGTTACGGTTTCAAGTTCAAAACCCTGTACATCAACCTTGCCCGTTTGTATTGAAAAGAACAAATGATCAGGGTCATTGGTCAACACATTTTCCTGGCGCAAAGAGTACACCGCTACCGAACCAAAGAAATCGATATCCGGCCCCAGATTGGCGCCATCGTATTTCAAACCGGCTTCAACCATATCGCCGGTGGTGGGGATGAATGGGTCGCCGTCGAATGTAGCTCCTGACAAGGGCTGGAATGAAGTAGCCAGTTGCACGTACGGTGCGAAACCGCTGTCCATCACATAGTTCACACCCACCCGATAGGTGAACTCATCGTCTTTGACGGTGGTGCCGGAATTATTGCTGTCTACCCAGTCCTGACGGCCACTGAGGGTTACGATCCACTTGTTGATGGTGATGGAATCCTGCACATACAGGCCGGATTGCTTTTGTACCTGGTCGGTATAGGGAATGTTGGGAAGCGGATCCGTAAACGGTGTTCCGTAAACCGGGTTGAATACGTCCAACGTGGGCACAGAGCCAGCCGGAAAAGTTGATGAGGCAAAGCCAAACGCCGAATTGGCTTCGTATTTACGGTAATCGTAGCCCACCAGCATGTCATGGGTGGCAGACCCGGTTTCAAAGTTGATATAGCCACGGGTATCTACGTTGAAGGAATCGACTTCTTCAATAAAAGGGAAAGTCGCACGATTCACTGTACGGTAATCATCCGGCACACCATCAAAATCTGCGTCAACAAAGCCTTGCCCGTAGGTTCCATATTGATCAGCGTCTGCGCTGAAAAATTTCAGGTTCTGCTGCAGAGTGAACTGCTCGTTGAAAACGTAGGAAAAATCATAACCCACACCATATTGTTCACGATAGTAGCTATTCACACCCGGCTCGGCCATGGAAAGACTGACCGGAATTTTGCCGTTGGGGTTGGGCAGCAAGGTGCCTGCGGCTGGCAGAAAACCCCCTGCCCAGTTATCAATATCATCTTCCTGATAGAAGCCCAATAAGGTCAGCTTGGCGGCATCACTGAAATCAAAAGTCACGGCAGGTGCCAGGTAAACACGCTTGCCCTCCACAAAATCGGTTTGGGTCTCATTGTTTCGGTACAAGCCAGTCAATCGGAAAGACACAACATCGTTGATCGGACCAGTGTAATCACCATTGACCTGCATGTGATCGAAACTACCGTATTGCACGCCCAACTCGCCCAGCGATTCACGCAATGGGCGCCGGCTGGTCATGTTCACGATACCGCCGGGAGGGGTTTGTCCGTACAGCACGGATGACGGCCCCTTGAGAATTTCAATTGATTCGGAACCATAAAGGTCGGTGCCCACATTGCTCACCGAGCCAATCGGCGCCTGCAGTCCATCAATGTATTGAATCGGATTGAAGCCACGCAAAGTCAGCCAGTCATAACGAATATCCGGGCCATAATTTTCGCCGACGGCGCCAGCGGTATAACGGGTGGCTTCCTGCAGGCTGTTCCACTCCAGTAAATCGATCTGGTCACGCGAAATGACGGTAACGGATTGTGGAATTTCCACCAATGGCCGATCCGATTTGGAGGCCGAACGACTGGCGGTGCTGACGTATTCCGGAGCAGTGACTACCACCTCCTCCAGCACAGGGTCACTTTTCTGATCAGCTGGTTTTTCCTTCCCTTCGTAAGACTGTTGCTGTGCGTTGACTGATGGGACAACAGACAAGGCGATAATCGTTAAAGCCAACAAACAGACACGGCTCATTTGCCCAAAAGTATGATTCAAGTGATTGCATGTGCCTCGCGTACCTGACTTGGTGTCCATATTGATTCTCCACTATTGACTTGGCCCCACGGTTGAATTGGCCTACTGCTGATCTGACCTGCAGTTCACAGGATGTCTATCTGGCCACATTAGAATGAACCGGTTGCCTGATAGCCCACATATGAAAAAGGGACAGTTACTATCGGAATCAGGCCGAATTTTTGTTTAGGTTCAACATTTCGGTATCAGCGCACCGTTTTATGGCCTGATTGCTGTAAGAGATTGCCCAATTAACACACTATCCTTGACCTGTTTGGATCAGCATGGAGCCAATTATTTGATAATACCGTTGAAGCCTATGACGATCAAAAAGCTGCACCGCTACCTCAGCCTGACCTTCCTGCTGTTTTGGTTGATGCAAGCCTTGACCGGCGTTTTGATCAGTTTCCGTTGGGAATTGGATGATTTTTTTCTTGGTGGGCAAGCCACCCACTTCGATCTGGATGCATTTTCAGACAGACTGATGGACGTTCAGAATGATCCCCGTTATCAGGTACGGTCTGTTTGGACTTCTGGCGGCCACGCCGACCGTTATGATTTCTTCCTTATCAAAGCAGCAGGCGGCAGCGCCGTAATGCGCATTGATGGCAGCGGCAAACTCCTGCGCGTACGTAACGATGACCAATGGTTTTCAGCAGGCGGGATCTATGATTCTGCCACTACCCTGCACGCGAATCTGTTTGCGGGCGACCTGGGACACTGGCTGATTTCATTCAGTGGCCTGTTACTTCTGAGCAATTTGATTTTAGGGCTCAAGCTGGCCTGGCCTCGCAAAGGTCAGTGGCGGCGGTCATTGACCACAAAGCCCGTTGGTGCATTGCCAACCCGTCTATATGGTTGGCATCGATTGTTGGGACTCTGGTTTGCCATACCGGCACTCTTTGTAGTGTTGTGTGGCAGCATGCTGGCATTGAGCGATCCCTTTACGGCAGCCATGAATTGGAATTCCCCGTTACCTGACCTCACAGATAAAACGCAGCTTCAGTCACACTGGGACAAAGGGCCCGTCTCTCCTGCCCACGCCATACGCGCCGCTTTGGTATTGCATCCTCAGGCACAGTTCTCCGGCATGTATCCACCGAACGCGGAGGATCCTTTTTACACCATACGTTTACTCACGCCCACAGAACCGGGACAGAAATTTGGAAAAACCGCAGTACTGGTTAGCCCAGTCAGCGGCAAAGTGCTGGTGGACCAAGCTGCCAACGCTTACCCCATTCCACGCAGATTGGTGAACAGCCTGTTTCCCCTGCATACCGGTCAAATTGCAGCAACTCCGGGACGACTGGTGAATTTGCTGGTCGGTGTATTTCTGCTCACCATGATGGGCTTGGGCTTTGCACTTTGGTGGAAACGCCGCGCCAGACGCTGATCTTTAGTGATGCCATTTTACTGGATCAAGCCAGAATTCTTTACCGCTGATCGAATCGCCGCATCCAATCCACCAGATCAGGCTGGTCAAGGTGATTCAGTATACTGTCGAATACATTCCGTCTTTCGTCTTGGCCCAATTTGAAGCGCGCATCGATTGAGGTCACCCGCGCATCAAACGCGATGACGTGGTGCGAAAGCTTTTCGTAACGCTCACCCATTTCCTCCACTGACCAGGCATTTTTATGGCCTGCTTCCATATATGCAACCAGGCGTTTCAATGCAGCATCATTTTTGTCGGGGTGAAATTCCAGCTCAGCATGCACGCGAACCAGAGCGTAATTCCAGGTGGGGGCCCAATCGCGGTCGGGTACATAACGCGGCGATATGTAGCCGTTAGGCCCTTGAAACAAAAAGCAACAACGGGGCTTGACACGCAAGGCTTCTACCTGTGGATTCGACAATGCCATATGCCCGACCAGGTTGATCAGGCGACCTTCATCATCCGTGTCCGCCAACATGGGAAGTGGCGTACTGGCAAACTCACGTGCGCCTTCACTGATCAACACAGCCAATGGATAAGCCGCAATCAGGTCTGTTATATCGTTATGGGAATAGGTGTCAAAAAGTGAGCCCGTCATGAATTAAAGTTTCCTTGAGTACATTCTTGATGAAGAATAGCAGGATGAGCCGGGCGGATGAAGCTGTGGTATTCAGACAGCTGCCCGTTGAAATTCAAATTGGATTTGTGGTTAAGAAGTGAAATGTCTGGTTTACAAAATTGACCTTTCTGTTGACAAAGGGCATGATTCAGAATTGAAATAAGCCTCTGATTATCGCGTACGGGCCAATGAAACAGGATCCAGACCCGAACTTCAAAGCCAAACGAAGTGTTGACTACTTACTCAGTTCCCGAACAGTGGTTGGCCTCAAAGATGAATACCCCGCAGGCTACGTGGATCCAAGCCACAGCCACCAGCGTGCCCAGCTGTTGTTTGCACGCAGCGGTGTGATGTCGGTGGTTACCGAGCATAGTACCTATGCAGTCCCGCCACAACGAGCCTTATGGATGCCAAGCGGTATCTCGCATGAAGTGTCCTGTCGCAGCGATGTCTCGCTACGGACCTTGTACGTCGATCCGGCTGCTGTAGAGCCCCAACAAACAACCTGTCGCCTGATCGAAGTTTCTGAATTCATGCAATCACTGATTATCGAAGTCGTCAACTTTGATACCGGATCAGCGCTGAGCGAGCGTGACTCGCTGATCACACAATTATTGCTCAAGGAAATTTGGTCTATGCCACATGCGCCTTATCATGTGCGTATGCCAAGTGATGAACGATTGTGGCGTGCCTGCCAAATAATCACTAACAATCCTGCTGATTCGTCCAGTCTGGATGACCTGGCCGAGATTGCCTGCATCAGCCGAAGAAGTTTTACCCGCTTGTTTCGCCAGGAAACGGGGGTAAGTTTCGCTGAGTGGCGTCAGCAGATGCGCCTGATGGAAGCACTCTCGCTGATGGGTGCGGGTCGGTCCATCACCATGACCGCTTACGATGTTGGCTACAACAGTCCCAGTGCATTCACTGCAGCCTTTCACCGCACTTTTGGCTTGTCACCCAGCCAATACCGCACCCAGTGACACTGTTTCGCCATTACCTTTAGCCGGGTGGTGCCTGAATTTCTGCAAATTAGCCACAGGAAACGTGCAGCCCCTTAAAATATGCTGAGACTCGTCACGTTTACTTGAGCTAGAGTACGCTTCGATATACGCAGTAAGAAGGAACAGCAAATTATGGGAGTTTCAGCTGAAGTCACAGCACTTTTTGTTTACCCCCTGAAATCATGCAAGCCTATAGCTTTGCAACAGGCGGAATTAACACCCCAGGGCTTTAAACTCGATCGTCAGTGGATGGTCGTGAGTGAATCCGGGCGCGCTTTGACTCAACGGGAAATTCCCCTCATGTCACAGATTCATACCGCCTTGAAAGATGATGTTCTGGTCCTGTCACGAGCCGGGTATGGTTCGGCTGAATTGCCGTTAAAGCTGGATGCTTCTTCAATGAATCAGCAGGAACCGAGGACGATTCGACTATGGAAAGATCAATGTGCTACTGTGCCGGCAAGTGCTGAAGCGTCACGTTGGCTGACACAGGCCCTGGAAAGCACAATGCCATTACAAATTGTTCGTATGGCTCCTGGCTTCATCCGTCCACAATCGTCGCCTGAAAAACTGGGTGAAGATACACACATTCAATTCGCCGATACCGCACCTTTTCTCATTATTGACGAAGCGTCACTGGAGCGATTAAACGAGGCATTGTCAGATAAGAACGAAACGGCAGTACCCATGAATCGCTTCCGCCCAAATATCGTAACCCGTGGTTTGCAACCGTTTGGTGAACACCTGTTGAGCGTTCTTGGAAACAACCGCTATCAATTCAAATTCCGCATACCTTGTGAACGTTGTGTCATCCCCACCATTGATCAGGAAACTGCTGCCAAGCATCCTGGAAAAGAACCATTCGCCATATTGCGGGACTTGAACCCACTGGACCCCAAACGACGCCAACCTTTGTTTGGTCAGTATGCGACCTTGGGCGAAGGGGCCGGTTCGCTAATCTCTGTTGGCGATGTTTTACAAGGCTGTGGGTCAGATTATTCGTAACCAACAAAAAATTAATTGATTAAACAGCACGCATACTCAGCTGCAGGCCCTTCAGAAAACTGCGCAAGCATTGGGTTTGGCATTCGCGGTAGTGTTTGTGGCCCGGGCGACGGAAGAAAGCGCTGAGTTCGTGCTTGCTGATTTCCATACCACCGGCTTTAAGCATTTCAAGAACATCCTCGGCTTTCATATCCAGGGCGATTTTCAGTTTCAGGAAAATGATGTTGTTGGTCAGGCGCTTTTCCGGTACGGGTTGAACGCCCTCTTTTCTGCCGCGCCGGTCGTTGATCAAACCGTTGAGGAAACAGGCGAAGTCCGCATCGGCCAGGGTTGCGAAATCCTCATCATCATCCTTCTTCATCCAGCTGCTGATTTGTGCACGCGTGACTTCACGATCGGCCAGGCCAAAGATGGCGATCATCCTGTCGTCATTGAAATCAAAGCTGTAGCGAATACGTCGCAGAATATCGTTGTTGGTCATTGTTCCTCCACAAGCAACACGCGGATGGCTGCTGTTCCGTATTCAACCACATCACCCGACATGATTTTCTTGCGCTTACGCGTTTCCACCTCGCCGTTGACCCGGACCAGGCCGGCAGCAATTTCGGCCTTGGCCATGCCGCCACTGGAAACCATACCCTGCAGTTTCAGCACATTGCACAGTTCGATGGGTTGGGAATGAATTTTCATTATATCCATGATGGTTAGCTTTACCCATTATCTGTCCGACAGGTTAATTTGTAGGAGGCAGCCATGCTGCCGACCCTGAGGTTATTGGTTGTGGGAGGCAGCCATGCTGCCGACCCTGAGATTATTGGTTGTGGGAGGCAGCCATGCTGCCGACCCTGAGGTTATTGGTTGTGGGAGGCAGCCATGCTGCCGACCCTGAGATTATTGGTTGTGGGAGGCAGCCATGCTGCCGACGGTCATCCAAAATCGCGACCATGGGTCGCTCCCACACCATGGGTCGCTCCACACCTTGGGTCGCTCCCACACCATGGGTCGCTCCCACAGTATGGCTTGCTTCTACAGCATGGGTCGCTTTCACAGGACTAACACATTGGCCAGCCACAGGAACATGCCCATACTGACCACATCGGTGGCGGTGGTCAGGAAAATGCTGGACGCCATGGCAGGATCGGCACCCAACCTCTTCAATGTAAGCGGCACCAGTATGCCGGTTACACCGCTGGCCAGGCAGGCACCGGTCATGGCCAACATCACCACCAGACCCAACATCATGGGTTGACCGGCACCCGAATGGTTGGCATAAAAATACATGGCTATGCCGGCAACTACACCGACAATGGCGCCATTTGCCAGGCCCAAAAGTGATTCTTTCACCACTACATGCCGAAACACACCTGGTTTGAATTCATGCAGGGTGATACCACGAATGGCAACCGCCAGAGACTGACAGCCCGTATTGCCCGATTGCCCGGCCAGCACGGGCAGAAACGCAGCCAATACCACGACCTGGGCTATCGTGTCCTCGAACATGCTGACTACAAATGCCGCAACAAATGCGGTGACGAGATTGACCTGCAACCAGGGGTGTCGCATGCGCAGCGCGGGTATCCAACCGGTTTCGGCATGCTCTTCCTTATCGACACCGACCATGCTGCCGTATTGAGCGCTGAGCTCGAAATTCTGGTGTTCAAACAGCATGAATCCCTGCACCACGCCAAGCAGATGACCTTCCAGGTCACAAACAGGATACAGTGGGTAATGGCGGTAAATCACTTCTTTCATGGCATCGCCGACTTCCTCGTCCGGCCGCAATGAAAAAGGCTCCAGCAACATGACATCCTTCAACCTGTCCTGCGGGTTTGCAAGCAAGAGGTCACGCATGGCAACGATACCGGTCAGCCTGTTGTCCTGATCAACGATATAGCCGTAAGTGATCAGCGTGTCATGGGTCCACTCACGAATCATTTCTACTGCACGGTCGACCCGCGTATCCGGCGCAAACACAGAAACGGGAGGTTCCATCAACCGGCCCACACTGCCTTCCGGATACTGTTGAGCGTCCTTCCATGGATCACCCAGGTGGTCACCGGAAAACTGCACAACCGATTCGCGTCTGTCCTTGGGAAAACGCAGAAGTATGCGATAGGCTGGTGCGGGGTGAAGTTGCTGTAATACCGCGCCCACTGTCTCATCGGATTCCAGCAAGAGAATACGCGCTACGTCCAGTGGAGCCCGACGCTGCGCTTCCATGACGAGATGTTGTAACTGCGTTTCCGGGATACTGCCTGCAGCGTCGCTGCCCTGAGTTGATGGCTCCATACGCTCTCACCTCCATTTACAGAAAACCAAGAGTACGACTCAGCAGAAAAAAACACCACCTCCATTAAAAATGCTCCGGTTTATCAACCGGTTTTTTTCACAGCATCATGCATCGGTTTCCAGGAATTCCAGAGTGTGCTTTTCCAGATAGGAGTAAAACGGATTCCAACGCAGTCGCAACATCTGCGCCGCCGGTATCTGCAGCACACCACGCTCACCGCGTAGTGCCAGAGTGCCCAGCTGAATTCCGGGACTGCTGTTTTGCGGATCGCCACCATAAAGTGTATCTGCAGGTGGAAAGGGCAAAGAAACATGGGTCAGGGAATAAACACCGTCTGGCCAGGCCAGGTCCAGATCCTGAACACTGGGCGGCCCCTTTCCAGGTGGCCAGGTTTTCAGCTCTACCAAGCGACTCTGCGGGCTTCGATTGGTGAGCAGACGTAAAGTATATTTTTGCCCGGGGTGCTGAGACAGGGTTTGTACCAGATCTTCCGTTCTCCATTGCAGCAGTTGCTCGATTCCGGAACTGCGATTGATGTCAAACAACACCAGCTCATGGCCACCGGGTGGCAAGCGATTGAACAAATGCTGCACCAGTGCCGTCACTTCAACCGTGGCATCGACCACGGAGGAAAAGGCAAGAATGGGAGCAATCTGGTCAATTTTGCCCGAGTTGCTTAAAGCCGTCAGTTGATTCTGGATTTCACGGGTAATTTCATAAGACAGATCTCCGGCATTGATCGCAAAAGAACCGTATTTGAAGGGATCGAACTCCGGCAGGATATCGTTCCAGGCCAGTTTCTCCAGTCCCAGCAATCTGCCCAATCGGGCCTGTGTCTTGGCGAATCTGGCCAGGCGGCTGACACCGATTTCCGGTGAAATCAATACCAGCTTATCCACTTTTGGCAGGCTGGCATCGGTCAAGGTTGCCAGCTCATAGTTGAGTGCAAGCGCAGCACCGTTGGAATATCCCACCAGCTGCAAAGGAATGTCCGGATGCTGTTGATGCAGGTGCTTTATGGCAAGGCGAACCGCAGCTGCCATATCCTGCCAGGTCGCCCATGCCAGCCCTGATGGTGCCGTGCCATGGCCGGGTAAACGAATAGCAAGCACATGCGAACCTTTTTCATGCAGGGTCCTGGCCATGTGACGCAGGCTGTAGGGCGAGTCCGACAGACCATGCAGCAACAAAACGACGGATCGGGGCGGCGACTTCGGTGACGCCTCTTCCAATTCATAACTGCGATTCCAGTTCTGTGGCCATCGACCCGGGTCAGACAAACTGCCCTTGCTGAAACGGTTGATGATATTGCCCGCACTGGAGGGCGTTTTTGCAAAAACTTCATCATCAAGCTGTTGAAACAAACGCTGTTCCAGGTCCAGATATTCCCTGAAGCTCTCAAGCCTGGAATCCTTGGTAAATTCCTCATCGAGATGCACGGTATGCCAGGCCGATAAATCGGGGCGGCCATTGAGGTGCAGTACCAATACGGTCAGCAAAGTCAGCACCACACCGACAGCACCGTAGGCAATGACACGCATTACCTGCTTCAAGGTGCCATACATAAGGCCGCGGATAATAAGAGCTGCTCCCGTTCTTTTGCTACTGTTTCAAACGATAATCCAGCGCCGGTTGGCGATCACCCAGCAAAGGCTGGTACACATAGCCCTCACCCTGTTCTGCTTTCAGTTCAGCCTGTGCCTGTTTCAGCAGTTGCGGATTTTCGAACAGGTCAGCCGCGGTCAGAGCCAGAGTTTTGGCCGCTAACTGCAATCCCTTGATGCCGATAGGGGTGCCGCCGGCGGCGATGGCCTGCCAGCTATGCGCCGGCGTACCCGGCACCCAGGTGGCGGTAGTGAACTCGGCCGTAGGCACGGTCCAGCTGACATCACCCACATCGGTAGAGCCCATGCTCAGTCCGGTTTCCATCTCCTGAATTTCAGCCTCCGAGCCCAGCCCAAACTCTGGCGCTTTCAGTGTAGGGAAAATCTGTTCTGCAAAGGCCTGTTCTTCGCCGTTATAGCTGATTCCGCCAAGTGTCTCCAGATTGGCTTGCATGCGATCGGCTATGACCCGATTCGGCAGCAGGCTGAGATTACCGTGCATAATTTCGATATCCACGGTTGTTCCCGTGCCAGCCGCTGCGCCCTGAGCTGCAGCCTCAATTCGTTGCCAGATCTCGCGCACCATAGCCGGATCGGGATGGCGCACGTAGTAGTACACCTGGGCAAAATCGGGCACCACGTTGGGCGCTTCACCGCCTGAAGTAATCACATAATGGATGCGCGTTTCCTGTGGCACATGCTCGCGCATCAGGTTGGTCATGTAGTTAAAAGCCTCCACACCATCCAG
>CAZRTG010000022.1:0-30113 GCA_964602895.1 uncultured Wenzhouxiangellaceae bacterium
AAACACTCAAAATAGATGGCACGGGTGGTGAAGCGGAGGTGGAAGGGGCTGGCAACATCGCGGCAGAAACCGCACGGCGGGTTGCGTGTGATGCCGGTGTGGTGCAGTGGCTGGAGCGGAATCACGGCGAGCCGCTCAGCATTGGCCGTAAAAGCCGCACCATTCCACCAGCCATTCGCCGTGCCCTGCAGCGGCGCGATCGCGGTTGCCGCTTTCCCGGCTGTTCCAACCATCGATTTGTCGATGCGCATCATATCGTTCACTGGGCCGATGGTGGTGAGACGGCCGTGCAGAACCTGGTGCTGATGTGCCGCCACCATCACCGTTTGGTGCATGAGAGTGGCTATGGCATTAGCCGAACAAGCGAGGGTGCCATCGAATTCCGTAGCCCGGCCGGTGAAATCATTCCAACCGGCCCATGCAGAAATTCCCGCGGGAACGCGCAGTCCTTATTCGAAGCTCACCTTGATTGCGGTATTCACATTACCCCAAAAACGGCCCAAAGCCAGTGGATGGGAGAGCAAATGGATGACGATCTGGCCATTCTGGGGATGTTGCAGCTGGAGTAGTGGCCAGAATGCGCGCTCGATTTGGGGGAAGACCAAAGATAATAAACTCTATGGTCTGGTTTGGAAGGCGGATTGGTTTACTGACCCATTGATTGATCCCCTTAGATTAGAGCATTACTTCGACACTGTTTTCCAACAGCGTTTCTCTGAAACTGCATAGTTCAAAACCCCGCCACACCCGTGGGCCAGGCGGGTGAATCACCCAGGTCGTGGCCGCGTTCGTTTACCTGTTCAATGGCGGCCTGCATGATGGCCAGGCCTTCGCGCAGGACGGCCTCGTCGCAATTGAGCGCGGGGTACATGCGGATGGCGTCTTCGCGGTCACTGATGGCCCACACGCCATTTTTCAGCATTTCCTCGCGCACCGCACGGGATACCCACCAGTTTTTGCTGTCTTTATCCGGCTGCGGTTCATGGAAAGCCACGCCCATCAGCAGGCCATTGCTGCGTACTTGCCGGACGATGTCATATTGTTCCCAGCCACTCATGATGTCCCGGGCGATTCGTCCCAGCCGCGCGGCGTTATTAACCAGATCCAGACGCTCATAAAGCTCCAGTGTTTTGATGCCGGCAGCACAGCCCGCCGGCGTGCCGGCAAAGGTTGAGCCTGAAGAGAAATCATCCACATCGCCCAAAATATCGTCGCGTGCGGCAATGCCGGCGCAGGGCTCGATTCCGCCCGAGAGGTTTTTGCCCACCACCAGGATGTCCGGAACCACCTCGTAGTGATCGATACCCCACATCTTGCCGGTACGGCCCAAACCGGTGAGCACCTCATCAGAAATCATCAGCCAGTCGTTTTTATCGCAAATCGAACGTATGCCCTGCAGGAATTCCCGAGTTGGTATCCAGTTGCCACCCTCAGCCAGGCCGGGCTCGATCAGAATGCCGGCAATGTTGTCGCGCGGCACCATGCTGTCGGGAATGTGGTTGTCCAGATACCACAGGCAGTAATCGACATACTGTTCCTGCGACATATCGGCCGGCATGCTGGTGCTGAAGGGGTATGGCGCGCGTATGACGCCACCGGTCCAGGCTTCCAGATAGCGGTTGTAGTGGCCACCGAGGCCACTCATCAGTTTCCCGGCAATGCTGTTGCCGTGATAACTGGAGCTGAAGCTGATGATGTAGCGGCGTTTGGTATGGGTCAGCGCCAAATGCACCGCCGCTTCGGCCGCTTCGGTGCCGGATACCTCGTAATTGAATCGTGACAGAGTTTTGTCGGGCATGATGGCGAGTAATTTTTCAGCCAACTCATAACGCAGTGGATGGTCGTAGTGGAAGCCGTAACGCAGATGTGCCTGATGCACTGCTTCGATCACCTCGGGGTGCGCATTGCCCACCGGATTGGTGGCCCAGCCATTCTGGAAATCGATATAGCGTTTCCCATCCAGATCCCAGATGAAATCACCCTCGGCTTTATCCACCACGATCTGGCGCGCCGCCCGGAATCCGCGCCTGCCGGCTTTTTCCAGCTCGGCTTCGAATACCAGGCCGTTGCGGAAAATCGGGATACCACGATCCAGCATGGCGCGGGTTTTTGTGCCTGGAAAATCGTTATTCATCAAGTTGATTCCTGCCATCAATACCATCAGTCATGGCTGAATTATATAGCTGCAGCCCCGATCCTGCCGTGAATCCGTTTTTTGGTCTGTGAGTCCTCGCTGAAATTTTTGTATAGTGATGCAATTCACAACGCGGAGCCCCGAACATGAGCCACCTACCAGCGAATGAACCCGAATGCACCAAAACTTCAGGCACCATCAGCCTGCTGATTGAGCCGCGTGAACGGGATTTGGGCGAATTCACCGTGCGACGGGTTTTGCCTTCTGCCAAACGCCGCATGGTGGGGCCTTTTGTATTCTTCGATCACATGGGTCCGGCCGAATTTCCTCCGGGGGAAGGGATCGCGGTACGGCCGCATCCGCATATCGGACTGGCTACGATCACTTATCTGTTCGAGGGTACAATCATGCATCGCGACAGCCTGGAATTTGTTCAGGCCATTCGTCCCGGTGCCGTCAACCTGATGACGGCCGGCCGTGGCATTGTGCACTCGGAACGAGCGGGTGATGACCTGGATACCGTATCGCAGTTGCATGGCATCCAGTCCTGGATAGCCTTGCCGGTGGAACTGGAAGAATGCGAACCTGGTTTCTTTCACTATTCCGCTGACTCACTACCCCAGATCGACTCTTCAGGCTGCTCGGTACGGGTGATCATGGGAGAAGCCTACGGGCAAAGTTCACCGGTAAAATCCTACTCCAGCACCCTGTATCTGGAATGCCTGCTGGAAGCAGGCGCACAACTGGACTTGCCCGAGGACTACGCTGAACTGGCGATCTACGTGGTCAGCGGCCAGGTCAGTGTCGATGGCCGGACTTATCCGGGTGGTGTGATGGCGGTGGCGGCCGAAGGCAAAGCCGTGAAACTGCAGGCTTCAGCAGACAGTCGCATCATGGTTCTCGGTGGTGATTCCCTGGGTGAACGAACCATCTGGTGGAATTTTGTTTCAAGCTCCAAAGCGCGTATTGAGCAAGCCAAAGCAGATTGGAAAGAAGGTCGCTTCGATCCGGTTCCGGGCGATGATGAGTTTATTCCGCTGCCGGAGTAGTTTCCGGCTTGCCGAAACGCTTGCGGCCAATAGCCCATAAATACAGCGGCCTTTCTACCCTTCGATACCAGAAGTGGCTGAGGAAAACGATGTAGGCCACCAAAGCCAGGAATCCAAACTCAAGCACCAACTGTGACTGTGCCGCCAGATCATCACGCCAGCCATATTGATAAAAGGCGGTGATGATAAACAAATGGCTGAGGTACAGGGCATAGGATGAATCACCCAGGCTCACCAGCCAGCCGGGTGCAACAAAGATGCGATTCACTTCCAGTTGCAAAGCCAAAATCACGGTGGTGGCGGCGCTGATACCGAAATAAAGCACGCGCAAATCGTGCTCCAGACTGTTGCTCACCCCCAACACCACTCCGGTGATCACCAGCATGCCGACAGGCAGTATCAAGCGCCGGTTGCACAAAAAACCCTGCAAGAGGTAAATCAGCACTCCGTAAAAAAACTCCAGCATGTAGGCAGAAACCCAGAAATAAAGATTGGACGCGTAATCAACCGGTACAAACAGGGTACGCACCAGTAAAAACAGGAACATTCCCAACAAAACACGCTTGATCAGCGTGTTACTGCACAAGAACAACAGCCCGAACAGACCATAAAAATACAATTCATAACTCAGCGACCAGGCCACCGGCACAGCCAGCAGGCTTAAGTCTGCACTGGTAAGCGTCAGACTCTTGAAAATGCTGACTTTCAACAGCCCCTCCGGGCTGTGCAAGGGAAACACAAACAAAGCCAGCAAAGCGAAAGGCCAATAGCCCAGAAAAATTCGCGACAAACGATGGCGGAAGAATCTCACGGTACTGGCCAGATCACGCGGCCGCGAAAACACCGTGTGGCTGATCACAAAACCGCTGATCACAAAGAATATATCCACGCCCCAAAAACCCCATTGGGCAGCGGCAATCAGGAAATCAAGCGAGCCGCCGGCGTGCTGGTAATGCGGTCCCAGGTGGTACAGCACCACCGCCAGGGCTGCGAGTGCCCGCAACATCTGGATATTCAGCACCCTGCTGCGGGGCGCGATTGCGGCCGCTTGCTTGCTCAACAATGCAGAATCAACCCGTCTGTTCAAAATAAAGGTTTAAAGTAATTGTTCAAAGTACGGGAGAGGCAAGGTAGGACAGGCGCACACCCAACCGCCAAAGAAAGGACTTCTTCTCAAATTCCTGTGGGTCGATGATGACGGAATGTTTGAAATCATCCAGGAACATCGCTTCCATTTCGCTGGCAAAACCCTCGTCGTTCACGATCGCCAATACTTCAAAATTAAGTCGGAAAGAACGGTTATCAAAATTATGTGTGCCCACGGTTGAAATCTGATCGTCCACCAACATGACTTTTTCGTGCAGAAAGCCGGGTTGATAAGCGTAGAAGCGGATGCCGGTATCGTGCAGTAGTTCCATGTAGTAAAATGCGGCCAGCCAAACCGGCAGGCTGTCGCCTTTGCCGCTGGTGATGATACGCACATCCACACCACGCAGGGCAGCCAATTGCAGTGATTTGATCACCGCATCATCGGGCACAAAATAGGGCGCTGAAAACCAGATACGTTCCTGCGCCGCATTGAGGGCGGCAACAAAAAACAGGCCGGCGGTCTCGCGGTTACTCACCGGTCCGGTGGGCAGGACCAGAACTTTGTGGTCACTGCCTGCAACCACGTGTGGCTGCCAGTTCAGCTCCAGTTGTTCGCGGGTTGCCCAATACCAGTCACCCATTAACGTCAATTGCACCTGCAAAGCTGACGGGCCTTCCAGTCGTATAAAGGTATCACGCCAGGGGCTCATCTCCGGATCCAGCCCCAGGTATTCATCACCCACATTAAGGCCACCCAGCCAGGCGACTTTGCCGTCCACCACCACCATTTTGCGGTGATTGCGGAAATTCAACTGGAAGCGATTGCCAAAACCCTGGGTGGGTTTGAATGAGCTGATCTCGACACCTGCATCGATAAAGCGGTTGATATAGTCCTTACTAAGACCGTTACTGCCCACCTCATCGTAAAGCACGATGACTTTCACACCGGCTTTTGCCCGCGCTATCAGGGCTTGCTGCACACGATGACCCAGGCCGTCATCATGAATCATATAAAACTGGAACAACACATACTGCCTGGCTGCAGCGATGCCTTGCAGAATGCTGTCGAAAGTCGCATCCCCGTTGATCAGCAGCTCGACCTGGTTGCCACTTACCAGTTCATGCTCGGAAAGCTGCCGCACCGCCTGGTGCCACGACGGGCTGTCCTCCGGCTCAATTTCATAGGGCTTCATGGCAGCACGATAGGTATCGAGCACATTGATCATCTCGCCCTGCCGCAAGGCAAAGGCCTGCACCCGCCCCTTAAATTTGGAACGACCCAACACCAGATAGGCGGGCACCGCAATGAACGGAAAGCTGATCAAAGACACCGACCAGGCGATGGCACCCTGAGAGGTTCGTACCGTCATCACCGCATCGATGGCTGCGAGTATGCCGGCGAAGTAGAAAGCGCTGACGATGAAGGCAATCATGGTTTGTTCTGCATGAACATGGGTTCAGGAAACCACCTATCCCCCCATCAAGGTATAGGGGCCACCTTTTTCCAGCGCTGCTTTGTAGGCCGGCAAGGCATGAACACGCTTCAACCAGGCTGAAGTTTTCGGATAGCTGGTTTCAAGGTTACTGCGTACGGCCGCCGCCTCGAGCGGGAAACTCATCTGGATATCAGCCGCCGTCATATGCTTGCCACAAAACCATTTGGATTTTTTGAGCGTGGCTTCAATGAACTCCAGGTTGCGTTGTACATTGGGGTTCAAATAGCTGTCTTTGACTTTGCCCGCTATGCCCTTGGTGACGGGCTTGAGGAAGAAAGGCACCGAAGCCGATTCGATGCGTGACAATATCAGCGAAATGATCATGAAAGGCATAAAGCTGCCTTCGGCATAATGCAGCCAATAGGTATAGGCCAGTCGTTCCGGTGTGTCTTCAGCGGGTAGCAATCGTCCATCGCCATAATGGCTCACCAGGTATTCGATAATCGCGCCCGATTCGGCCACGGTAACGTCACCATCGGTGATCACCGGCGATTTGCCCAGCGGATGAACCGCCAACAATTCAGGTGGTGCCAGGCTGGTTTTGGCATCGCGTTTATAGAACCTGATGTCGTATTCAACGCCCAGTTCTTCCAGCAACCACAGGATGCGCTGGGAGCGTGAATTCTCGAGGTGATGCAGGGTAATCATGGGCACCTTCCTGTTGCTTGATCGCAGGACACAACTATAGCACCCGACCTTGCATGGCTGCGGCTCAGCTCAGACGAAGTTGCCACAAAGATAACAGTGCCCGATAGAATCTGCGCCAGCCCAACAGGCGACGCATTTCAGCATCACGCACCTCACGGTGCAAATAGGCGTTTACAAAGCCGGCCTGTAATTCATCCGACAGCTGATGATGTTCTACTACCAATGCCAGATCGAACCAGGGATCCCCCATACCGGCGTATTCCCAATCGATCAGTCTCAGACCCGAGTCGTTTTTAGCGCCGGTCCTGACTACCCCTCCAACGTCAACTTCAACCATATTGCCAGCAACCAGGTCGTTGTGGCACAGGCATTCGCGAGCGGGCTCATAACGTAAATCGGCCAGCATCAGGTTGGCCCTGTCGGCATAATCCTGTGCTTCGGCGGTGCCCAATTGTCGGGCATATCTTCTGGCTGCCAGCCCTGGCTCGTATTGATTGCCCACCGGTGGCAGTGCATGCAGGTCACGCAGACGACCGGCCAGCAACTTCAGCTTGGTGATGTCGTGCAAATCGGCATTACTCCAGGCCCGCCCCGGTAAATACCGTCGCAGGCTGGTGCCGCTGTCCGCATCAAAATGCACCGGCTCGGCACCAATTCCTGCCAAAGAGGTGGCCTCAACGATGTCGTGCTCGGCAATCCGGTCCAGGCCCAGTTCTTTTGCCAACGGCTTATCCAGTCGCAATACGCAAAGCTCGGCACCGCGGCGTACCAGCCAGGATGTATTGGTAGGCCCATCGGACAGTTGCCGGATCACCGAATCCGCTGCCAGACCAGGCATCAGAATCAATGCCTGCTTCAGATTCACGCGACTGCGCCCTCCTCTTGCGAGGTCTGCATACTGGCCCGCCAGGAGCGATAGCCCAGAATGATCAGCACCAGGTAGAAAACGAACAGCAAGGCGGTAAGCAACAAACCCCGGTTGAGATACAGCCCCACGGATACCGCGTCGATCACAAACCAGTAAACCCAGTTCTCAAGAATTTTACGGGCTACCATGAACGTGGCAATCACGGCGCCCCAGGTGGTGAAGGAATCCAGATGCGGTAAGGCAGCATCACTGTATTCGCTGAGCAAATGGCCGCTGGCAAACACCAGCACAAGCACAGAACCTATGGCAAACACATGGTAGCTGAGCGGCCAGGTCCGGACCTGCAGTACCGCATCGTTCTGACCGTGTTGTCGCCACTGGTACCAGCCATAGGCTGCCATCGCCAGGTAAAACAGTTGCAACACCGACTCCATATAAAGCCTGGCCTCAAACATGATGAACAGATAGATCAGTGTGCTCACCGCCGCGGCTGCCCAGCACCAGATGTTCTGGCGTATGGCCAGTACCAGATAGGTGATGGCCAGTAGAACGGCCAGGGCTTCCCAGGCAAACATGAATCAGCCTTGCTTGCCGTCTTTCGCGCCCAGCCTGGGCTGAGTTGCAATATCCAGGCCGGTATTGAGGTACTTAACGGTGAAAACCACCCTGCGTTTGTCCAGCATGGTTTTTTCCATGCAGCGGTTGATCGCCCCGGTGACGGCGGCAAACTCGCCGCGCAATTGGGTGGCCAGCTGATTGGTAACGATTTCAATTCCCGGCTGCTGACGCAAATCCAGGATGAAATCGATAATCGGTGGTTTGTAGTCCGCATCCAGTGGGTACATGCTCAACTCTGCAGTAATTTCCATGATGTTGCCTTTTTGCTAATGATCAGTAGTGGTATTCAAGGGTGAGGCCAAATAAAGCCGGATCGGCAAATTTCGTATACAGCGTTTCCTCAAACACGGGCGGCTCATTGCCGAAGTAAAAGCCGCGCTGGGCATAATCTTCATCAAAAATATTACGCCCCCAGGCCGATAAAGCCCAATTCTGCCATTCCTTACCCAGCCGAAGGTTGACCATCTGGTAGCTCTGTGAGCGTTGGTTGTGGCTGATATCAAAATAGAAGGCATCGCTGGCGTTGAGGTCAACGCGGCCAAACCAACCCGGTGCAGAATGCCAGCTGGCACCCAGATTCAAGGTCCACGATGGTGCATGCGCCAGATCCCGATCCACTGCATTGGGGCTGATGATGGCTGTGGGGCCGCTGTTCTTGATGTTGGAATCGAGCAAGCCCAACGACGAATGAATTTCCCAGGCTTGATTCAGCTGCCAGCTGAAACGAGCTTCGAGGCCAAAGACGCTGGCAGCGCCGTTATAGGTCACAAATACAAAACTGTTGGGGTCAAACGGTACCTGCTGGCTGGATTGGCTCAGTTGCGCATCGTCGCGATCCATGTAAAACAGAGACAACTCACCTTCCAGCGCATCGTCCAACCACAAGCCTTTGACACCCAGCTCGTAATTCCAGAGCGTTTCGGCCTTATAGGGAATGTATTCCGAACCCAGAACCGCCACACCTTGCAAGGCAGCCAAAGAAGGATTAAAGCCACCCGCCTTGAAACCGCGCGCAATGCGCGCATAGCCGCGCAGCCCCGAATCGAATTCGTAGTTAAGTGCCAGGTGTCCGCCCCAGAGACTTTCGTCCGGACTGCAATCAAATTGGCTACAACTGCTGCCACCCGGTGGCTGAGCGGGATAGTTGATATCAGACCAGTCGTCCCGATAGTCTGCCGACCAATGCTCGTAACGCCAACCAAGGCTGAGGCCAAGCTGGTCGCTCAATTGCGTGTCCAGGGTGCCAAACAATGCCCAGGTATCGGCCTGGTAGTTGCTCGCCAGTTGCCGATCCACCCGACAGGGGAGGCAATAATCATCCAGGCCACGGTCGTCATAGGTACCGGTAGAAGAAATCCGGTTGTCTTCTTTCAGACGTTGCCAGAATACACCCAGCACCCAGTCGGTACTGTCGTTGAACCAGCGTCCTTCGGGCGTGGACAACAAACGGAACTCCTGATTGAGCGAATCCCGCTGCCGTGGATTGACATAGGAATAGTCGTAACTGTAAACGCCGAAGTCGTTCCAGAACGCATCATTGCCCCAATCGCCGTCATAACTGAAATCGATGTCGCTGTCGGCAAAACTGCTGATGGAGACGAAGTCCATACCGGGAATCAGCCCGCCCTTGATACGCAAAGATGCGGCACTTGTCTGTTGTGCATCCCGGCCCGGCTGGTCGGATTGCATCCGGTCACCATTCAGTATGGTCCAGCCGTCATAGCCATTGTCAAAATCCAGGTACAGGCCGGTCAGCAAGGCCGACCAGTGATCGGAAATGTCCCAGTTCAACTTGGCACGGGCAGTCAACTCATCGCGGCCGTTGGTATCGTCCCGGCCCAAAAAAGTGTTGTCACGAAAGCCATCCTGCTGCAGTTTGCCCAGGGAAATATGGCCCTGAACCGCCCCGGACAGCGCGCCACCCACCGCGGCAGCGACCGAAAACAGACCATCACCACCCACCGTCAGTTCGGCATCCGCGCTGGAATCTGCAGCCGGATCCGTACTGCGCATATAAACCACACCGGCCAGTGCGCTGGCACCATAGCGTGCGCTTTGCGGGCCTTTCAGCACCTCGATCTGGTAAATATCAAACAGATTGGTGACACCGCCAATGCCGGACAGGTCGATATCATCGATGTAATAGCCCACCGAAGGATTCGGCGCGCCCTCGTACTGCTCGCGCTCGCCCACCCCGCGCAACTGGAAATAGCGCGCACGGGAGCCTTCACCGGAGAAATTCATATTGGGTACCAGCGGCACCAGTTCTTCGAAATGGGCCACGGATGCTTCGCGCAGGGTGGCTTCATTCAGCACCGTGATGCTGGTATCCATGTCCAGTGCAACCACCTGGCGATAGGCAGATACCACCACCTCTTCGAGCACTCTGTCTTCTGCAAAAGCAGTGGGGGCAACGCTGCCCGATACAGCCAGCGTGATGGGTATGAAAAGTAACTTGTTGGATAACTTGAATGTCATCATCAGATCCACGTTTGCGTCGGGGACCGGTTGATGGCGGAGGGAGCTATGACGTTCATCCTCTTCCTACGCCGGTATTAACCGGATCAGGTTCGAAGGGTTCCTGCCTAGCGCAGATCTCAGGCCCGATATGGACCACCCCCAGGGAACGGCGCTATCCTAGCGCATAGCCAGCAATATGGAAACCGCCATATACCAAAACGAATACCAAAACGAACACAAAAGCGCCCCCAGCCTCCTCGTCGCGGCGCTTTCCCGCTGCCTGGCGGAACCTGTTATAACGTTTGCCTTGTCCACCCGGTGAGAGAATCGATCATGAATGTCACGCTGTTATCACTCTGGTCGCCTGTCGTACTGTCAGCGGTAGGTGTATTTTTGGCCGGTAACCTGGTCTGGATCGTGTTGCGATATCACCAGTCCGACTGGAAAAAATTGCCGGATGAGGATGCGGTGCGAGACAATCTGAAAAAGCTGGAGGCTGGCAGCTATTCAGTACCCTTTTGTGCCGATTTCAAACAGCGGGACGACGCTGTCTGGCAAGCCAAGTATGAAGCAGGTCCCGTACTGACCATTAATGTATTCAAACAGGGCCCGGTTTCCAGTGTGAAACCATTGGCGCAATGGATGACATATTGTCTGGTGATTTCAACCCTGGTGGCTTATGTAGCCGGAACAGCGCTGGCTGCAGGCACATCATTCTCGAAAGTATTTCAGGTGACCGCCACAGTAGCATTCCTGGCTTACTCCGGCTCCAGTGCCCTGGGGTCCATCTGGTTTGGTCAGCCCTGGAGACGAACGGCAAATGACATCCTTGATGGCCTGATTTACGGTTTTTTGACCGCCGCCATTTTTGGCTGGCTGTGGCCATGAGCCATTTAGGGAAACTCTGATTTATTCAGAGCATCCTAAGGTTGCTATCGGGACCTGTTCATTCTATCTATTTAAGAATAAAAGTTTTTCTGCTGGCTAACGCAAACTGTCCATCCTATAATCTTACGCAGTAAGAAAAAACGAATTTCTGGAGCAAAAGCCCTCGGATTCGAGGGCTTTTGGCTGTTTGAATTCATCAAATCACTCTCTTGGGCCACGATAAAAGTGCCTGCCCAAGGGTTTTCTTTAATTGGGGATTTGGATCGATGAAACACGTGTTACTGGTTATTGCGGCTTTATTGAGTTTGGTGCAGTCTGATTTTGTGCAGGGCCAAACTCCGAATGTCACCAATGAAACGCCGCCCGAGCATTTTTTAGGTGAGCAGTTTTGTTTTGATGCAGCTTTTACCAATACCGGCAGCCCGGGATTCGGCCCCTACTTTCAGCTGATTCTGCCACCCAATCTGACCTTTGATTCAGCCACTATCTTTGGCTCCAGCACCATCATTCAGAATGTCGGCATTTTCCCTGCGACTCCGGGCAATCAACTGACTGACCCCATCAGCAATACACCCGTTACAGGACCCGACGGCGGCACACTCACAACCGTAGCACTGCCAATTGGCAGCGTGGTGACCGCAGGTCCCGACCTGGTGACCGAGGTTTGCCTGACCATTAAACCGACTGCCACAGCAGGTGTGCCTCTGAATGTAAGCCTGGTGCCGGCATACCAGTTTGGCGACACCGCAACCGGAACCAACGGCCCCATTGTCGCCGGCACCCCCAACACGAAACCGGTTACACCCATCATCATCCGGTTGGAAAAAACCAATACCGCACCTGAGTCCGAGCGTCCACCGACATCAAGCTGGCCTTTTGACTATGTGCTGACGGCTGATATCGCCAATACCGTTACCATCGACAACCTGGTTTTCAATGACATCCTGCCTGCAACGGTTCAGTTTGTCGGACCCATCTCGGTTGCAGGTGGCAACAATTGCGTAGCCACCTCGACACCATCCACCATCAATCCGGGTGGAACGGTAACCGTAAGCTGTGACAGCGCTGTGGGCACAACGGTAGATGACGATGTGGTGGTGAGTTTTCCCGTTCATTTTACAGATATGCTCGTCAGCAACAGCTGTGCCAACTCGCTGATAAGCAATACTGCAACGCTTGATATCGACTACAAGCAAGTAACGCAACCCCAATTGACCTCAGATACAGAAGTTACTGCCAAGCACCTGGCTTTGCAGAAGGGTGCCAGCCCCGGACTGGCAATACCGGGTAACGTGATCACCTACACACTGGCCTTCCAGGTCGATGATATCGAAGACCTGAACAACCTGGTGGTGACCGACACCCTGCCGGACGGGTTTACATTTACGGCTCACGGCGGCATGTCAGTGGGTAGCAACCCGGTGTCCATAGCCCCTTCCGTCACGGCAAACGTTGATGGCACGACCACCGTTGTTTATGACATCAGCGCGGTGGTAACGGGCAATATTCCTGCTGGCAGCACCATCCAAATCAGCTATACGGCAACCATCGACCAGGATTATGTCACTCCGGCTATGCCGGTACACGCTGGGGATTCCTTGTCCAACACGGTTTCTGCCAGCTACGGCACCACGGCCGGCGCTTCTGCCTGTACGGAAGGCAGCGGGGCCGAAATTGAAATTGTGCCCGTCAACACTTCAAAAGTGATCGTCAACCCACAGTCTTTTTATGTCCCCGGCGAAAGCGTTACCTTCAGACTGACTCTGAATGTGCCCTCAGGCGATACACGTGAAATCGTTATGGTGGATACGCTGCCCCTGCCCGTTTTCAAGGTGGCCGATATCGGCACAACCTGGGGGACCCACATCAACTTCGGGCCAGACAGCACCATCACCCAGGCACCACCAATCGGAAGCATCACAACCAATGCCGCACTCAATGAATTGAGAATCGAGTGGCCTGATATCGACAGCACAACACCACAGGTACTCCAGGTCGATGTGGTGGCCACGGTAACGAGTGATCCATTCGCTGACGGACTGTTTCTGACCAATATCCTCTCTGTCGATACAGAAAATTCAAAAGATCAGGGGTCCAATTCCCAGGCCATCGCCCAGTTGAAGGTGGGCGCGCCCAGCCTGTTGGTTACCAAGGGTGTGAGCAACAGCACCAATTCCACCAGCACCATCGCTCCAGCGGCGACTGTTCTGCCGATTGATGGTGATCTGACCAACGGCGATGCAGGCGACCAAATCACCTATGTCATTACCGTCGAAAACATCGGTTCAGCCATGGCTTATGAGGTGTTGATCCAGGATGAAGTGCCCGCAGGTCTGACTGCCTGTGCACTGGTAAGTGTCAAGAATGGCAGTGGTATCGATCTGACCCACAATGGTGGCGACCTGTTTACCGCCGGCCTTTTGCTCGATAATCCTTTATCGGCCAATGATGCCAACCCGGCTGGTGGAGGCGCGCCTTTTACCACTGATACCGCCCTGGTTACTTTCACGTGTGACATCGCAAGCAATGTGAATCCCACGCAGAAAATCACCAACACCGCTTCCGCAGACTGGTCATCCCAATCAGGCGCCACAAAATTTACCAGCAATAAAGATACAGCTACGGTAGATATTGCCAATGTGGTACCCAGTAAACTCCTGGTTGCAACTTCTGAAGCCAGCACCAGTGATGCAAGCAACCCCCCACGCGTCACCATTGGTGAGGTAGTCCGCTATCGACTTGCCGTGCGGATTCCGGAAGGCACCATCACGGATCTGAAACTGGTAGATACATTGCCTGCCGGACTGGCTTTTCTCAACGATGGCACAGTGCGTGCGGCTTTTGTCAGTAACGGCACCGGATTGACGTCGTCAACCGTATCAGGGATTCCCAATATCAACGGCAACAGCGCAAGTCTTGCGAACGTACCTTCATCAGCCCTTACATATAGTTTTACCAATTTCACAGCAAGTTCGGATACCTATACCTTTAGCCTCGGCAATGTGGTCAATGGCGACAATGATGACGATGCCGAATTTCTGATTGTTGAGTTCAATGCCCTGGTATTGAACGTCGCGGGCAATAATGCCGGTAACAACCGGGTTAACTCCTTTCAGGTGTTACAGGGCAACACGCTGCTGGCAACTTCAGGAAACAGACGCATCAGAATTTCCGAGCCGCTGCTGACTGTGGATAAAACCGCCAACCCGACCATAGGTGATGCAGGCGATCTGATTTCCTACACTCTCGTACTCACCAACTCGGTTTACGACGATGCCACGACTGCTTTTGATGCCGTACTTTCAGATGTGGTGAGTCCGCTACTGAATAATGTAGCCGTCCAATCCATTACACCTTCAGCGGGTTGTTCCGGTATCACAGACAACAGTGCCGGCAACAACATCAGCATCGTTGTAAGCACCATGGCCCCGGCCTGTAACGTAACCGTCACTTACACCGCGAATCTCGACAATGCGGTGGCCCCGGGCACTTCGATTTCCAATACCGCTTTTGCCCATTGGACCAGCCTGCCGGGTGGCAGTGGTTCAAGTGCCAACCCCACAGGCAGCAGCACACCGGGAGCCAGCGGAACGGCACAGGGTGAGCGAAATGGTACGGGCGGCGTTAACGATTACGTAGCCGAAGGCAGTGCAAAGGTGGATATCAGAGCGGTTTCACTCACCAAGGTGATTACCGGCACGTCGCAAGCCAGCACTGGAACAGGCCAGGTTCGTCCAGCGGTTGAAGATCTGACCATTGGTGAAACCGTGGACTTTGAAATAGTGGCCACCATTCCGGAAGGCACGGCCCCGCAGGTCATTATCAGCGATGTAGTGCCCTACACCAATGGCGTCATGGAAATACTGAGCGCGACCATTGTTTCTGTGGGTGCCAATCTCACCACGGAAAAATCACCTGACTCTCCCGCCAGCCTGCTGGATACCCAGCTATCGGATGGCATCAATGACTCTGCCGTGTTTGATTTTGGCGAAGTTTCCAATCCCGCGAATGGCGCACCTGAAGCAGCCAGGCAAATCAAAATTGCAATAACCGCGGTACTTCGTGATTTGCCTGCAAACACGTCATTGGATCAGTTGAAAAATACCGCATCGGTGCAGTTTGGTACCGGGTTGAATGCGACTGCAACCGCGGATATGGATGTGGTCGAACCTCTCATGACCATTGACAAGGGTGGTGATGTAACGCAGGGCGATGCCGGCGACGAAGTGACCTTTACGCTGACAATCAACCATGCCAATGCTTCAACTGCTGACGCTTTTGATGTGGTACTCAGTGATACCTTGCCCACCAAGATGACGCTGGTTGGCGGTTCGTTAAGTCACGTTTCTGGCCCGCTCCCCACCCTCAGTGAAGTCGGCAATGGCATTGAAGCCAAATGGAATACCGTGCAATTGGGCGCTCTGCCAACGGTATTGAGTTTCAAGGCAACCATCAACAACAACGCAACCCCAGCCGAAGTCATCACCAACAAGGCCGAGCTTCATTGGTCCAGCCTGCCAGGTGATGGCGATCCCAATGATCGCGTGCGCAATGCGGATGATTCACACAGCCTGACCATTACATCACCCGGTATCACCAAGGTGATTACCGGCACATCAGTCGACGGTACCGGTTCCGACCAATTCGGTGACGAAGTCGACCTGACCATCGGCGAGCACGTCACCTATCAATTTACAGTCGTTATACCCGAAGGCTTATCCGAGAATGCGAAAGCCTGGGACCTGCTACCCACCGGCAGCTCCATTTTCAGTGTGGTCAGTTCAAGGCTGGTTTCAATTGGTGACAACCTTTCAGGCACCGGGCTGGTCCTCAATGCACCCGGGATGGCCTCAGACACCAATTCAGATACGTTTAATGATCGGGTTGACTGGGATTTGGGAGCCATTTCCAATGCACCCGATGGTGAAGATAACCAAAAAGACTGGCTGGTATTTGAGGTAGTCGCGGTAGTCGTGGACATGCCTGTCAACCAGAGTGGTGTGGTAGATCAAATCAATACCGCCAGTTTCAGCACCAGTAACACGAGCATCTCCGGCACCGTCGCTGTCGATATTGTTGCGCCACAATTGTCCATGGAAAAGCTGATTGCAGCGCCCGATCCGGCTGTGGTCGATGCAGGCGATACGGTCAGCTATGAGTTAACGATCAAACATACGCCTGACTCCACGGCCGGGGCTTATTCTTTGCTCGTTACCGAAACACTTCCGGACCCTGCGTTGCAGTGGGGCGGTGATCTCGAAGTAGACAGCACCTGCGCCGGCTGGACGGTGGACTCTTCAGGCTCCCCCATCGTGATATTTGAGATTCCCGCTCTGTCCCTGGCAGACGAGAGTTGCACGATCAATTACAAAACCATTGTAGATGTGAGTGCCGGACCCGGTGACCAAATCGTCAATTCGGCGGCGCTTCAGTATGACTCTACTCCAGACTTTACCGAGGGAGAGACTCGTCGCAAGACGACCACGGCATTTGACGAAGCCATCGTCGATGGCCCCTCTTTTGTGAAGCTGACGGTAGCATCCAGCTTACCTGACACGAACTCGGATCAGGGCAATCCTCTGTATCGGGATATTACGATTGGTGAAACCGTCACTTATGAGTTGACCATTCACTTTTCCGAAGGCACTACCACCAACGCCATCGTTACCGACCTGTTACCAGCATCTGACTCGGAAGGCTATATGGAAGTCGTCGGAGCCCACGTTTCGTTCATGGGCTCCAACATAACGACGTCCGAACCGGGAACTCCGGTCATCGATGACTTTCAGGGTGAGGGCGGTCCGGATGGCATCAACGATCGTGTGATTCTTGACTTTGGCACGGTCACCAACGTTCCCGACAATATCAGCGACCGCAACGATAATATCGTGATCAGCATCGTCGCCCGAGTGATCGATGTTCCTGAGAATAATGGCGGCGATGAGTTGATCAATGCGGCGATTTTCGAGTTCGGCAATCAGGAATCACTTGCAGACAGTGCGACCATCGACGTGGTGGAGCCCGTGTTAAGCCTGAGCAAAAACATGGGGCCCATCAGCAACGGTAAGGTGCGCATCACGCTGGCCATTGAGAATACCGGCACCGCGCCGGCTTATGACATCAATGTCACCGACCTGCTGGATGACACCGTTTGGGATAGCGCGTCACTGAATATCATTTCGCTTTCAACCGGTTTTGACCTGGAGACTGCGCCAGGCCCCAATGCCGGAGAGACTGCGCTGACCTTCAGCACCGACCCTCTGGCCGTATCGCCGGTGGGTTCCATTCCGGTTGGCTCCAGCGTGACTGCTGTGTTTGAGCTGGATTTGGCACAACTCCCGCCCGTACCCAACCCGGTAGTCAATGTGGCCGTTCTGGACAAGGCTGACACACTGCCCGGTCCGGATGAACACGCACGCGACCTGCCACCGCTTGAGGCCCAGGATGAAATTGGCGTACCCGATCTGCTGGTCAGCAAAGCCGCTGATTTGCACATCGACCTGGACGACAATAGTGTGGTGTCACCTGCCGACACCCTGCGCTACACCCTGGTCGTACGCAATCAAGGTGTGGCTGATGCCACCAATGTGGAACTGAACGATATTCCGGATGGCAATTCCAGCCTGGTGGTTGGAAGTGTGACGACGACGCAAGGCAGCGTAGCCACGGGTAATACCGCGGGAGATGCCAGCATCAAGGTGAACATTGGCACCATCCCGCCACAGGGCTCGGTGACCATCAGCTACGACACCGCGGTCAACAGCCCTCTGCCTGCCGGTGTGACCGAGCTGGTGAATCAGGCGGTTGTCAACTCAACTGAACTGCCGCCCATCGACAGTGACGACCCGGATGAGCCGGGCACTGACGATCCGACCATAGTGCCCGTATTTGCTGCACCCGACCTGGTGATCAGCAAGGATGATGGCAACGATGAGAGCGCGGCAGGCGATACCGTTATCTACACCCTGACCTATCGGAATGTGGGCAACCAGGACGCCACGGGAACCACCATCACAGAAACGGTTCCCGCCCACAGCAGCTTCAACGCTGCCAACAGCGCATCCGGGTGGGCCTGTAACCCGAATGGCAACGCAGGCTCGGTTTGCACACTGGCGATCGGTGCCGTGGCTGCGGGCGATCCCAGTGCCTCCGTCGCCTTCGCAGTAACGATAGACAATCCACTGGCAGCGGGTGTTGAGCAGTTGTTCAACACAGCCAGCATCGCGGACGATGGCAGCAATGGCGCTGACCCAACGCCCGACAACAACGAAGATACTGACACCAACACCCTGCTGGCTGCGCCTGACCTGGTGATCGCCAAGGACGATGGCGATATCACCGCAAAACCGGGTGATACCGTTGTCTACACCCTGAGCTATCGGAACGTGGGTGATCAGGATGCAACCGGTGTTGTGATTACCGAAACGGTTCCTGCCAACGCCCGCTTCAATTCAGCGGCAAGCACCACCGGTTGGAACTGTTCACCCGATGCCACTGCGGGCTCTGTCTGTACGCTGGACATCGGTGCCGTATCGGCCGCTGCGGGTACCGCATCCGTCACGTTTGCAGTCACCGTAGACAAGCCCTTGCCGGCTGGCATTACACAAATCAGCAACTCGGCGAGCATTGCCGATGACGGCGACAACGGCCCAGACCCGACACCGGACAACAACCGCGATGACGATGTAACGCCGGTAGAAGCCCAGCCTGATCTCGTAATCCGCAAGGATGATGGTGGCGTAAGGACTGAACCGGGCGGTACGGTTGCTTACACCCTGAGCTATCAGAACGTAGGTGATCAAAACGCAACGGGCGTGGTAATTACTGAAACGGTTCCTGCCAACTCGAGCTTCAACTTGGCCGCAAGCAGCCCAGGTTGGGTTTGTGGTTCGGATGGCAGCGCAGGCTCGGTTTGCACGCTGGACATCGGTGATCTGGTGGCCGGGGCTGCCGCGGTTAACGTTATTTTCGCGGTGACCGTGGTTGATCCCCTGCCCGCCGGTGTGGATGAGTTGTTCAACACCAGCCGCATTGCGGACGATGGCAGCAACGGTGACGATCCCACACCAGAGAACAATGTGGACGCCGACACCACGCCCATCGATGCCGTGCCGGATCTGTTGATCGCCAAGGACGATGGCGATGTCACCGCTGTTCCAGGTGATACGGTTACCTATGTCCTGAGTTATCAGAACGTCGGCAATCAGGATGCAACCGGTGTGAAAATCACCGAAACAGTGCCGGCCAATTCCAGCTTCAATGCCGGGGCCAGCACAACGGGTTGGGCCTGCGATCCGGATGCGAATGCAGGTTCGGTTTGCACCCTGGCGATTGGCGATGTGGCAGCAGGCGCTTCACTGGCAACCGCTGCTTTCGCGGTCGATGTGGTTGATCCGCTACCGTCCGGTGTGGTTGAGTTGCTTAACACCACGAGCATTGCGGACGATGGCACGAACGGTGAGGACCCAACACCGGATGACAACAGCGACACCGACAACACACCGGTAGAAGCCCAACCCGACCTGGTAATTACCAAGGACGATGGCGGTATCGAAGCCGCTCCGGGTGAGGTGGTGCTTTATACCCTGTCCTATCAGAACGTCGGCAACCAGGATGCCGTCGGGGTTGTGATCACGGAAACCGTACCGCTCAACAGCAGCTTTGATACCTTCGCCAGCAGTCCGGGTTGGGTATGTACGCCCGATTCCACCGCAGGTGCAAGCTGTACTCTGGAAATAGGCGCTGTAGGTGCGGGCGACCCGGTGGCAACGGCAGCTTTTGCGGTCGTGGTAGACAAGCCTTTGGCTTCCGGAGTTGAAGAAATTCGCAACACAGCCCGTATCGCGGACGATGGCACCAATGGCGATGATCCAACGCCCGATAACAACCGGGACGATGACACAACACCGGTTAATGCCGCACCCGATCTCGTCATTACCAAGGTCGATACCGGCGAAACCGTAGCACCGGGCGATGTGTTGCCGTACACCCTGACTTACCAGAACGTGGGTGACCAGAATGCAACGGGCGTTGTCATCACGGAAATCGTGCCGGACTTCACCACTTTTGAGGCTGACAGCAGTGAGCCCGGTTGGGTTTGTACACCGGATATCAGCGCCGGATCTACCTGTACCCTGGACCGGGGCGCCGTGGTGGCCGGGGCAGATCCGGTCATGCTGGTGTTTGCCGTCAGGCTGGTCACGCCCTGGCAGGTGGGTGTGGAGCAAATCAGCAACACCGCCATCATCGCTGACGATGGTACGAACGGTGATGACCCCACTCCGGACAACAATACCGACACCGTGATCACCGAAGTGGGTGGCCCGGCAACGTTCCGGGTCAGCAAGGACTTCACCGACAACAACCCGATGAAGGTTGAGGCGAACCTAAGCTGCACCACGGGCCTGATCCTGGATCAGAGCAAGCTGATTGCGGAAGGTGATGCAGTCACTTTTGTTATGACTGCGTTCACCCCAGCCAACCTGAACTGCGAGATCAATGAGACGGTACCGAACGGATACACTCCGACGTATCAGGCGATTGACGATCCGGAAGGCTCTGCTATCCGGGTTTATGAAGATGAAAACGGCTGCTATTTTGAAGGTGTGAGCTTTGGTGCCTATGAATGTCGTATCACCAATACGCCTCTGCCAGTGCCTGTCGTGATTGAAAAGCAATGGCTATTCAACAGTTCCAACATGAGTGGGGTCGATACCCGCTACGAGCTTGTCCTTTACTGCGACAGCCAGATCATCGACAACGATCCGGCTTGCCCGCCAGAAGCCGATGGTCCAAACGGGTCCGTCAGCCCCACCCGCTGGTGCAAGCGTTTCACCGGCAGCGCCGATCAGGTGTTTACCGCGGAGGTGATTCCGGATTACCCAACGACTCAGTGCCATGTCAATGAGCGTGTACTGGATCCCGCAGTTGAAGTGGACAATGGGTGTATGAACCTGGAAGTCAGCGCCGGACAAGGCGACCGTTGTGTGGTCGTCAACACCGTGTTCTTCGAAGGCATCCCCACGCTCAACCCCTACGGCCTGGCTTTGCTGGCCATGCTGATGTTGGGTATGGGCTTCGTCGGAGTCCGCCGCACGGTTTGATCTGTAGGAGGCAGCCATGCTGTGGGAGCGAGCCATGCTGTGGGAGGCAGCCATGCTGTGGGAGCGAGCCATGCTCGCGATTCAGCCTTATTTGTCGGCAGCATGGCTGCCTCCTACAACAATTTTGGGGCTTAATGGAAATAATGGTTGACATCAAAAATACGCTGTGGTCGAATCGGTGCATGCGCTCTTATTGCAACCACATGCCAGATGCACACCGTCATACGCAACATCGTAGTGGCGAAACCCTGGTTGCTCAATGGATACCTGCCCGGCCAATTACTCAATCAGCGTGGTTAACCCGCAGCACGTTTATTGTGGGTTCACTACTGGCTCTGCTTCTTATTCTAGGGAGAGGTGCGGGCTCAGGCTAGGCGATTTTAAAATCAACCTGAAGAACCCGCACCCGGAAAGTGCGGGTTTTTTTTTGGTGCCCGTTTTTTCAGAACTGGTTTTTCAGGGCTGGTTTTTTAGAACTGGCAAACTTACAGGCAAGAATTATCAAACTACGGAAAGAAGACTGAACGATGAAAAGCGACCAAATCAAGAAAGGGCCCGACCGCGCGGCCGCACGAGCCATGTTGCGCGCCACCGGCATGGGCGACAAGGAGCTGTCCCAACCGATGATCGCGGTGGTCAACACCTGGTCCGATGTCACGCCCTGCAATATGCATCTGCGAGAGCTGGCTGAACACCTCAAAGCAGGTATCCGTGCTGCCGGCGGCACGCCCGTTGAATTCGGCAGCATCGTCATCACCGATGGCATTGCCATGGGATCCGAGGGCATGAAGTGCTCGCTGATGTCGCGCGAAGTGGTCGCCGACTCCATCGAACTGGTCACTCGCGGCCATTGTCTGGACGGCGTGGTCGCTCTGGTGGGTTGTGACAAAACCATTCCGGCCGGCGCCATGGCCATAGCCAGACTGGATGTACCCGGCATGGTCATTTATGGCGGTTCCATCATGCCCGGCAAACACAAAGGCATACCCATCACCATTCAGGATGTGTTTGAAGCCGTCGGTGCCCATGCCGCCGGCACCATCGATGATAATGAATTGCTCGAAATTGAATCCGAAGCCTGTCCCACGGCCGGTGCCTGCGGTGGTCAGTTCACTGCCAATACCATGGCCATGGCACTGACCACACTGGGCCTCTCGCCGATGGGTGTAAACGATATCCCGGCCGTGCATCCGGACAAAACCGAAGCGGTACGGCAGTGCGGTATCCGTATCGTGGAGCAGGTCCGCGAAGGCATGAATACCCGCGCGCTGATCAGTCACGAATCCCTGCGCAATGCCGCCACGGTGGTAACTGCCACGGCCGGTTCAACCAATGCCGTCCTGCATTTGCTGGCCATTGGCCGTGAAGCCGGCGTGAAATTTGATATCGATGAATTCGATGAGATTTCCCGCAAAACGCCGATTATCGGTGACTTGAAACCGGCCGGACGATTCATGGCACCGGACCTGTTTACGGCCGGCGGTACACCACTGGTCATCGAGCGGCTGCGCAAGGCCGGCTTGTTGACCGACACACCAACGGTCAGTGGCCGCAGCCTGTTTGAAGAATGTGTCCATGCGGTAGAAGCGCCGGGCCAGCAAGTGGTTACTGCTTTTGATAAACCGATCAAGCCACGCGGCGGTTTCGGTATCCTGTACGGCAATATTGCACCGGAAGGCTGTGTGGCCAAGCTGGCCGGTCATGGCGAATTCAGCTTTACCGGACCGGCGCGCGTATTTGAAAGCGAGGAAGCTTCTTTTGCGGCCGTACAGGCGAGAAAGATCAATTCCGGCGATGTGATCGTCATTCGCAACGAAGGCCCCAGCGGTGGACCCGGCATGCGCGAAATGCTGGCGGTCACGGCCGCGCTGGTGGGCCAGGGCCTGGACAAGCATGTGGCTTTGATCACCGATGGCCGTTTCAGCGGCGCAACCTACGGTTTCATGGTGGGTCATATTGCACCTGAAGCCGCACATGGCGGGCCCATTGCCTTGTTGCGCGAGGGCGACACCATCACCATCAACGTCGACCAGCGCAGCGTATCCACCGACGCCGATCTCGAATCACGTCGTGCAGACTGGCAGCCACGCGCACGCCAATACAGGTCCGGTGCACTGGCCAAATATGCCTACGCAGTGTCATCCGCATCCAAGGGTGCCGTGACCTCGTTTCCTCCATTTGACGATGAACCCAATGCCTGAATTTACGACATTTGAATCCAAGGCTGTTATACGAGTTAACTGCCGGGCATCAGTCCGGCAGCAATCAGGAGTAAAAACATGAACGCCAAGCAAGACCCCACAAAAAAAGACAGTGGCTACGTCCATATCTTTGATACCACTTTGCGTGATGGTGAACAGTCCCCCGGCTGCTCCATGAACGTGCGCGAAAAGCTCCAGGTAGCAAAGGCGCTGGACGAGCTTGGCGTTGATGTCATTGAAGCCGGCTTTCCGGCGGCATCAGAAGGTGATTTTGAGTCGGTACGGGCAGTCGGAGCACTGGGTCTCAAGGCCACCATCTGCGGTCTGTCCCGTACCCGCCTGGGCGATATCGAAGCTGTGGCCAAATCACTGGAAGGCGCCAAAAACAAGCGCCTGCATATCTTTATTGCCACCAGCCCGATCCATCGCGAGTTCAAGCTGAACATGAGCAAGCAGCAGATCATCGACGAAATGTGCAAGGCCATGGAATTTGGTCGCAAGTATTTTGACGATATTGAAGTGACTGCAGAAGATGCCGGCCGCACCGAGATCGATTATCTGACCGAGTATTTCCAGGCGGCCATTGAAGCCGGTGCGCGGGTATTGAACGTGCCCGATACCGTCGGCTATGTCACGCCCAGCGAAGCCACCCGGCTGTACCAGCATTTGACCGATAACCTGCGCCACAACGGCTCGGTGATCCTGAGTTGCCACAACCACAATGACCTCGGCCTGGCGGTGGCCAACAGCCTGGGTGCCATTGATGGTGGCGCACGGCAGGTGGAGTGCACCATCAACGGCATTGGCGAGCGTGCCGGTAATTGCTCGCTTGAAGAAGTCGTGATGGCTTTGCACGTCCGTTCGGACCGTTACAAAATGCGTACCGGCATCGACACCACACGGCTGTATCCCTGCAGTCGCCTGGTCAGTGCCGTCACCGGCTCGCAGGTGCAGCCAAACAAAGCCATCGTTGGGCGTAATGCCTTTGCCCACGAAGCCGGCATACACCAGGACGGCATGCTGAAAAATTCCGAGACCTACGAAATCATGAAACCGGAAACCGTGGGTGTGCCGGAAAACAGCCTGGTTCTGGGCAAGCACAGCGGCCGCCATGCCTTCCGTGATCGTTTGGAAACCCTGGGTTTCTCGGTCAGCACGGAACAGTTGCAGGACCTGTTCAAAGAGTTCAAGGCGCTGGCCGATCGCAAGAAAAGTGTTTATGACGAAGACATCGAAGCACTGGTGCTGGGGCACGAACAGGACGGCCCCTGGTACCTGGATGCCATCTCGATTCATACCGAAATTGATGATTCGGATCAGTCTGCCGAAGCCAGCGTGAAGCTGCGCTTTAATGACCAGGCACCGCGTATCTACAGCGGCCGCGGCGATGGGCCGGTGAACGCCATCGTCAATGCACTCACCAGTTGCCTGGATGAAGACCTGCTGGTGGAAGAGTTTCAGGTCAGTGCGGTTTCGGGCGGCAGTGATGCCCAGGGTCGCGCTACGGTGAAAGCCACCGTGGGTGCCAGTCGTTACCAGGGTACCGGTGTTTCTACCGATATCGTTGAGGCTTCGGCGCGCGCGCTGGTGACCATCATGAATCGCCATCAGCAACAGCAGGGCCGCAGCATTGCCGAACCGGCATTGAAAGCCGCTGTTTAGGCAGAATATCAGACCTGACTGTTCAGGCACTATTGGAAAAGGACCCGTTTTATGTCACACGCGTTACCCAGCACTTTATTTGAGAAAATCTGGCAGAGCCATCTGGTTCGTGATGAATCATCGGCATCTACCGCGGCAGAAGCTGCGGGTGCGCCGGCCATTCTCTACATCGATCTGCACCTGGTGCATGAAGTCACCTCGCCCCAGGCGTTCACCGAGCTGAAACAACGCGGTTTGAAAGTACGCCGGCCGGATCTTTGCCTGGCAACCATCGACCATTCCACGCCCACCACCCCGCCCGATGCCAACGGCGAATATCAATACGTCACCGAACAGGCCAGGGAACAGGTGGAAACGCTGTATCGTAATTGTGCTGAATACGGGCTGGTGCTGCATGGCTGGGACAGTCCCAACCGTGGCATCGTGCACGTGATAGGTCCGGAAATGGGTGCTACCCAACCGGGTATGACCATCGTGTGTGGTGACAGCCATACCTCCACCCATGGCGCTTTTGGTGCACTGGCATTCGGTATCGGTACCACTGAAGTGGGTCACGTGCTGGCCACGCAATGCCTGTTGCAGCGCAAACCAAAAACACTCGGTATCAAGGTCGATGGGAAGCTGAATCCTGCGGTTACGGCCAAGGATGTGATCCTGCATATCATCGGCGAAATCGGCGTCGATGGCGGCACCGGCTGTGTGATCGAATACCACGGCAGCACCATTGCCGCCATGGACATGGAAAGCCGCATGACCCTGTGCAATATGTCGATTGAATGCGGTGCCAGGGCAGGCATGGTGGCGCCGGACCAGACCACCTTTGATTACCTTGAAGGCCGCAGCATGGCTCCGGCCGGTGAAGGCTGGAACCAGGCGCTTGCTTATTGGAAAACGCTCAAAACCGACGCGGGTGCCCGCTTTGACAGTTTGGTCGAGATCAATGCAAATGAAATCGAACCCAGCGTGACCTGGGGTACCAACCCTGGCATGGTGATCGGCATTGGTGATCGCGTACCCAATGATGCCGGTTCCGGCACCCAGGAAGCTTTGCAGTATATGCAGTTGCAAGGCGGGGCTGAAATCAAAGGCCAGCCGGTCGACATGGTTTTTATCGGCAGTTGCACCAACTCGCGCATCAGCGACCTGCGTGCTGCCGCCGACATTTTCAAAGACCGTAAAGTGGCCGCAGGAACTCGTGTATTGGTGGTAGCCGGCTCGGAAGCCACCAAAAAGCAAGCCGAAAGCGAAGGGTTGCATCGGATTTTTATCGCTGCCGGCGCTGAATGGCGTGAACCGGGTTGCTCGATGTGCATCGGTATGAACGGTGATATCGGCCAGCCGGGTGACCTGGTGGTCAGCACCAGCAACCGCAATTTCAAAGGGCGGCAGGGACGCGATGTACGTACGGTACTGGCATCGCCATTGACCGCCGCTGCCTGTGCGATTACCGGGCACATTACCGATCCCAGAACCCTGCTGCCCGAGTCCACCCTGGCAGCCATGGAGACACGCACATGAGCTCTGCAGCTTCCTATACAACACACACATTCAATCTGCCGTTCGAAAACATCGATACGGATCAAATTATTCCGGCACAATTTCTGACCACCACCGAACGTGCCGGTTTGGGGAAATTCTGCTTTTACAACTGGCGCCATCTGCCCGATGGCACAGCCAAAAGCGACCATCCTTTGCAGGGCTTTGATTCCGAACAGCACGCAGTGATCGTTGCCGGAACCAATTTCGGCTGCGGATCTTCGCGCGAACACGCCCCCTGGGCGTTATTGGACATGGGCGTCAAAGCGGTCATCAGCAGTCGCTTTGCCGATATTTTCCGCAACAACTCGCTCAAAAATGGCCTGTTACCGATTACGGTGAGTGATGAAGTAGCCAACTGGCTGTTGCAACATCCCGGTGTGGAAATCCAGGTTGATATCCCGGCCACAAAATTCAGCGTGGCTGGCCTGGGAGAAATCGAATTTCCCCTGGACCCGTTCCCGGCTTATTGCCTCAGCCAGGGTATAGACCAACTCGGTTTCCTGTTACGACACGAAAAGGACATCAGTGCGTATGAACAACGCCAAACCCGCTAACAGCCAGCGCTCCGATTTTCGCATTGTCGCCCTGCCCGGCGACGGTGTCGGGCCTGAAGTCTATGCAGCAGCCGTGGCGGTGCTCGACGTATTGGGTCCACTTTTCGGATTGACTTTTGAGTTGGACGAACAATTGATTGGTGGTGCTGCGCTGGATGCAACCGGCGATCCTTTACCGGCTGCCACGATCGATGCCTGTCGTAAAGCCGACGCCGTTTTGCTGGGTGCGGTGGGTGGTCCGAAATGGGATCCGAACCCACCCGCCTTGCGGCCGGAAAAAGGCCTGCTGCGCATACGTGCCGAGTTTGGCCTGTACTGTAATTTGCGGCCGGTGGTGACTCACCCGGCCCTGCATACTTTTTCGCCTTTACGCCCGGAGAAGTTGCAAAACGTCGACCTGATGATTGTGCGCGAACTGACCGGTGGCATTTATTTTGGCGAAAGACGCCGTATCGGTGACCGGGCTGAAGATGTCTGTTCCTATACAGTCGACGAGATCAGCCGTGTGACCCGCAAAGCCTGCGACATTGCCATGCAACGCGATCGTCGCGTTACCCAGGTCGACAAGTCCAATGTATTGGAAACTTCGCGCCTGTGGCGTGAAGTCAGCACCCGGATTGCCAGGGACGAATATCCTGAAATCACACTGGAACACCAGTTGGTAGACTCCTGTGCCATGCACTTGCTCACCCGGCCCGCCAGCTTTGACGTGATTTTGACCGAAAACCTGTTCGGCGACATTCTCTCCGATGAAGCCTCCATGTTGTGCGGTTCAATGGGCTTGCTGCCGTCGGCCTCGTTGGCGGACGGCAACTTCGGCCTGTATGAACCGGTGCACGGTTCCGCTCCGGATATTGCCGGGAAAGGCATAGCCAATCCGTATGCCATGCTGCTCAGCCTGGCCATGTTGTTGCGCCATTCCCTGCACCAGTTCGATGCAGCCACTGCCCTGGAACAGGCCATACACCAATGCTGGGAAGAGGGCATTTTGACTTACGACCTGGTCAAAAATGGCCGTTCAACCGATGCAGTAACGGCCGAGGTTTGCGCCAGGCTAAGCCATACTGTGAAATCGGCCACCACTCCCCTTACCGGCCCCGCCTGATGAATTCCACTGTCTCGTTGGATAACAGGCTTCAGGCTGGCAATAAAGCCGATCTTGAACAGCGTCGCAAAGCACTGTACGAGCACTACATACCAAAAATTTTGCAGTGTCGTCTGGAAGACCTGGTACTGGAAACCCCGTTCCAGACCATGCCGCTGATGGCCGAGCGTTTGGGCGTGGATGTGTTGATCAAGCGTGAAGACCTGCAACCCGTGTTTTCTTTCAAGTTGCGCGGCGCCTACGCCAAGATCAAAAGCCTCAGCCCCGAGCAACAGCGACGGGGTGTGATCTGTGCCTCTGCGGGCAACCACGCACAGGGTGTGGCGATGGCGGCCCAACACCTGGGCATTGATGCTTTGGTGGTGATGCCCACCGTGACACCGGAAATCAAAATTGATGCGGTGCGCAAAATGGGTGCACAGGTGATTATCGAAGGTGAAGATTTTGATACCGCCTGTGAAACCGCCAAAAGGATGGCTGCAGACAATGGCCGCGTATTCATTCACCCCTATGACGATCCAGAGGTCATCACCGGCCAGGCCACTATCGCTCTGGAACTGATACGACAAACGACCAAGCCCATCAACTATTTGTTTATCTGCATCGGTGGTGGCGGCCTGGCTGCTGGCGTCGCCATGGTGGCCCGTTATCTGCAGCCCGATATAAAAATCATCGGTGTGGAAGCGGATGAATCGGCATCAATGCAAGCTGCTTTTGCGGCGGGCAAACCGGTCAGCCTGCCTGGCGTGGGACATTTTGCCGAAGGTGCTGCAGTGCGCCGGGCCGGTGATCTGAGCTATGAAATCTGCTCGGCCATGCTGGACGACATAATCACCGTCAGCAGCGATCAAATCTGTGCCGCCGTACAGGAAATTTATGAAAATACCCGAGCCATCGCCGAACCCGCGGGTGCACTGGCCATGGCGGGTATCCGGCGTTATTTCCAGGAGCACCCGGAACCGGGAGCCTGTGTGGCGGGCATTCTGTCCGGTGCCAATGTCAACTTTGCACGACTACGGCATATTACCGAGCGTGCGGCGGTGGGCGAAGAACAGGAAGCTTTATTGGCAGTAACCCTGTCGGAAAAGCCCTCGAGCTTGTTGCATTTCTGCGAGTTGATCGGTGAGCGGGGCATTACCGAGTTCAACTACCGGTATTCTGACCCCGTCCATGCACATATCTTCATTGGCATCGCTCTGCGCGATGGTGTTGCGGAAAAGCAGGAAATTGTCGACCTGTTGGTTCAGAACGATTTTGATATCACTGATTTTTCTTCAAACGAAATGGCACGTTTGCATATCCGCCACATGGTGGGCGGACGGGCCAATGTAACGGATGAACGAATTTACCGCTTCGAATTTCCGGAACGCCCCGGTGCGCTGTTGAAATTCCTCCGTGGCATGCACCTGGATTGGAATATCAGCCTGTTCCACTACCGCAATTTTGCGGCTGAATACGGCCGTGTGTTGATGGGCATACAGGTGCCCGATTCCGATCTGGCCGATTTCCAGACTTTCCTGGATTCAACCGCCTACCCCTATCAGGCAGAAAGCGAAAACCCCGCCTACCGCATGTTTGTGGGCCCACCCGGGGGTTAATCCGTGGGCAACCCATACTGTGGGAGCGACCCATGCTGTGGGAGCAAGCCATGCTGTGGGAGCGACCCATGGTCGCGATTCAGCCTTATTTGTCGGCAGCA
>CAZRTG010000023.1:0-29637 GCA_964602895.1 uncultured Wenzhouxiangellaceae bacterium
GTTTTTGATTATATTATTATTGAAATAATAAGTACAAATATGATTAAAATATTATCAAGCACAATTTTTAAGATTATCTTTCAATATCCTTTTTGGAATAAACATATGTTTTCTTTAAGTTTTTAGTAAAGTTTATTCTTTTTCTATTACCCTATCTGTTTTGGCTGAATTTTTTAAACAGGGCTATTCAAATCGTTTGGCTATAACAGCACTGATGATGGCGTCGCTATTGGGTCGTGCACCAATTCCTTTGGCTGTTACCCGATAGAAAGCAACGCCTTTTTGGGGATCACCCGCGAGGTCATCACGCATGAAAAATTGCTGTTCCATCACGTATTTGGGCTGCTCGTGAACCATGGCCACGCTGTAGGACATGTCTTCACCGTCAATAGGCCGTATGCCATAGACACCCGCTTCCGACCAGTAGCTGTTCTTGGGGCCGGGATGGGCCGGGTAGTAGCCGACTTCACGTACTGGCGTGGTTTCGTCACATTCTGCATTGCAGGGAAACGGCCGGCTGAGAACACCTCCACCCAGACTTTGCAACCAGGACATACCCCAACGATTGCTCGACTCGGAGGACTGGAAAGCGATGCTCAGGTCCTTGAAGTTTCCGGCCAGACGCTCCTGAATAACCGACACCTGGGAATAAGCTACACCCAACAGCGCCAGGACCACCAACACCATCAGTCCAACCAGCAGAACAGCACCTTGTTGCCGCCTGTGCGGTACAGAAAAACCACCTCTCGAAGATTTGATATTCATATGGTCATATTCCTCAGCGTCACGGTGGTCGTATAAACCTTGCGCATCAGTTGATTGCTGTCTGAAGAAACTGTGACGGGCACATCCAGCACATCAAAAGTCTGGCTGATCGTCTCGGTTTCGGCAGGCTCCGGGCTGGCAATCAGTAACGCGAGTTTGATCGCAACCGGAACGCCATTCAGCATGTCATTCAATAAGCCGCCGGTTTCACACAGATACTGGCTTTGCATGCAGACCGAGGCTTTGGGTTCGATGTTATCTGCAGTGGTCCAGGCATTGATGCTGAAATCGGGTGGAAAATCAGTGTCTACGCCATACAGAACCTGAAAACTTTCGACGCCATCAATCACCGGCTGGTTTGCCGATTGCACCGTCAGGCTGTCCGGGTTGCTGCCAAAAGCACAGCTCCACACCAGAGTTGCATTGCCATCTACTGCAAATGTCATCCGCTTGTAATCAGCCACCGGTTCAGTCGTTTCGGGATCGATGTTGGTGTTGACCGTGCCAGTGCAGTCGGTGTCTGACATGTACATGAATTGCAGGGTATCGTTGCCGTTGGAAGCGCCGTTGACCGAGCCATCGGTGATGGGCGAGTAACCATTCAAGGGGTCATTCCAAACCGGTTTGCGAAAGCCTGCCTTACGTACTTCTTCAGCGATCAGGCTGATGGCAACACGGCCATCCTCCTGGATCCGCGTGAGCCCATCCTGCAGTTGGTAGCTGGCTCTGGCACTGCTGAACATGGTGATGATGACACCCGTCAGAATCAGGCCCAGAGCCATTGCCACCATCAGTTCGATGATGGTCATGCCTTTCGTATTTGCAAACTTGATATGTTTCATGGCACCACCGTTACAACATGACGATGAAAGGTTTCATTTTCGGCAAGAACATCAGAACTGCGACTGTCCAGCCAGAATAATTTGACAGTATTCATACCCAGGCCATCACAGGCAGGGGCATCCGGCTGCCCATCGTTAGGAGTGGAGTCCATGCAGATCAGCGCAACACCCCCTGGCAAAACACCTGCTACCAGAGTTTGCCATTTACCCGTGTCGTACTGCGCCTGTTCGGCAGCAGAGCATTTGGTGCCCGGCGAACAGACTTTTTCAGTACTGGCTGGTGTGCTGACAAATTGGCCGGTTTCATAACCGGTCAGATTGGCCCGCATGGTATCCGCCAGTTGGTCAGCCAGGATGGTTGCTTGAGAATTGAAATGCCCATCTGCTGTGTTGCGCAGACTGGTGAGGGACAAACCGGCCAGGCCTGCCAGGCTGACGCTGAATATGACCACAGCAACCAGTATTTCAATCAGCGAAACACCGCTCTGGCGATTGCGCGGTGTCATGAGGTTACTCCGTCGATGGAGGGTTCAGTACCTGCAGTCTCCAACTCCGGTTCGGAATAAGATGACTCGGCTGAGGCAATGGAGCCAAATGGATTGATTGTAATACTGACGCATTTGCTGCTGACAGCCGTATGTTGGTAGCAACTGGTTATGACGGTGTCGCTGCCCTGCGAAGTCGTGCCATCGGAATCGAATGTGATGGCATTGCCAAAGCCACTGGCCTGGATATTGCCTTCAATTTCCACAATGCGCACCAGCTCGTCGGTGTCAGCCGCTGAGTTGCCATTGACATCAGTGAAGACTATCCAGCCGTTGCCCCAGCTGTTATTGCTGCAATTCTGACCGTCTGCCGATGGACAGATGGTGGTTTCTTCGCCGGTGGTGATGGCATTGAAGCGAGCCATGTTGAGGCCGCTGACAATGGAATTGCTGGCTGCCTGCACCTGATTATTTGCTGAGAACTGTTGCAGCGAAGGCAAAGCCAGGCTGATTGATATGGCAATCAGTACCAGCGTGATGAGAATTTCGATAATAGAGAAGCCCGAAATATGGGCGCGACAGGTACTACGGTGGCATCCTTTCCACATGATCATGGCCAATATCCTTTTGGTCCGTTAATCCAGGCAAGGAAAATTTATCACGCTACACTGGTTTGGGCACTACCACTGATGGGACTATTACAACCACTCGTCGAACAGGGCTTTTGATATGAACGGCTAAACCCTGAAGGTACCTGCTCAATTCTGTGCCATCATCCACTTGCGCAAACGGTTGGAGTCTCCAAAAGGTGTGAGCTTGCCGAAGGAATTCAGCAGCACGATAAAAACTGCTTCACCTTCGATTCGGGCCTGCATGACCAGGCAGCGACCGGATTCGTTCAGGTAGCCGGTTTTGCTCAGCGAAATATCCCAATTGCTGTTTTTAAGCAATCGATTGGTATTGACGTAAGTCAGTGGACCACGGTCTGAAAACGGTCTTACTTCCTTGCTTTGGGTGGTGCTGGCCAGGCGGATGATCTGGTATCGCTGTGCTTCAACTGTCATTTTGCCCAAATCACGGGCAGTAGACCGGTTGCCGGGATTCAGTCCCGCAGGATCGGCAAAGTGGCTGTTGCTCATACCCAGTTCAGCAGCCTTTGAATTCATCTGTTTCACGAATGCCTCAGTGCCGCCCGGCCAGTTGCGTCCCAATGCAGCGGCTGCCCGGTTTTCGGAAGACATGATGGCGATCAAAAGCAGGTCTTTACGGCTGAGCGTGGCGCCATAGGCCAACCTTGAGCCCGTTAGCTGGATGGTGTCACGATCTTCTTTGGTAATGGTGAGTGGTTCATCAAGATCCTGCCCGGCGTCGATCACAACCATGGCAGTCATCAATTTGGTTATGGAGGCTATGGGTCGAACCGTGTCCAGGTCCTTGCCATATATCACATTGCCTTGCTGATCTGTGACCAGGGCAGATGCTGAATGCAGGCCCGGGTTGCCTTTGAGATGGGTGAAATCGGGAGTTGCTGCCTGGCCGGGAATGCTGATTGCCAAAGCAATCGCGGCCGTAGCGATCCAGCCGGGTTGAATCCACATTATCCTCTCCTTCCTTGCTGCTGGCCTGTTTCGGTCTTATGTCCCGCATTCTATACTTTTCTTTAGCTTTCTGTGAATAGGCTAATGATTTTTCTCAATAAATGGTTGTGAAATCTGGTGAGAGTGGGGCATATTATCGCCCGACGTCACATTGCTGGAATGATGGAGGATGTGCATGAATCGCCTTGGCTACTGCTTGATATCTACGTGCTTGCCCGTTGTTGCTATGGGATGGCTGGTGGGAATGACAACGGCACAGGCTGGGGTTACAAAACCAGATCCGGCGAAAGCCGATGTGATCGAGATCATGCACCAACGCATGCAACGCCGGGAGCCCGGTCTCAATGCCGTCATTGCATTGGATCCCACGCTGGAAGCGCAAGCTAGGGCAACGACTTCGGTTGATATTGACAGTGCCCCCTTGAAGGGTTTGCCGGTGCTGTTGAAAGACAATATCGAGACCACAGCGCAAGCCACCACGGCTGGCTCATTGGCCCTGGTGGATAACCATACCGGCCGGGATGCCGAAATTACCCGACGAATGCGAGCAGCTGGTCTGCTCATTGCGGGCAAAACCAATCTGTCGGAATGGGCCAATTTCCGGGATGAAAATTCCACCAGTGGCTGGAGCGGTGTGGGCGGCCTGACGCGCAATGCCATCGACCCTTCCCGTACTGCGTGCGGTTCCAGCTCAGGTTCGGCTGTAGCCGTGGCGGCAGGTTATGTACCGTTTGCCGTGGGCACAGAAACCAACGGTTCCATAATCTGTCCGGCTGCCAGCAACGGCATCGTCGGCATAAAACCGACTGTGGGCCTGGTCAGCCGGCGTGGCATCGTACCGATTGCGCACAGCCAGGATACGGCCGGTCCCATGGCCTACAGCGTGAAAGCTGCTGCATTGTTGTTATCCGTCATGGAAGGTGAAGATCCTGAAGATCCAGCCACACTGATAGCGCGCGAACACTTTGGCCGGGACTATGTGTCACAAATGCAGGCAAACGGTCTGGAAGGACTGCGCATTGGCGTGATCCGTTCATTCGACTTCAAGGATGGTTCGGAAATTCTGTTTGACGAGGCGGTGAAAGTGCTGCAAGCGCAGGGCGCCGTCCTGCAGGATGATTTGATGTTCCCGGATTGGCCGGAAGGGTTTTCGGATGATTCGCTGAATGTACTGGAATACGAATTCAAACACGATCTGAATGATTATCTCGCTGGCTTGCCGGGCGCTGCGGGCGAATTGACACTGGCCAAATTGATTGTTTTCAATCAGCAAAATGCGGATCGGGAAATGCCCTGGTTTGGACAAAGCCTGTTTGAGGCATCTCAGGTGAAGGGTGGGCTGGATAGCGAAGAATACGTGCAGGCGTTGGAACGGATTCAGGGTTTTACCCGCACCGCACTGGACCGGTTGCTGGCCGAGCATGCGCTGGATCTGTTGGTTATGCCGTCTTATTCGCTGCCTTTTTCTATCGACCTGGTGCACGGTGATCATTTTATTGGCGGCTCCAGCACCATGGCCGCAATCGCAGGCTATCCACACATCACCGTTCCGGCAGGGCGAATCAAAGGTTTACCCGCCGGTTTATCTTTTGTCGGCACCGCATTCAGCGAACCGGTCCTGATTCGTGCGGCCTACGGCTTTGAGCAGGCCACCCATCACGCCACAACTCTGGAAGGAGATGATCCCTGGCAACTGGCGGCTCGTTGGGCTGAGGCGCAACAGGATCGACAGGTGGCAACGCCGTAATCAATCCGTATTTTGCATTAAGGTAGGTCTCAGTCCTGAGTTTTGCCTTCCTTGGGTTGGAAGCGTTGGCCTGCCTGACTGTCACCCCATTTCCTGAGTTCGGTTTCAACACGCTTCTTGAGCTTCTCGCCATCGGTGTCCTGGGCACCGGACTCAATATCCTTACTGATCCGGTCAACTGCTGCTTTCAGGTCTCGCAGAGCCACATCAACAGCACCTTTTGCGGCATCGGTGCGAATGAACATCTGGGCGTCACTGAGAATTTCATAGGAAATTCCGCTCGGGCATTCACACACACCTACCAATAGTGTGCCGTAAACGGACTCCAGATAGGCTTTGGCAAAACCGTTGCCCGTGGCACCTGCTTCCATTGTAACCGTGCCATCTATTTTGGAAGTCAGGGAGTTGGGTCGAACATCTGCTGCAAAGAATTTCCTGACCGTAGCACCGCCCCCGATGATGGCTTTGTCTTCCTTGTCTTTGCGTTTATACACCACCCGGTTGGCTGCAACACCACCGTCTGTCTGGCCGCCTACCGCTAGCGTGGCAGTTCCATGGGCACTCGCGTAGGTATCGCTGGCCGGGTTGGTGATTGCATCCACACCTGCTTCAACGGCCTCATCAATGCCTGGAGGCAGTTTGCCAGCCACATATTCAACTGACAGTTCCTTGACGGCATCAAGCGCACGAAATACCTCAATGTTCTTTTCCAGCGGGTCAAAAGCTTCGGAAGACGATTTGATCCACATCAACGCTGCACCGGCAACGCTTGCCTTGCAATCCGGCCCTGGTTTGAATGACAGCGTATGGCTACCAGTGCCTTTGGCATGGGTTGTTAGCGGATCGGTTGACCACACCCAATCCTGCTTGTTTTTTTCGAGGAATACCGACTTTGCATAGGCCGATGCAATGCCACCTATGGCATCGTCTCGCCATAGGGAATAGGCGGTAGATGGAGGCGTGGTGGTGACATAGGCGCTGTCTTGTGATTCAACTGCCTGCTTGATACCGGCGGAAATCTTCTTGCGGCTTTCATCATCACCATATGATTCGGCTATGGTTACCTGTACCTGACGATCGCTGTGATGGATGTGTTTGTTGCCCTTGCAGCCATCGGCGGCCACCATTTCCGGGCTGCCAGGCACAGGTGCTGCCTTGGCCTCCGTCGGCTCCGGAGTGCCAGTCGCTTCTGCCGAGGCATCCTGGACATTGATTACCTTGGCTTCTAAGCCCACCAGTTCAAAGGCATCCCAGAAATCGTCGGCACCCTGCTGCAGCCGCTCCTGTTCTTCCGGTTTGGCCGCGGTAATGGGGATGCCACTGCGGTCTTCGTATTGTTGTTCCAGTCGTTCGGTAAAGTCTTCCTTGGTATAGGGTTCACCTTCCAGTTCAGCAGCGTAAATCCAGATCGTTTGCTGTATTACAGCTTCGCGTTCGCGCTCGGGGTTGGCCGAGAAAGGCGTCTGTAGATTGCCGCTGGCCTGCAGTTCATCGGTCTTGCGCTCGATTTCTTCCATGGCTGCCAGCAACAGGGGGGCGGCCAAAAGCGGTTCATCGTACTGGCTGATGGCCCGTGGCAAGGGCCTGTCAGTACCGGGTATCAAGGCCAGCCCCGGTGCGGCAGCACCCGAGCGGGGTGGAATCTGGATCTGGTCTACCGGCCCCGTAACCACAATCCAATCACCGGGTGGTGGCAGATCCTCACCGGCTGGAACGGGTGGTCGGTGAACATCGCCACAATAACCATAGATGGGTATGGTCTGGCTGCTGCCGGCGGCAATGGGTGTGGCCGGCAATGGTTTGGCCACGTAAGGCTGATATTTACCGTCGGAAGGAACATAGAAGCTCATGGCCGGAACCTCGTTGGCGGTATTACCGGGGTTGGTGACGGTCAGATCAGCTATATGTCCAGTGGTTTGGCCGGTTCCTTTTACTTTGTACGTCAACTCGGTTGCTAACGGAAAACCTGCAGCAGATCCCGCTGTACGTCTGGGAGGCGGTAGCGGATAGCCTGGGAAGGGTTCTTGACCTGGATCGGGTTGTCCGGCCGCCGCCAGCATTAAATCCTGTTGTTGCTGACATGCTGCTGACACGGTTTGCGAGGTACCGGATTCAGTTGATGGTCCGGATGGCCAACTCGCAGTGCTCAACAACGGTTGTTTTTCGTTGTCTGGGTGGAGTAGCCAGTATGCCGGTGCGGTGGTTACCGGATCTTGGGTGGGGCGTGAGGTGTGGATAAATAAACCCAACTCACCCATGTCAGCCAGTTGCCGTGGTGTCAGTTTGAAGTAAGCTCCGATCTGCCTTACACCGCTTTGTGCCCGGTCAAAACCCAACTGCTGCCAGGTGCCGGGAATGGCAGCCGATTCACCAGCGACGGGTTTGATGCTGGAAAAGTCTTTACTCCAGTTGTCATCCCAACCTCCGCTTTCCTGGCTGATGATCTTGCCGTTGGAGGTGCTGGTTTTTGACCAGGAAACGCTGACCGACGATTCATTCCACAGATCGTAAATCTCGTATCGCTGCGGATACAGCCTTCGCCCATCACAACTTTCCAGAAAAAGGGTTTGGAATGTGCCCTTGCCGGGCGATTCTTCAATTCTGGCACTGATCAGCAGACCGTCTTTGGTCCACCAACCCCGTGCCTGGATTTCAGTATCAAAAGCTTCGGCAAAGTAGGGCTGGTATTCTGCTTTACGGCTGGGGTCGCGTCGTGTTTTAGGCTGGGATGATTTCTTGCCGGAGCCGCCAAACAAACCACCCACAACACCACTCACCGCGCTGGCCAGGGCCTTTTCTCCCAGGCCGGGTTTGCCCGCCAATTCTCTGGGCCCGATTTCTATTGGGGCCATAGGATCGGGCGCGGAAGCCGTTATTGCTCCAACAGGCTCGGCCGCGACGGAAGCCTGGGAACAGGGCGCCAGAGCCAAAATGAAACCCACACCCGCTACCAGCAGCACTCGTGTGCCAACAGCCAGGAAATTGCCCGGTTCGTATAGGGTCATGAGGTTACCTCCCTTCTTTCAGTGAAGCAGATGATCCGGATTTGTCAAGGCTGCAGGGGCTGAACCGGATTAGCGCAGTGCTATGATTCTTTGAATTGTTGCGGACAATTTCCGAGCAGCCATTTTGGGAGATGGAATGATCAGAAAAGGTATCAGGCCGGATTTCCGTCTTGGCATGGACTTGCCAGGGTCAGGAGGCTATCGCCGGGTATTGCCCTTCCGGCGCAGCTGGAAACTGATTTTTTTCCTGGTATTGCTGGATGGCCTACTACTGGCTCCGGCCTGGGCGGCTTTTCATCAGGCGGCAGAACAGTGGTCGAATTTTGACGACCTGTTTAACCTGGTCGTTGCGGTTTTCCTCAGTGCCTGGTTTTTGGGTTGGTCTGTCGCCCCCTTGCTTTTGACAGCGGTGCTGGTGGTGGTGTTGTTGGGCCGGGAAGTCATTCGTGCCACAGAGCATCAGTTGGAGTTATTCATTGGTTTGCCGTTCATTGGCCTGGTGTCCCGTTACGAGGTGCGGTCCATGCGCAATTTGCAGCGCCAGCCGGCACCACAGAAATCCGGGCGTTCCTGGCGCGGCAACCACCTGGCTTTTGATTATGGTGCGAACCGGGTGGAGTTGGGTTCGGACCTGTCGGTCAGCGACGTGAACGAAATCAAGCTGGATATCGAATCCGCGTGTGGCCTGAGCATACGCGAAGGAACGGCCACTGAAGATGAGTTGGGACCAGCCTGGGCGATCGGCGAGCCGCTCAAAACCAGAATGGCGACTACCGGCAATTCGCATTCCCCGTTGCGCTCGGTGCAGACAATCGGTTGGTCTTCGCCGTCAACCCTGCTGTTGATTCTGGCCAATCTGGTACCGGTGACAGGTGCGGCCTTTTTCGACTGGAGTCTGGGTGAGGTTATGGTCCTGTACTGGTGTGAAAGTGCCATAATCGGTATCTACAACCTGGCCAGGATTGTCGCAATCAGCCGTTGGGCTGCGCTGATTACAGGTACATTCTTTATGGCGCATTACAGTGCCTTTATGGCGGTGCACTTTCTGTTCATCTACGCCTTTTTTGTGGAAGGGCCGGGTGCCGGTGGTTCGGTTTCCGGCGGTGATCTCAGCCAGGTTGGCCGAATGTTCATGACTTTGTGGCCCGCCTTGCTGGCCCTGTTTCTCAGCCACGGTTACTCCTTCGTGGTCAATTTTCTGGGACGCTTCGAATTTGAATCCAGGTCGGTGAACGAGCAGATGACGGAGCCCTACAGGCGCATTGTCGTCATGCATCTGGTGCTGATTTTCGGTGGCGGCCTGACGTTGGTGCTGGGCAGTGCAACGCCGGTTTTATTGTTGGTCATTGCACTGAAAATCTGGGTTGATGTGCGGGCACATATCAAGGAGCATGCCGGGCAGGACAGGTAGGCCATCACCTGCTGTGCGACATTCCGCTATCATGTCGGCTCACGATTTTACAGGCAGATTGATCATTTCGCATGCTACCCATACTCTATTCTTTCAGACGTTGTCCTTATGCCATCAGGGCGCGCATGGTTTTGCGTTATGCAGGGGTAGCTTATGAATTGCGCGAAGTATTGCTCAGAGACAAACCTGCAGCCCTGCTGACGGCATCGGCCAAGGCGACGGTGCCGGTGCTGTGCCTGCCCGATGGATGTGTGCTGGAGGAAAGTCGTGAAATCATGCATTGGGCATTGACTCAAAACGACCCGGATGGTTGGTTGCCGGAAAACCTGCAAAATCACATTGGCGCATGGGTGCATGCCAATGATGACGAATTCAAAATGCATTTGGACCACTACAAATATTGGGAAAGATTCCCGCAGCAATCACAACAGCTTTATCGGGGGCAGGCAGAGGTTTTCCTGCAAAAGCTGGAGCAGCAACTGTCGTACAGCCGGTACTTGTTGGCAGAACATATCAGTCTGGCCGACGTGGCCATATTTCCGTTCATACGCCAGTTCGCTTTTGTCGACAAACCATGGTTTGACCGGGCCGCATTGCCGCGGCTGCGGGACTGGTTGCATGGCTTTTTGAATGCTCCGCTGTTTCAGCAGGTGATGCAGAAATATCCACCATGGCAGGCAGGTGATAAGCCCGTTTTAATTTCTGCAGCTCACTGATTGTAAAGAAAACTCTGAATTAATCAGGAATTCCCTGGCTTTGGCTCTTCGGTTATCGGTAATTATTTTGACCACCTTGTGAGTATGGCTTTAGAATAGCGCCTGCCTTAACGATTGGAGTTCGCACCATGGATTGTCCGAAATGCAGTGCCAGTATGGAAGAAGTTTCCTATAGCGGAACCGCAGTCGATCGCTGTACGGGTTGTCAGGGTTTGTGGTTTCAGACCGGAGAACTCGAGCTTCTGCGCAAAGACGAGTGGATGGCCGATTTTGTTCTCGATGAAGGCGATGCCAAGGTGGGTAAGGAATTCAATCGGATTCACGCCATCCAGTGTCCGGAATGTGGTCGTCGTATGCTGGAACAGTCTGATGCAGATCAGCCTCACATCGTATATGAAACCTGTCCTGACGGGCATGGCACATTCCTTGATGCGGGTGAATTTACCGACCTGGTTCACAAGACTTTCTGGGATCGTTTCAAACGCAAACCGAAGCCTTGAATCCGGGTTATTGAACAGAGCTTAAATGGGTGAGCGAGCAATGGCAGGTGGCTGGAGTCGTGATGGTGCGGTACAGGATCAAATCGACGCAAGCGTGGATGATGCTGTGCAGCGCGCGCGCAGTCGATTGTCAAAAGGACCAGGCTTGAGCCATTGCGAAGAGTGTGGTGAACCCATTCCAAAAGCGCGCCGTGAAGCAGTCCCTGGTGTGCGCTATTGTATCGCCTGTCAGGAAGTAATGGACGCGGAGCAGGCCGGTACGGGCGGCATCAACCGTCGCGGCAGTAAAGACAGCCAATTACGTTAGGGGTGCTTTCTCTCTTTGACGGGCTTTTATTTGGCCGAGTCTCCTTCGGCCGGGCTTGCTTTGGCAGATTCGGCTGCTTGAATGGCAGCTTCTTTCTGCAAGTGCTTTAATACCCTGTTTCGAGCCATATAATCCGATTCAAAACCATCGCCAAAAGTATAAACGTACAGGGTTGAATAGCTGAAGAAGACCGTAAGCACCAGGGCGATTTCCAGTGCTTTTACCCCTGCCGCAATACCGGTGCCTATGGCCACCAAAATGAACAGCGCATCAAAGGTTTCCTGCAACGCACGGCGGAAATGAACCCCGGCTACTATGCCGGCCAGGCTGAAGGCCAACGCCAGACTGTGCTGAACAACCAAAACGATGGCAGCCACCACACCGGGTAATACCAGTACGGTTTCATCCAACGAGTGATCTGCCGCATTTACCTGGTGAATGCCTTTGTGTACCCAGGAAACCGGTAACATCAGCAGCCACACACCAATCAGGGTTATGGTCAGTATGCGGGCATAACCCAGCCGGTCAAATTCACTGGTGGTGCGGATGAATGTTTCGACTATGGCAATGTCTTCGCCACTTGCAGGCGATTCCGGGACATTTGTAACAGTCAGGTCACCACCTTCCGCCAATTCCGTTACGCCTCCGATGGGCAGTTGTGAAGTGAAACCGGGAAACATGACCGCAAGACCAATGATCATAACGGCACACATCAAATGGTAAGCCAGCAGTTTGCGAAACAATTTCAAGCCCGCGGATCGGCGCTGCTGGCGTGGCTCCGCGCTCATGGGGTTGGCTGGAATTTGTAAATTCTGTGGTGATTCGGTCATTTGATTACTGTCCTGAGCAACTCACCTCATACGAATTGTACTTTATTCGATAGTTTAGGAAAGCTCTGAATAATGCCATCCTGGCATAATCAGAGCACGCCAAACAAAAAGCCCGGTCCAACAGGGTGTTGGACCGGGCTTTTTTATAAGGTGCTGAATTGAAACTGATCAGAACCGGGTCAGAAACTCTACGCCCCAGTAGGCAGGATCATTCACAAAGGCCGTCAGGTTCAGGAAGTTAATACTGCCTTCAACCACAACTTCATCGGTGATATTCCGTCCCACCACAGCGAAGTCCATACCGCTGTTAGTACGGTATCCTGCTCGAAGGCCACCCAGCCAGCGTGCATCCTGAACAAATTCAACGGACCGGTGCAGGAACAGGTCAGACTCGTCGCGATAGTTCCAGTCGGTATTGGCATAAAGATCACCGTTGGAAATGGGATAGGTATATTCCAGGATCAGGTTGAAAATCCATTTGGGCGTACGCGGCAAGGAATTGCCGTCGATAAACACTTCCGTCACCGGGCCAAACGGACCCTGTCGGAATCCGGCAATGGGGTCCAGACGGGTACAGGTGGGTGCTGAACCGCAAAGGTCATCCTTCAGGCCCGGGTCGTCGATCTCGGTGTCGTTGTAACTGGCGTTGGCCGAGAAGAACAGGTTCTCGCTGATCAGGAAATCAAACTCGGTTTCCACGCCAAAACCATCGACGTGCTCGGCATTCAGCAACTGATTGATGTTGCCCGCACCGCCGGTAGCCGTCAGCTGTTGGTCATCGTTACGGAAGGTATAAACCGATGTATTCCAGCGCGCGCGATCTTCGAACAACATGCTCTTGAAGCCGATTTCAGCCGAAAGCGTGTCTTCGGTTTTGGCCGAGCTGACGAAGCCGAAACGCCCCAGTGTCACAGGACCACGTGAGCCTGTGGCGACACGCCCGTACCAGGTCCAGTTTTCGCTGGCATGGAAGTTCAGCGCCACATCCCAGTTGAAAAAGCTGTCGGAAACAGAAATTGCACCCGGCGTTACAGTACCGCCCGGATAGGCTGAAGCGACTTGCAGATCCTTATCGTCGTCGGTCCAGCGACCGCCCACAGTCAATGCCCACTCGTCATTGAAGGTATATTCGGTTTGACCAAAAATAGCCCATGAGGTGGTTTGCTGGCTGACCAGCGCAGAGGCCGGAACGTTGAGGTAGTCGTGGTTGAGTAAGTCAAAGTCCTCATCAAAATAATACAGGCCAACTTGCCAGAACAGATTGTCATTGGTCGCTGACAGGCGGAATTCCTGGGTGAACTGTTCCAGGTCGTCCAGACCGTCGCCGGTGGCAACGCCAAAAAATACCTGTTTGCCCAGTTTGCCGATATCGGCCGGGTTAAATGAGAGCTCGCCGCCGTCAACATCCGCACTCTGGAAATTATCGACCGTGTCGTAGCCGGTAATCGAGGTGAATGCCATATCATTGGCGAATATCCATTCCAGGTTCAGTGCGCCGCCATACTGATCCAGGGTCATTTCTGCGACCTGGTTGTCATGACTGGCGATTTTGGGATTGAACCCGGGCCTTACACCGCTGGTGCCCAGGGCGATGGCATTGGCATAAAACACATTGGGATCACTGCCGTCCTGGTTGAATCCATGCAATTTCAGCTTGCCCGAGAAACTCTCTGAAGGCTCCCAAAGGAACTGCAAACGCCAGGCGAATTCATCAAAACCACCAAAATCATCACCAGGACCGTTGACGGTGTTGTCTATCCACTTGCCGCGCTCCTGGTACTTCAAGGAAGCGCGCATGGTCAGGGTGTCGGTTAGCGAGAAATTGCTGGCTCCTTCGGCCGTGAAGGTGGAGTGTGTGCCATAGGATGTGGCGAAATAGCCATTGCGATCTTCGCTGGGACTTACCGAGTCGATTTTGATCGCGCCGGCGTTGGTGTTGCGGCCAAACAAGGAGCCCTGTGGACCTTTCAGGACTTCAACCCGCTCTATATCAAACAGCGGAATGCTGCGCAAGGTGTTGTTTTCGTAAGCGATGTCATCAAAAATCAAAGCTACGGGCTGGTTGGCGTTTACGTCAAAATCGATATTGCCCATGCCGCGCAAATAGAATCGTGGCTGGGTACGACCATTCGAAGTTTCGATGTTCAGGCCCGGTACGCGTGCGGCCAAAGCACGGATATCCTGTGCGCCGCTGAGGTATTCACGGGTCAGTTCACCGGATATGGCAGACACGGCTGCAGGTACGTCGGTTAATGATTGTTCGCGTTTTTGAGCGGTTACCAGAACTTCTTCAAGTGTCAATTGCTGCGCGGATACCAGCGGGCTTAACAATGCGCCCGCGATAGCCAATGCGAGCGTATTCAGCGCTATGGTATTTTTTTTAAGGGTATTTTTCATTATTGGTTCTCACGGATGATGTAACGGAATTATAACTTTATTCGCCAGCGTCGAATAGAACGAAGGTTGCTGGAGGCTTCAAAATAAATCGGAGCCCGTCATTCATCTTTCAGGGTCTGACCCAACCGGCTTCTGCCAATACGGTGAGCAAACCGGCCTGTACGCTCAAAAAGGCGCTCCTGTTTTGCCACCATTCGCCGGGTGAATGGGCATTGCCGGATATACCACCCCGACTCATGGTCACCGCCGGTATGCCCAGCGACAAAGGCAAATTGGCGTCGGTAGATGAAATGGAGAGATTGGGTTCTATGCCCAATGACTGCATGGCCGCCATGGCTCGTTGCACCAGGGGCGTGTCGATATGGCCTTTGGCGGCGGGGCGGTAGCCAACTTTTTCGACACGGACGGTGAGTTCCGGACCTTTGCGCAGCCTGGAGTTCTCTTCCGTCAGGGCATCCGCTACCGCTTGTTGTAATGCCGCATCCAGGGCTTTAATCTTGCCGGGGTCACCCGAGCGGATATCGACTTCAGCCCAGGATTCAAAGGGGATGGAATTGATTGAAGTGCCACCGCCTATACGGCCTATGTTGTAACTGGATTTGGTGCCAACGCGGGTGATGGGATCTGCCGCCTGGTCAAACAGGGCAATCGCATGTCCCATGGCGTGATGCGGGTTGGCGCTGCCAAAAGCACCCCAGGAATGTCCGCCGGGGCCCTGGAATACGATGCGATAGCGATGCGAGCCGACGCCGCCATAGACCAGCCTTTCAGTATCGCCTCCGTCTACCGCAATCAAGGCATCAATGGATTCGGCGCCCTTTCGAAACAGATGCTTTACTCCACGTAAATCACCCAGGCCCTCTTCGCCTACATTGCCGATGAACAGCACATCGGCCTGGGTTTGTATGTCAGCGAACTGCATGGCACGCAGCACGTCCAGAATCACCACCAGGCCGCGTGTGTTATCGCCAATACCGGGTGCGAAATAGGTATCACCTTTCTGCCGTACCGTGACATCGGTGCCTTCCGGAAATACCGTATCCAGATGTGCGAGGTAGGCCACCACTTTCTGGCCATCAACACCCGGTCGTCTGCCAATCACATTGCCGACTTCATCAATCTGCACATCTTCCAGTCCGGTTTCACGCAACAGGGCTGCAAAGCGCAAGCCACGCGCTTGTTCTCCAAACGGTGGTGCGGGAATCTCGGTGAGTTCGATCAAGTCCTGCAGGGAAGCGGACTCCAGATCCACGATGTGCTGCAGGGCAGATTGCAGTTGGGCTGAATCCATCATTTCCCGTACAGATTCCAGGTAGGCCGGGTTCTGTGGCGCCACATGAGACATTTCATCGGTCTTGTCTTCGACGTCTTCCTGGGCTGCATACACCTGGTTTGAGAACAAACAGAACAACAGGCTCAGTGCCATGGCAACAACAAGATGTGCGCGTTCCGGTTGCCAGCCGTTTGTTGACAATATAATCATGAACAAATCTCTGAGTTGAATTAATTGAGGCTGCAGATCAGGTTGGCTGCAAGGAATTCGGTCGTCTGGCAAAAAACGCATCGAAGGCCGAGGCGGCAACCGTACCGTAAACCGCAATGATGATAAACAGCCACAAGCGTGTCCAGAAAGAAGAACCGGCATCCGATCCGGCCAGGCTGTCGCTGACTGCCGGTACCAACAAGACCACCAGGGTCAACAAAGCGTAAGACCACATCTGGCCCTTGGGATGTAGCGCCGCACCCTGGAAAATTCCTCGGCCATAAAGCAAACAGGCCAGCGCCATCAGCAGGCTGAAAAAGATCAAGGACGGCCACATGGCAAGCAGTTGCCAGCCAATCACGGCACCTGCGCCACCCCAAAGTGTGGATTCCAGCAAGGAAGCGCCCAACTTGCGGCCTTGCTCCGCGCTGGCTTGCTGGCCCATGGAAGCCAGTTTGATCATCAGCACGATATAGCCGGGGCTGTTGGGGCTGAACAGAATGAACAGCGCTACCGGGAAAACGATCACCATGGCTCGCAGAGCCATTTCGCGCGACTCGGCTGGAGAGGGCAGAGGTAGCGAAGGAGGGGCTGCCGGAGGCGGGGTGACTTGGGCCAAACCGGTTTCCGGCTTGAGATCGGGTAGCAGGGCATGGGCCAGCCAGACAAAGGCCAACCCGGAAATTGCGCTGATACCGAGTGCGATGACCAGCATCGGAATGGCCGAAATATTCACACTGCCTACCGCCAGCACCACGGAAATGCTGACGGTCAACAGGGAGCCCAGCACCGTTTTGCCACCTGCGGCCGTGTGATAAAACAAATGAAACAGGATCAAGGCCACCAGCAGGCTGGCGATGGGCCGCATCCAGGTCAGAAAAGGGATCAAAGCGATGCCCAGAACCATGGGTGCCAGCAGCACCACAACCAAAGCGATGCCAGCCTTGAGTCTGGGTGGAGGCATGGGCAGTCCCAGCAACAGCAAGGTAAATACCGGAGCAATGAAGGACAAAGGCCAGGCGATGGCCTGTGAAAACCACAGGCTCAGTGCCGTGCCGAAAGCCAGGCGCAGAATACGGCGTGAGGCCATCGGGTGACGCTGTTGGTAGCCGGTGTCAATAGGCATACGTAAAAAGCGCTGCGATGCGAATATACAACCAGCCCAGACTGTTCAGAATGGCGTGCTGATCACTGTAGGCCAACACCGATGCCTGTGAGCCGACTTTTAGTACCCGCCGATCCGCTTCCGGCAATTTCTGGTCCAGTTCCACCAAAACCGGGAAGCGTTGCTCATTGCGTAACCATTGCCGGTCGTTTTTGATGGTGGGCAGGCTGCCCAAAGGAGTCGAGCCCACGTCAACGCCAAAACCGATTTCTTTCACCTTGCCGTCATAGACACGGCCCGGCAGGGCGTCGAACAGGATCTCTACCCGGTTGCCGGCATACAGGTGACCGAGGTTGTTTTCGGTGAAATCCGCTTCGATCCAGATTTTGTGCAAGGCGATAAAGGTCATTTGTGCATGGCCCGCGGCGACGAAATTTCCCTGCGCAATGCGCACATCAGTGACCAGCCCATCATCGGGTGCTCTTACCCAGGTGTGTTCCAGATTGATGAGTGCATCAGCCAGGCTGGACTGTGCCTGCAGCAGGCGCGAATTCTGTTCGCCTTCCTGGCCCAGGTTTTGTATGGCAGATTCTAGCCCGGCCTTGGCAGCCGCGACTTGTCCAGCGGCCGCTTTGACGGCTGCTTCTGACGATTCCACGCGACGCTCAGACAGGGCGCCCGGGTCTTCTTCCCGAATGCGCTTCATGCGTTGGTAGTCCTGCGAGGCCTTATCGTAATTGGCTTCTGCCATCTGAATATTGGCACGTGCTGCGGCAACATTGGCTTCGGCCGAGCCCAAGGACTGTCTTGCAGCTTCCAGGCTGGCTTCGGCTGCCTGTACGGCCAGTTCATAGCGCGACGGGTCGATGCGGAACAACACGTCATCTTTGCGCACCATCTGGTTGTTGGTTACCAGCACTTCGACAATATTGCCGGAAATATCGGGTGTAATGGGCACCACCAGCGCATGCAATCGCGCCTGGGTGGTATAGGGCGTAAAGCGATCGGCACGCAGATGCCAGACCAGCAGCACCAGGCAAATCAGCAATACCATCATGGTCCAGCGTTTGACCGGGTCAACGGCTGACTTCCTGTCAGCTTTCTTAGGGGCCTTTTCGCTGGCCGCTGCTTCATTCATATGGAATCAACCTTGCCTGTATTTATGGTGTATCGGATTGGCTGCTGTCCGGATAGTCGTCCAGCAACTCACCCCAGTTGGTTCGTTGGCGCATGCTGTCGAGCGTGGCCTCATCAACCTGCGGTCTGTTTTCACGACCTTGCCAGCCCGCCCCCAGGGCCTGGTTCAGCGTTACCAGACTGCGAGCCGAGCCGGCCAATGCCGACACATGTCTTTGTTGTTGTGAGAACAATTTCTGTTGTGCATCAAGCACACGCTGGTAGTCGGAAAATCCTTCGCGATAACGCAAAGTGGACAATTCATTGGAGCGCTTGGCCGCATACACCGATTGCGCCAGGATGGCCGCCTGTTGCCGGGTGCCAATATAGCCCGCCATGGCATCTTCCGCTTCACGCGCTGCAACGAGTACTACATTCTGGTAGTTGAGCAAGGCCTGTTGCAACACGGCATCTTCAACCCGGATGTTATTGCGGATGCGTCCATAGTTCAGGAATGGCCAGATAAAATTGCCACCCAGTGAATAGCCCAGCGCATCACTGCTGAACAGATCGCCAAAATTGCTGTCACCCGGCCCGCCTGCGCTCAGGCCAATACCGCCGGTGAGACTGAAGCTCGGATAGAGTGCTGCTGCTGCCATGCCCACCTGGGCATTTTGCGCCATGGCCATCAGTTCGGCCTGTTTTACGTCGGGACGCTGGCGCAGCATATCAGCCGGAAAGCCGACCGAGATGGTGCCCGGTAGTTTGGGTATGCCTGCAGCACCTGCCAGGAGGGCTTCTGCAGTGCCCGGTAGTTGGCCCAGTAACAGATCCAGCGCGTTACGTGCCTGTCGCAATGAAGCTTGCAGCGCCGGAATAGTGGCCTTGGTACTGAGCAACAGGGTTTCTGCCTGTTGCATATCCAGTTCGGAATCCTGGCCGTTGCGGTACAGCACTTCAGCAATGTGATATGACTTTTCCTGCAAGCTGACGTTATCGTGGGAAATACGCAGCTGCTCCTCTGTTTCCCGAATGATGATGTAGGCGTTCACCGTTTGCGCGGTCAATATGGCCAGTGCCTGGTCATAGGCTGCTTCAGAAGCCAGGTAAGCTGCATTGGCGGCAGTGCGGGCGTTTCGGTATTTGCCCCAGAAATCCAACTCCCAGGAAACACTGGCACCAAAACTGAATTGCCAGAAGTTATCTACATTGAGCAGATCGAGGACGTCTGACTGGGCCGGTGAAACCCAGGAAGCATCGCCTCCCAGCACTTGCATCTGTGGATACTTCAGGCCGGTGGCCAAAGCCAATTGTGCGCGTGATTCCAAAACCCTGACGGCAGCAACTTCCAACAACAGGTTTTGTTCGCGTGCCAGAGCTACCAGTTGATCCAAAACGGGGTCTTCAAACACCTGCCACCAGCTTGCCAGTGCCACATCGCCCGTTTGCAGGCCCTGTTCCAGGGGTGCTGACCAATCGTCGCTGACCTGGATTGCGGGTTGCCGGTATTCCGGACTTGTGACTTTGCAGCCTGTCAGCAGCCATAACACACAAACAATGGCCCAAACCCATTTGATTTTCAGTCCGAGTGCAAAGTGCAGGAATTCAGTCATGGTGATGTTGCACAGTCTCATGGTTCTGTTGGTCGGCAAACAGGCGACTGATCACCGCCAGCATGGCGCCGGTAGACAAGCCAAACATGAATACGCCATTGCTTGCTTCCAATCCGCCCAGCAAGCGCCACTGCGGGCTCATAACGATGTCACCGTAGCCCAGGGTAGCGAAGCTCACCGCCGAGAAATAGAAAGCGGTTGAAAAATCGGTGAACTCACCCACCAGGATAAACAACTCAGCCCATATTGCGATTTGCAGCATATGCCCAATGAAGAGACCCAGCATGACCATGCTGATGGCGGCGCCAGTCTGCCAGAAGCTGGAATCAGCACCCTGTTTCAGATAACGCTTGCGTACAAACCGCAGCATGGCGATGGTGGCAATGATCTGGATGGCCAGGCAACCCAGGGCGGTTATGCTGCCCAACAACAAAGGAATTAGCATATTGGTCGGTCCCGGATCAGGAGTCAGTTACCGGTTCAACGGGCTCGCTTTCCCCCGACCCCAACCAGGCCAGCATCAGCATATAGCCAAACGCCAACACAACGGCGCCTACGAACAAGCCAATAATTCCCGATACAATCATTCCGCCAATGGCGCCCAACAGTATGACCAACATGGGCGCATCCACACCGCGGCCCAGGAATATGGGTTTGAGAATCATATCCAGAAACGATACAGCCAGGCTCCAGATGGCGAAAATAATGGCCGAGGTGGAACTTCCGTCTACTGAGAACACATAAACGATCACAGGCCCAAGGACCAACCAGGGAGGCAACTGGGCAACCGCGACAACCAGTATCGCAAGCGCCCAGATTCCGGCTCCCGGTACACCCATCAACAGCATGCCGGCACCACCCAGAATGGCCTGGATGGCAGCGATACCCAGAACACCCACCGCAACGCTGCGAATGGTTGCAACAGACAGGTTTTGCAGTGCATCACCCCGGTCACCTGCCAGTCGGTTTGAGAGCAGCTTTATACTGTTGGTAATGGGTTCGGAGTTCATAAGAAACGCGACTGCAATCAGGATGGATATGAAAAATTGTACGGCGCTCAAGCCAATGCCGGCAATTTTGCCCAACACTTTAGCGCCAATAATTTTGACCTGTTCAATATGTTGATGCAAAAAACCGGTTAAATTCCGGGATGCGTCGGACCATTGTTCATAGGCTTTATTACCGATGACTGGCCATGCTTTAACCGACTCGGCAGGCGGTGGAACCCTCAATGTACCGGCCTCGAGTTCATGCCTCAATGTCGAAGCCGTATCCAGTGTTGATGTCGTCATCATCCACATGGGGACTATAACCAGCAGAACACCCGCGAGCACGATTATCAATGCCGAGAGTTTTTGACTGCCACCCAGCAGGTTTGCGAGTTTTCTGAAAGGTGTATTCAAAGCAACCGCAATAATGGCCGCCCATAAAGTGATGGAAATAAACGGACTGATTATTTTGAAACACCAGACCATGATTCCGAATACAAGAATCAAGCTGATGGCTGTATCAATGACCTGTTGTTTTTGGTTGAAACTGCCTGGCGAATTGCTTGTTCTCATGGTCTGTTCTCCGCGTTGGCTGGTAAAGGAAACTCTGGTTGATTCAGAATTTCTCAGGTGATAATAACAGCGGTTTATATGCGAGTTCATGCAAGAGTTCATGTAAGGGCTCAGGCAAGGGCTCAGGCAAAAGCTTGCCAGTTGGTTGGCAAGCTATATACCATGCAGGCCAGGCTCATCTGGCTTGCAATGAAATTCTTTCGTGTCAAAACCTGTCCCGAACCCTCCAGGCAGCATCCATCTTGAATTGCATTCCCGTTTGATGCGTCGCCTGATTTTGATTGGGGGGTTGTTGCTGTGCTGCAGTGTTACCGGGCCTTTGCCTGCCGATGTGACTTCTCTTTTGGGTAGAGATAGCATTGCCAACAGCGAGGTATGCATCATATTGCTGCACGGTCTGGGTCGTTCATCCGTGTCCATGAAAGGCGTACAGTGGCGGTTGGAAGATGAGGGCTTTGCGGTCATCAATAACAGTTACTCCTGGTTGCGCAAAAGCATCGAAGAGATTGCCCCGATCGTGATTGATGAAGGTCTGTCCGATTGTGCAGACTTGGGACTTTCTCAAATCGGCTTTGTAACTCACTCGATGGGAGGAATTCTCTTGCGTCAGTATGTTCACAGCAAGCCCATTGCAGGTCTGGGCCGAGTGGTGATGCTGGCTCCGCCCAATCAGGGCTCAACCATGGCCGATCATCTGTTGGCCAGTGAAATGCTTGAACCCCTGTTGCCGGAGTCCACCCATCAACTGGGAACCGGCGAAGATTCTCTGCCCAAACGTTTGGGGCCGGTGAATTTTGAACTGGGCGTCATAGCCGGTACCGATACCCGGGCCCTGTTGTCTCCGGGCCTGGACGATATGGCCAATGACGGTACGGTGGCGGTACAGGAAACTTATGTGCAGGGCATGCAGGACTTTATCGCATTGCCGGTTGATCATTCCTTCATGATGTGGCGCGATGCCGTGTTGGACCAGGTGGTGCAGTTTCTGAGCCAGGGCCAGTTTGACCACCAGTCTGTGGATGTGGACAGTTCACAGCCGTAGACCGCTGTAGTCAGCGGTCTTTGTTAAGCGGCCTGGGTTAAGCGGCCTGGGTTAAGCGTTTTCGCTTTACTGATTCACCGCAATCAGTTTTGGAATGGGCAGCGAATTGAACTCGCTGGCGGTGGCCAGAGTGTAGGCACCCATTTTGCTGCCAACCACCAGATCACCGATCTGCAAATTCGGCAATTCACCTTCTTCAAGTATCACGTCAATGCTGTCGCAGGTCGGGCCGGTCAGAACGCCGGGACTGGTCTGTGCGTCATCGCTGAACAGCGTCAGCGGATAGCGGGCATGGTCATAAATTTGCCCGCTGTAAGAACCGTAAACACCGTCATCGAGGTAATACCAGTTGGCAGCGATTCTTTCTGCACGCCCGATCACAGTGCTGATGGCGGTAACGCAGGGAGCACTCAGCACCCTGCCAGGTTCAGCGATGATACGGACATTTTCAGGATAATCGGCCAGCGCTTCAAGAATGGGACGGCAGTATTCGATCAGGTCCAGCCCCTCATTGGCGTAATCGGCCGGAAAACCACCCCCGATGTCCAGTACACGCAGCTTTCCAGCACCTTCCAGGTGGCTATCAGCAAAATATTCACGACATTCTTCAATGGCTTTTACATGTGCGTCGGTGTCCAGGCACTGTGAACCGACATGAAAACTCAGGCCGAATATTTCAACACCCAGGCGCTTGGCTTCCGCCAGCATCATGGGGATGTTGCGCGGAGTACAGCCGAATTTACGCGACAAATCACTGTTCACCTGCTTGGCACGAAAAGACACGCGCAATAACAGGCGGGCGGTGCCGGAATACGGCCGAAACTTGGCCAGCTCGTCGGGGTTGTCCACCACGAAAGTCGTACAGCCGAATTCCAGCGCATCACGGATATCCTGATCGCGTTTAATGGGGTGGGTATGAATGGTTTTCTTCGGGTCGGCACCGATTTGCTTCATCAACCGGATTTCACCGGTAGTGGCGATATCAAAATTGGCGCCCTCTGCCTGTAATACCTGTAGCGCAGGTATGGCGGGCAAGGATTTGATGGCATAAAACAGTTCAACACCGGGCAGGGCCGCCTGCAAAGCCCGATAGGTGGTGCGCAAGGTATCACAGTCCAGCACCAGTAACGGCGAGCCATGCTTTTCAACCAGTTGACGATAAGGGGCTTCCGCCTGCCTGTTCTTGATGGTGACAACATTCATATAGCTAAACTCCAAAGTGGTACTCAAACCTGTTTGGGGAACCTGCAGGGAACGAAAAAGAGGCGGCATTTTAGTCAAACTGCGTCGGGACGCAAGCGTTATTTTTACACATTTTTTATTCCTGACCCGGGTGGATCATAACAAAGCAGTTGGCGCCCGGCGAACCGCCTACTATGATGTTTCGGTTGGTCAAACAAATGTCCAAACAGAGAAGCCCTGAATTGAAACATTGCTACAACATCGAAGATTTCCGGCTCAGAGCCAAACGTAAACTGCCAGCACCCATTTTTCATTACATCGATGGCGGCGCAGATGATGAGTCCACCTTGCGACGCAATACCGATAGCTTCGAAAGCGTGGATCTGCTGCCACGTGTATTGGCGGGTGTGGATAAGGTAGACCTGTCGGTCCAGGTGTTGGGCTGCACGCTGCAGATGCCGCTGTTTTTCTCACCCACGGCCATGCAGCGCCTGTTTCACCACGAGGGCGAGCGGGGTATTGCCGCTGCGGCGCAACAGTTCGGAACAATGTTTGGTGTTTCAACCATCGGTACGCGCAGCATCGAAGAGTTGGGCGGCTACTCAGATACCCCAAAACTTTTCCAGATCTATGTGCACAAGGACCCGGCACTCACCAGCCATTTAATCCAGCGTTGCAAACAAGCCAGATTCGATGCGCTGGCTTTAACCGTGGATACCATTGTTGCCGGTAACCGCGAACGCGATTACCTCACCGGTATGACCACGCCCCCCAGACTGACTTTGCGCAGCCTGCTGAGTTTTATCGCTCATCCACAATGGACGTCTAATTACGTGTTCCGTGAGCCCTTTGATCTACCCAATATCTCGCAATTCATAGCAGCAGGATCCAGCGTTCATTCATCCGTTCCGGCCTATATCAACAGCCAGATGAAGCGCTCCATAGACTGGGATGATGTGGCCGGTATGATCAGCGAGTGGGGTGGGCCGTTTGCCATCAAGGGTGTGATGTCGGTTGATGATGCCCGCCGCAGTGTGCAGGCCGGTGCCAGTGCCATCATGGTGTCGAATCATGGTGGCCGGCAACTGGATGGCTCACGCGCTCCATTTGATCAGTTGGAAGCGATCGTCGATGCGGTGGGTGGCCAGATCGAAATCATTCTTGATGGCGGTATCCGCAGAGGCACACATGTTTTAAAAGCCCTGTCGCTGGGTGCAACCGCCTGTTCAGGGGGTCGCTGGTATCTATATGCCCTGGCTGCGGGCGGTACGGCGGGCGTTGCCCGGGCCTGCCAGTTGATGCATGACGAACTGGAGCGCGACATGTATCTGATGGGCTGTCGCAGCCTTAAAGAACTCAAGCCCGAAATGCTGGCCCGACGTGCATTCTGACTTTGTTAAATGTAACTTCGATTCATTGAGGGTTTATTTGGCACATGGATGTGCCAACATTTTCAATGACTGTAAGTTATTGAAAATGGAGCAAAACAAAAATGACACTTTTTGTTTTGCGTGCTCTGATAATTCATGGATGAATTATTCAGAGCTTTATTAACTATCATCAACTTCGAGCTGACCACTGAGTCGCCGCCAGATATGTGACCAACTCATGCCGATGGCAAGCAGGGTGGCTACGGCAAACAAGGACAGCCAGACAATGGCATTGGCAGAATCCGCACGCACCACACCCACATCGGCCAGGAGCCAGATACTGCCGGCAATCAAAGCGGCCCCAAGGACGGTTCCCATGGTACCCAGGCTTTTGCCGGTAGCCGCCAGGTAAGCTGCCCAGCCAGCCAGCAGGATGACTCCCACCAGGAAGTGCATCGCGCCCAGGTTCTGTTGGCCGACGCTCTTGAATACCCAATGTATAAAGGAATAGCCGCTGGGGTTGTAGGTTGCCAGCACCAGCAGGATGGCTACGCCCCAGCGCCACAGGAAGTCCATAAAACCGAAGGATTTTTGAGTTTTGATCATGTTCGCTCTTGCCTTCCTTGATACCAAAGTAATGAGCCTGGCATTATTCAGGTGCAGGAAAGCGCGCGCAATGGTCCTGTAGCCATTGGCGGAAAATCTTCACCTTCGGCAGATTATAGTAATGCGGTGGGGAAGCGAAATAGTAGGACCAGTCGGTTTTAACCACCGTATCAATGGGTCGCACCAAACGACCTGCTTCTATATCCCGCACCACCAACGACCAGCGGCTCAGGGCAATGCCCTGGCCTTGTTCTGCAGCCATCAGAATGCTCAATGAATCGTTCAGCAAGGGCCAGCGGCTGTCCCGACCGCTTTCTCCCAATACCCGGAACCAGGCATCCCAAACGGCGCCTTCCACGAAAAATAGATCATGATTCTGCAAATCCTGAATGGTCTCTACGGGTCCGATCTGACGCAATAATTCAGGGCTGCAAACCGGCAGTATCCAGTCATCCATCAATTTTTCTACTTTCAGGCCTGGCCATTTACCCGCTCCAAATCGAATGCCGCCATGAAAATCGGTCTGTTGAAAGTTGACCAGGCCGTTGTCTGCGTTGATGCGCAGGTCGATTTCCGGATAGGCCTCGTAGAAATCGGCCAGTCTCGGAAGCATCCATTTCTGCAGCAGGGTTGGCATGGTGCTGATATTCAGCACGCCTTCACTGCGATCCATGCCAACCTTTTGCACCGCCTGATGCAACTCGGCCATGCCGCGTTGTACACCCGGAAGCAACTTCTTTCCGGCTTCTGTCAGCGTGATGCTGCGGCCTTTGCGGTGAAACAAAGGTTGCTTGAGCCGTTCCTCCAGCAGGCGGATTTGCGAGCTGACTGCAGCCGGGCTCACGTGCAAGGTTTCTGCACCTCTGGCAAAACTGAGCTGGCTCGCTACAGCCTCGAAAGTTCGTAAAGCGTTAAGTGGTACATTTTTCATGAAGTTTGATTTTATGAGTTAAGAAAAAGTTAACTGATCTTGATTTTATCCCGTTGGACCCTATATGTACAGCAGCTTAGAATACAATCCTGAAAACGTTTAGAAATAGGCGTTTTCAGTTTTTTCGCAAACATGTTCATATATTGAACATATTGATATTGTGGCGCACATAGCGTCGAAAGGAGATAGTTTATGTTAACCAATGCTATATTGGAATCCATGCAGGATGCAGCAGGTCTGGCAACCTTTGCACCGGCAGCACCTGCGCGGGAAGTTACTTCAAGCCATGCAGCCAGTGCCAATCGCTATAATCAGCGCGCTGCCCTGGTTCGTCGGGCCCGTCGCATGCGTCGCGCAGAACGCAATGCAGTTCGTGCCAATCACGGCTGGACAGCACGGTTGTGGTGATGAGTACATCCCGGCCTGACTGTTTGGAAGGTTGTTGTACTTCATCCCATTAAAGGGGCCCAAAGCGGGCCCCTTTGTATATCCGGCCGATTGATCCGGCGTCATTTCACCCACCCCATAGTGTTGGGCAGGTCTTGGCCCCACCTATCAGTTCTACCTCCTGGTCCTGCCTCTCGCGCAGGCTGACAGGGTTTGCCCAAGGCAATAAGATCCTCCAGATCTTTCAGAAAATTTGAAAGAAAGCTACAGAATCGCAGACAATGCCGTTCTGCCCTCACTTGCCTGGTCTGAATCTGATGAATGCCCACGCTGCTGCTAGCCCGCATATTGCATTAAGGCGGACGTGTTTATGAAATGTATATTACTAAAACAATGTCTTGCGAGGTTTTTACTAACTTCATGCCGGTTACACTCTGTCCTATCCAGCTTTACGCCGCATCTGGCTTCACATTTAGGCCGATCCTTCTCAAACCATAGCTACCGCTATGGTCTTTCGAACGATCAACCAAACTGTTTTGCCAGCTACACCGTAAATTCTGGATCCTTGGTGCAATATGCGGGCTAGTCCGGATTCCTATTATGCCGCCAGCGCGAACCGGCATCTTGAGTTGCCACCTTTGCAAGGTGAAGAAAGTGCCGATGTGTGCGTGATTGGCGGTGGTTACACCGGACTTTCCTCTGCCATTCACCTGGCAGAACGCGGCTACCAGGTGGTGTTATTGGAAGCCGAATCCATGGCCTGGGGTGCATCGGGACGCAACGGTGGCCAATGCACTGTGGGTCAACGCCAGTCACAGGAGTATCTGGAAGAGAAATTCGGCCGCGACGAGGCACATCGCCTGTGGGATCTCGGTGTTGAATCGGTAGGCCTGGTTCGTGAACTGATAAGCCGCTTCGATATTTCCTGTGACCTCAAACGAGGCAATCTGCAAGCAGCGGCCAAGAAAAGTGATGCCGAGTGGTACCAGGCACACGCGGAACACATGCATTCAAATTATGGCCTGGATTGTCGCTATGTTACGGGCGAAGAATTGAATCATCTGGCCGGTACCGATGTGTTTCGCGGCGGTCTGGTGGAACAGGTTTCGGCGCATTTGCATCCCTTGAATTATGCATTGGGTTTGGCTGATGCGGCCCGTGCTCTGGGTGTACGCCTGTATGAGCACAGCCGGGTAACGGGCTATGACAAAGCGGTTCCTGCTACGGTACAAACAGATCAGGGCCATGTTAAAGCCCGCTACGTTGTGCTGGCCTGTAATGGTTATCTGGGGCGTCTGGAACCCCGCGTGGCGGGTTACATCATGCCCATCAATAACTTCGTTTTGACCACCGAAGTGCTCACCCCGGCACAACAGCAGCAATTCAACCCGCAGGACCTGTGCATGTATGATGCCAAGTTCGTGGTTAATTACTGGAAACTGACCGGCGATGGCCGGTTCCTGTTTGGCGGTGGCGAAAATTACACCAAACGATTCCCGGCCGATATCAAGTCCTTTGTACGCAAGTATTTTTTACAACTTTATCCGGCAGCAAAGGATTTACGCATAGATTACGGTTGGGGCGGCACCCTGGCTGTGACCATGAACCGTATGCCCAGTTTTGGCCGGCTGGAACCGGATGTTTATTATGCCCTGGGTTTTTCCGGACACGGAGTGCAGATGGCCACCCTGGCGGGCAAACTGATTGCGGAAGCTGTCGCAGGCACCGCAGAACGCTTCGATGTGATGGCCAGAATACCCACACCATCCTTTCCCGGTGGAACCTTGCTGCGTTGGCCCGGGCTGGTGGCTGGTATGCTTTACCATGCCATCAAGGACCGGCTGGGTGATTGATCAGAATGTCCGGGCGAAGAATTCATTTCATTTTTTCCAATTGAGAGATCACCGATGTCAATGGAAGTAGCCCTGCTGAAGTTCATCCATGTATTGGCTTTCGTTTATTGGTTGGGTGCCGACCTGGGCGTTTTTTACACCAGCTTTTATGCCGTCAATCGCAAGCTTTCTGCAGAAACACGTGTGACTGTTATCCGCATCCTGTTTGCCCTGGATATGGCGCCACGCATCGCCATGCCACTGATTCTGGCAGTTGGAATTCACCTCAGTTACCGTATTGGTTACCTGCCAGTGGCACCCTGGGTGATTTACCTGACTTATCTGGTTTTTCTGGGTTGGCTGGCCATGGTGCTGTACCTGCACTACGGAAAAAGGAGCCCCTTCCAGGCTGTCCTGACCCGGTTCGATTTCGGTTTTCGCCTGACGCTGATCGGTGGCCTGTCGACTTATGCTGCAATATCCCTGTCCGGGCCGAGTGGTGTGAGTGCCGATTTTATTGCCTGGAAAATATTGATATTCGCTACCTTGATGGCCTGTGGGCTGATGATACGCATCAAGCTCAAACCCTTTGGCCCGGCTTTTGCCAAACTGGTGACCGGCAACCCCTCACAGGCAGATGAAGACACCATAGACCAGAGTATATCGGCCACGCGCCCATGGGTGTTGGTGATCTGGTTGGGTTTGTTACTCAGCGCTGCGTTGGGTTTGCACTTGATCTGATGTTTAAGGAAGCTCTGAATAATTCATCCATGAATTATCAGAGCACGCAAAACAAAAAGTGTCA
>CAZRTG010000024.1:0-10790 GCA_964602895.1 uncultured Wenzhouxiangellaceae bacterium
TTTACAGGGCATTCAGGAAAATGAGGTGACTACAACTGGTGGGAACTTCAGTTTAGGTATCGGTATTGGGGCCGCCATCGGAATTACGGTGGGCCTGTTGATGAAGCGTTCTAAAAAAGCCCCTTGAATTGAAGCTGCTACTGGCCCTGACAAGTTAAACCGGTCGTCTCGGAACTGTGAGGCGGCGAAACGCAAGAATCAGTAAGTTGCCACCAAGTACCAGAACAATACCCGCAACAATATGCACATCCAGTTTCAAGCCCTCAAAAATGACCGAGATGAGCACGGCGACAATGGGTATAACCACTGTGATATAACCGGCCCGGGTGGGGCCAATCAGCCCCAACAGCTTGAGATAGCAGCCAAAAGCAACCACCGAGCCGAAAAATGCCAGGTAAAGCAAGGAACCGGCGTACTCCCATGTCAGCTCGAAATTGAATGGCTGTCCTGAAAGCAAAGCCCAAGCACCGGTAATCACGCTGCCATAAAACAGGCCCCAGGCATTGGATTGCAATACAGGCAGCTGCTTTTTTTGCGCTTGATGGGAGACCATATTTCCCAAGGATGCTATGGCCACGGCCAACAGGCTGATACTGGCCCCTTTCAAAGTGTCCGTCCCGAGTTCAACAGCCGCCAATGCCGGCCAGAACAGGACCACAACACCGGCCATGCCCAGTGCAGCGCCCAACAGAACATGCCACTCAAACGGTGTGCCGAAGAAAACTCTGGCCAATAACACATTGATCCACACCATGGTGGCAAACAGCACGGCATTCATGGCTGAGGGGATATAGTTCTGCGCGTGATAGGTCAGTACGTAGCCGAAGCCGAACAGGGTAAAGCCCAACAGAAAAAACCAGCCGTGCGATCGTCGATCAAAGCGCAGGTTCAAACCGCGCAAGACCGCCCAGACAAACAACAGGGCTGCTGCGATTGCCTCCCGATAAAAAACCGAAACCTCAGGAGCAACCACACCCAGTTGCATATTGATCGCCAACCAGGTGCTACCCCAGATCAGAACCGATACAACAAACAGCGTCAGGTGTTGCATGCTTGCGCCAGCAGTCTTCTACCGAATCAACACATCATGGATCAGAGGGCCCTCAGGGCTTGCGAAACCGTAACGTCATACGGTCACTTTCGCCTATGGCACGATACGGAGCTTCGCATTCTGCTTTGGCTTTGGCATCTGCAATGTCACTGCAGACATCCAACCCTGGCGGCAAGCTCCACACACCTTCAGCATGGTCGTGGTTGTCAGCGGCGTTTCCATTCACTTCGGAGCGGTCTTCCAACTGCAATCCTGCTGCATTGGCCATGGCTATAACGGCCGCTTCGGCGACATAGCCCGTTTCTGCTGTCACAGCCGGATCGGTACCTGCTGCCGCACGGTGTTGCACCACACCCAATACACCACCCGGCTTCAACACACGGGCAAACTCGGTAAAGACGGCGTCAGCAATCCCGTCACTAACCCAGCCATGGGTGTTGCGAAAGGTGAGAATGAGATCATAGGAATCGGCCTCGCCCAATGAAGCCGACTCAGGCGGCGACCAGGGTATAACGGCGACCTGGTCATAAATCGCGGGCTCGGCAGCAAACTTGGCCAGTAAGCGATCATGCAAGCCATAACGATAAGCTGCCTGGCCGGCAATACCGGTATCGTAACTGGCGACGGTATACGAACCGCGGTCTCGCAATACCGGCGCAAGGACCTCGCTGTACCAACCGCCACCTGGCCAGATTTCCAGCACATTCATGCCGTAATCCAGGCCAAAAAACTCCAGGGTCCCCACCGGGTGCCGATAGCGATTCCGCTCCTGGTTGGCAGGCGATCGGTGATCACCGAACATGGCCTGTTCCACCCGGGCATTGACGCTCAACTCGGATGCCCACAATAAGGAGCCGAATACAGCGGCACTCAAACCAACAATCAGGGCCAGCGAAATCTTCTTCATATTCTTTCTCCTTTAATCCCCACGTCGCAAACCTTTGTTCGTGGTGCGAAACGAGCGGCGGAAGGCAATACCCAGACAAAGGCCGGCAATGGTAGCGACCAGTAAAATGACCTGCGGCATCTGATTCAACCCCTGCAGACACGCCAACAGACCTATCACCATACCGGCTTTCACCCGCTCCGGGCTCAGGCGTTTACCACTCACATCGCCGCGACTGTGCACTTTCTTCAAATGCAACAGATTGAGTACCAGCAACACACTCATGGCTATGGCCAACCACTGTAACAGAGAATCGGGAGGTCGCCAGGACAACCAGCTCACGTCGTGATCAACCACATAAACCACCATGGTTCCCAAACACAACACCGCAAACAAAAGTTGTTTGCGGTGTGGGTGTTTGAGGCTGGCGTCGAACGCAAAGGCCAACGCAGCCACAGCTCCAAACCAGGGACTTTGGTTGGCATAGACGGTCCATATCACCAACAGGACCAGCACCACAGAATCGCCGGTACGTGCCATCAAACCGGTACTTCGATTCACCACCCGTACCAGTCCCAACGTGGTAAAAAGCACCAACAAGCCAGGCGAATAAAAAGACAAACAGGCCAGAAAGGCCATGGCCATGCTGATGAAAGCGGCAGCCTGGTCATCCGGCAACAATTCACGGCCCAACGCCCAACTGCCGAACGTGGCCAACGCAAACACCAGGCCATTGAGCAATGCATCCTGCCAGCTTTGCGCCATAAACAAAGACCAGGCAATGCCCGCGACCAAAGCCACCGGTAGCAAAATCAATACCGCCTTGTTGCTGGGCCAGGCCGGGTCCAGCGGGCGCGCTATTGCACTGTAGCGATAGATGGGGTGATAGGTCATAGTCCGTCTTTAGCCACGATGCTGCCCTGGAGCTGTTCGATCAGACGCGTCACTTTTTGTGGCGACGAGGTGCGCTTTGCAAGCAATACGTACAGTGTGGGGATGATAAACAGAGTCAGCAACGCGGAAATGGTTACTCCGAAAGCTACCACAATACCAATGGGTTGGCGGGATTCCGCACCGGCACCGGTTCCCAGCAGCAAAGGCAATGCACCAAACGTGGTGGCTGCACTGGTCATCAGAATGGGCCGCAAACGAATCGTGGCTGCGTCCAGCACTGCCTCCTGGATTTCCAGACCCCGATCCCGTAACTGATTGGCAAACTCAACAATCAATACACCGTTTTTGGCCGACAGGCCTATCAAGAGAATAGCCCCGATCTGGCTGAATACATTGATTGATGAGCCGTATAGCCACAGCCCAAGCAAGGCGCCGGTCATGGCCAGAGGTACGGTCACCAGAATCACCAGTGGATTGATAAAGCTCTCGAACTGTGCCGCCAAAACCAGAAATACAATCATCAAGGCCATGCCAAATGTAAGGTACAGGGACTGTCCGGATTTCAGGTATTCCTTGCTCTCACCGGCCCAGGAAATTCGTGCCGAAGCCGGCAGCACCCTGTCAGCCGCTGCACTCATGGCAGCAATGCCATCACCCAGACGCACACCGTCCGCCAAAGCAGCCGAAATGGTAACGGCTCTCATACGATCATGTCGACTCAGTTCTTCCGGTCCGGCAGATTCAGTGATCTGCACGATATTGGCCAACGGCACCAGCCCACCGGAAAGGCTGGAACGCACATACAGGTTGTTCAGGTCATCCGGGCTGGAACGATCCGACTCTTTGCCCATCAGTACCACATTGTATTCACGACCGCGATCGATATAGGTCGTGACAATCCGTGAACCCAGCATGGTTTCCAGTGTGCGACCGACATTCTGCAAAGAAACACCCAATGTGGCTGCACGGTCACGATCAACTGCGATATTCATTTGCGGCTTGCGTTCCTGGTAATTGCTGTCCGGATTTTCCAGTTGATCCACATTTTCCAACTCCGCAAGCACGTCGTCACGCCAGGTTTGCAGTGTCTCATAATCCGGCCCACCAACAATCATGGAAACCGGCCGCCCATCCGAGCGTATGCCCAGGCTGCCACCGGCATTGATAAAGACACGCACACCCGGAAGCGCTTCCAGTTTACCGCGTAAGCGGGCAATAATCTGTTGATCGCTTTCTTCACGCAAATCCCAGTTTTCCAGTAAAACCATGGCACGCGCAGTGTTGACTTCAGACCCGCCCCAGGTGCCTGGCAGGCGGGTCAGGTACCGGCGTACCGATTTGTCATTGCCTATTTCAGCCATCAATACGGCTTCCATTTGCCGGGCGTAGCCGTCCATGTACTCAAAACTGGCACCTTCCGGTGCGCGCAATATGATACTGAAGGCGCCGCGATCTTCTGCCGGTGCATACTCGGTTGGCAGCAGACTGAGCATCCAGCCGGAAAAGGCCGTGAGTCCCAGCACCATCAGTATGGCCAGACTGGGATGTTGAATGATTCTGGCCAATGCGTTGCGATAGTACCGGGCCATTTTGTGAAACAACAGGTCAACCCAATGCGCCAGTCCGCTACGCATCGCCTTTCCATCCAGCATTTTGGAGCACAGCATGGGCGTCAGCGTCAGCGCCACAAAGCTGGAAAACAATACGGCGACAGCCAGGGTGATGCCAAATTCACGGAACAAACGCCCGATGTCACCTTCAATAAAAGACAAAGGCACAAACACGGCAACCAGCACCAGCGTGGTCGCCACGACTGCAAAACCGATTTCGCGCGATCCTTCCAGCGCCGCCAGCAAAGGTTGTTCACCCTGCTCGATGCGGCGATAGATATTTTCCAGAACAATGATGGCGTCATCGACCACCAGGCCGATGGCCAGAACCAGTCCCAGCAAGGTCAGGATATTGATGGTATAGCCCAAGGCCGACATGACAATAAAAGTGGCAATCACGGACACCGGCACTACCAATGCCGGAATCAACATGACTTTGAGCGAACCCAGGAACAGATAAATCACCACCAGCACCAGTGCAATGGCCAGGAACAGGGCAATATAGACTTCCCGCATGGAGGCCTCGATGAATTCCGCCCTGTCGTAATTCACCCCCAGTACCATGCCTTCAGGCAGGTCAGGCACAATCATCGCAATTTCCTGCTGCACCCGGTGAGACACGGCCACACTATTGGCTTTGGAAAGCTGTTCTATGGCCAATGAGACCGCGTCCTGCCCGTTGGCTCGGGCAATGCTGCGTTCATTCTCTGCACCAATACGCACATCGGCCACTTCACCCAGGCGTACCACCTGACCTTCCGCGCCCCGGCCAATAACCAGTTGACGGAAATCTGCTTCCTCGATAAAGCCGGTTGAGGTACGCAAGGTGAATTCGCGGGTTTGCGACTCCAGGCGGCCAGCCGGTAGTTCGACATTTTCCGACCGCAGGGCGGCTTCCACATCCGCCACCGTCAGGTTGCGCGCGGCCAGCGCTTCCCGATCCAGCCAGACCCGCATGGCATAGCGTCTTGCTCCAGAAATACGCACGCGTGCAACACCCGGCACGGTAGAGAAACGATCTACCAGATAACGCTCGGCATAATCGGTCAACTCAAGCCCGCTGAAGACGGTGGACGTCAGATTGAGGAACATCACGGCTTCAGACGTACTGTCGGCTTTTGCAATCTGCGGCGGGTCGGCTTCCGTTGGCAACTGATCCAACACGCGGGCTACACGATCACGCACGTCATTGGCAGCAGCATCAATATCGCGCTCAAGATTGAACTCAATGCGAATATTGGAACGCTCGTCACGGCTGGTCGAGTCGAGCATTTCCATACCCTCGATTCCGGCGATCACGTCCTCAATGACCTGGGTAACTTTGGTTTCAACGACTTCAGCCGAGGCGCCACGATAGGTGGTTTCCACCGACACGATAGGCCGATCAATATCCGGATACTGTCGAACCGGCAAATTGGACAGGGCTGCCAGACCCAACAACACCAGCAACATGGATATGACGGTGGCGAAAACCGGCCTGCGTACTGAAATGTCGGATATAAACATGTGCTCTAGCCCTGCTTCCGTACCCGGCGGCTCTCTACCGGATCTACCACTTGCCCGGGACGCACTTTCTGCGTGCCTTCAGTGATCACCATTTCACCTGCCACCAGGCCGTCCAGAATTTCCACTTCGCCCGGTCGGCGGCGGCCGGTTTGAACTTCACGCAAACTGACCACATTGGCCTGATCCACTACATAAACAAACTGCTTGCTGCGTTCGGGCACAATGGCTTCTTCAGGAACCAATAAAGCGGTGACATCCTGACGCAACAGGGAAACGGTCAAAAACATGCCGGGGCGCAGACGGCCTTCTTCATTGGGCAATATGGCACGTACCGAAATGGTTCGGCTCACGGGATCCACGCGGGTATCTACCGTTGAAACTTCACCCTGGAACTGTTGCTCCGGCCAGGCGGCACTGCGGGCAGTCACTTTAAGTCCCGGTTGCAACCGGGCCAGGAACACTTCCGGCACTTCAAAGTCCAGCTTGATGCGGGAAGTGTCGTCCAGCGTGGTAATCACGGTATTGCTGTCGACAATTGCGCCCAGGCTCACCCGCCGTAAACCCAAACGGCCAGCAAACGGTGCGCGAATAACGGTTTGAACCAGCCTGGACTCTGCCGCGTGCACATTGGCTTGATCCGATTCCTGTTTGGCTCTGAGTTGCTCCAGCTGGGATGCAGCAACCACATTGGTCCTGAACAATTCTTCAGAGCGTTTCAATTGGCTGGATGACTCCACCAGTGCCGCTTTGGCGGCAGCCACAGCAGCCAGTTGGGAAGCATTCTCCAACTCTACCAGCACACTGCCTTGTTCCACCCATTGCCCTTCAGAAAACCTGATCGCTGTTATGGCCGCAGTGATTTCAGAACGTACGTCAATGGCCTCATTGGCACGCGCATTGCCCAACGCTTCGGCAGACAGGGGAAACGAACGGATCTCGGCTGCACTGACCAATACTTTTATCGGCAAGTCATTGCCGGTGGAAGAAGAGGGTTGGGCTTGAACGGCATTGCAACAGGCCAGCATCAGAATCAAAGCCTGCAGGAAAAAATGAGTGCGTCTGATAAACACAATACCTTCCATAGTTAATTGAACCGCTTTTGAATTTCCTGGAAACCCTGAATTATTCAGAGCTTCTTTGGCACATGGATGTGCCAACATTTTCAATGAAGTAAGTCATTGAAAATGAAGCAAAACAAAAATGACACTTTTTGTTTTGCGTGCTCTGATAATTCACGGATGAATTATTCAGAGCATTCCTTGTGCTCAGCCCGGCATTCTACGGATATTAGCAGCAAAAACAGTGAACAAATTGTGTCGTTTAGTGCTTGCCGACCACAGAATCCCGCTGTTCAATGGCCTTGCGTGCGTCGCCACAGGGGTCTGCGCTCGCCAACAAGCGATCCGAAAGAGATTTGAACAGGACCGAAAGGCCTGCAGTAGCTACCATGGCCCCACCACTGATAGCGCCTTTTGAAACATCCAGTTGCAAAGCGGGTTTCAACAAGGTGCCGCCGATCTTGAAAAACGGATTCACCACATTGCCGGCACTCAGGCCCAGGCCTTTGCGGGCCATGGTACGGAAATTCAGGTTGACCTGCTCTGTGGACAGGTCGATTGTTCCCTCACTGAAGGCAGTAATCTGGTCCGTTTGAATGACGACCGGCGCCAGCTTCACCTGCCCATCGATAAAATCAGCAGCATAGACTCCGCAACTCATTTGGGTGAACTGGCTTTTGCGCGACAGGGGGTTCAGCGTGGAAAATACCTGGGTCATCAAGTCTGAAAAAATGAAATCGAATCCGGTATTGGATACCTGACCGGGGCCGGTATACCAGCGCATTTTACCTGCAAGCGACCCTGCCAGATCATGCCAGCTGTGGCCGCTGCCACTCAAATCCAACTCGAGATCTGAAGAGGGCAAGCTGGCCGGATCCTGGCCGGCAACACCGAGCATGCCCAGTTTCAAATCGTGCGCTTGAGCCAGAACCCTGAAGTCAGTGACCTGCCCTGATTGATGACCGCTCGCCTGAGCAGAATAGTGGCCTCCCTGATGACCATCGAAAGACAGGCTGCGCACCTCAAGTGACTGCTGCTGCAAATCAAATACCAGCTTGAGTCGTTCCAATTCATTGTTGAGCACCAATACCCTGTCGGCCTGGATTTCCAGGGAAAGATCCAGCGGGGAAATCCCCAGGAAATTTACAGCTTGCTGGCTGAACAGCATTTTTCGGGTTTGCGGCCCGCTCTGTTCAGGCCTGCTCTTTTCAGGTCCGCTCTGTTCAGGTCCGCTCTGTTCAGGTCCGCTCTGTTCAGGTCCGCTCTGTTCCGAGGCGCTGATGTGCTGCTGAAAAGGCACAAGATCCACCAAAGTCGCATTGACGTTCCCACTCAGAACGGGCCGTGCCGCCGAGGTGAATTCCAACTCGGCGGTCAGCCTGTTTTTACCCTGCTGCAGGCTCAGACTAGGGCTGCTGAAATGTGTTGGCATGCCGCTGGCAGTAAAACTCAGCTTGAGCGCCTGATTGTCGAACACCGGCCCCAACAAATCATTGAATCGTGAAGCGTCCGGGCTGTTCAGATCGACGGATACGTCAATGTGTTGTGGCCTCACCAGGTTGTCCACCTGTGCCGAAAAATCCACACTGCCCAGGGCAGAATTGAATTTAACCGCCTTGAAAAAATCACCTTCAGACTGACGCTGCCATTTTCCTGTCAGCGAAAAATGGCCAAAATCCAGGGCTTCTGGCGCCTGTGGCCAAAGCTCATGCAAATCCGGGCCATTGATGGAAATATCGGCACTGCTGCCAAGCAACTGTTTGCTCAAATCCAATTGCGCATTGATTTTCGCCTTCGTCTGTCCAAGACCCAGCGCAACATCCTGCAGGCGGATTTGCCGGCTCCCGGTCGGCGAGAATTCACCCCGAATGGAAAACGGCAGATCGGGCAAAGGCAGATCGGGAAACAGGAACCGGGCCAGTTCAAGGCTGGGCAAATCCAGATCGAAATGTGAACTCATAACCAGGGGCTGGTGGATGTCCGGAACTGTACCGGACATATGAATATTCAGGCCGCCCAGATCGGAATCAATGATTTTGAATTTCACGCCATCGCCAGACCGGCTCAACCGGGCAGTAATTTTCAGTGGCTGGGAGGGTAAATCCGGTAGGCCGAATGTCCGCGCCGTTGCAGCCAGATCGGCCAGTTGCAGTTGTGTATCGATTTCACTGTTCTGAAACGCCTGTAGCAAATTCAACTTGCCGGACAAAGACAGCCTGTCCTGCCCCATTTGCAAGTCCAGTTGCTGTAGCTGCCACTGCGGGTCCTGCTGCAGCAAGTCGGTTTGCAGGGTGAAGGGCAGCTCGGCCTCAGCGAAACGGCCCAATTCGCCAGTAGCCTGCAGTTTGATTTCGCCTGGTTTTGTGTACGACAGGCTTATTTCACTGTCAAGGCTGCTGAACGGCAACGCGCCCTTGCCGGGCGGGAGCCATGCTGACAGATCGGGGCTGTGCAGGGATATCGCAATTTGCGAATCAAGCAACGTGGGCCATGGTCCCAGCGTTCCCTGTAGCTGGATACGGTCTGTTGCCGTGCTCAGCGAAAGCAATTGCAAATCCGTTTTGCTGTCCTCTATGGCCGCTTTCAACTGCAGTTCATACGGATCGGCGACCAGCCCGTGTTGGCCAAAGGTACGGGCCAGAGCATCCAGATCAGGACCTGTCACCTGCATATCGATTTTCCCGACCGCAGGCTTCACGATGCGGTCCAACTGCCCTGCAGCCATTATTTCCATGCTACCCAGGTCGGCATCGACCGTGATGTTCATATTGCCGCTGTCGGCTTGTTCCTTCAAATCCAGCCTGGCATCAAATGCCCCGCTGCTGATATCGGGCAAAGCCAGCCATTGGGTAACCTCGGCAAACTCGGGCCCGGTGAATCGAAACGTGAGATTGGCACCATCACCGCTACGAAATTCCTCAAAGCTGCCTTCGCTGTGCAGCTTTATGTTTCCGGCTTGTAACTGGATCTCATGTTGCAGCTTCCCGCCTTTCCACAATGCCGCCAGTGGACTGACGTTTCCTTGCAATGACATGGCGTGTCGATCCAGTTCGCCGTCCATGGCCGCCGTCAGGTTTTCTTTTTCATCAACGGACAGCCGGGCCTGGTTCAGGCGGATTTGCACGGGCTGTTGGTGCCCGCTGGATATCACATCGAGTTTGCAGGAACTGATGTTCAGTTGCTGCACTGCCCAGCTGAATTTTGACTCAGCTTCCGGTCGGGGATGGGGTTCGTTTCCATGGTTGTCAGCCAGCATGGCCCAATTGGCAATACCTTCGGCATCTTCCACGTAATGGACCTGACAATCGGTGGCTTCCAACTGGTTGATCAACAGGTTGTTGTGAAGTAACTCCAACGGTTGCAAAACCAGGCGCAGCTGTCCAGCGCGGATCAATTCCGGTTGTGCAGAAAAGTGCGGATTTGACAGGCGCAGATTCCGGATCCCGATTTCAGTGTTTCTGCCCCAGTTGAAAGTGAGATCACCGCCAATTTCCAGTTGCCATCCGGTGCTGGTCGTCAGCCGGGACGACAGCTGTTTTTTTACAAAAGCCGCATCATTCAGGAAGTGCCAGGCTACAGCCGCCAGCAATGCCACGATCAACAAAAGCGCGAGGACGATCAGCAAGACCCTTTGGATTGCCTTGGATTTCATCTCGATTTCACTTCAATTTCACATCAATTTCATAGGGCTTTCATGAACACTCTGGCAGATTGAATGGCACTGGCTACGCGCAAATTATCATAACTTCACGATCGAATCTGCGCTGTGAAAGTTCAAGGGGGTG
>CAZRTG010000024.1:10800-29628 GCA_964602895.1 uncultured Wenzhouxiangellaceae bacterium
AGACAGCTTTCTTTTGACAAAAGCCTCATCATTCAGAAAATGCCAGGCAACAGCCGCGAGCAATACCACGATCAACAAAAGTGCGAGAACAATCAGCAAGACCCTTTTGATTGCCTTGGATTTCACTTCGATTTCACATCAATTTCATAGGGCTTTCATGAACACTCTGGCAGATTGAATGGCGCTGAATACGTGCAAATTATCATAACTTCACGATCGAATCTGCGCTGTGAAAGTTCAAGGGGGTGCTGGCGTGATTGCTACCACCCGTGTAAATTCCCCCTACAGCAGATCCAGAAGCCCATACCCCCATGAAACGTTATTCCGCTTTCAGCCTTGTGACCCATGCATTGACGGGTCACAGGCATTGGCCAGCCGTCTGGCGCAAAGCCAGCCCACGCCAAAGCTACGATATCGTCATCATAGGCGCCGGTGGACACGGCCTGGCCACTGCCTACTACCTGGCCAGCAAATACCGGGCAGGACGCATTGCGGTGCTGGATAAAGGCTATCTCGGTGGCGGCAACAGTGGACGCAACACCCAGGTCTGTCGTTCCAATTATTTTTATCCGCAAAGCGGTACATTTTATGAGCATTCGCTGAAGCTTTACGAACAACTCGGCCACACATTGAACTTCAACATCATGTTCAGCCAACGCGGCATACTGGAGTTGAGCCACAGCCTGGAAGAAATGGACATGAACCGGCGCTGGGCCAATGCGATGCACCTGCACGGAATCGATTCGGAAATCCTTGATCGCGAGCAATTGCAAAAAGAAGTGCCCAACCTGAACCTGCAATGCCGTTTCCCCATTTGCGGTGGTTTTATCCAGCGTCGCGGCGGCATTTCACGCCACGATGCGGTGGTTTGGGCTTATGCCAGAGCCGCTTCAAATCACGGAGTTGACATTATAGAATCCTGTGAAGTCAAAGAGTTAGAGCATACCTCTGAAGGAATTACTGCAGTAAAAACCAACCGTGGCCGAATCGGGGCAGGTACTGTGGTTTCCTGTGTTGCCGGTCACAGCAGCCAATTGGCGGCCATGGCCGGCATCCGCTTGCCCATTCAAAGCATGGCGCTGCAGGCCATGGTAACTGAACCGGTCAAACCGGTGATCAACACCGTGGTCGCATCGGCCGCAATCCACGTTTATATCAGTCAATCGGACCGGGGTGAGGTGGTTATTGGCGGAGGTGCCGATGCATTCAGTTCATTCGCTCAGCGTGGTTCATTGACTACGACGGTAAACAATGCGGCCGCGAGCGTGGAACTGTTCCCCTTTCTCAGCCGTCTGCGGGTCATGCGGCAATGGGCCGGTATTTGCGATATCGCACCCGACGCCAGCCCGATTGTGGGTCGAACCGCCATCCCCAATTTCTATATTTCTACCGGCTGGGGCACCGGTGGTTTCAAGGCCATACCGGCAGGTGGAGACACGCTGGCGTTCAGCATCGCCAAAGGCGAGTTGCACCCCTTGTTGAGGCCTTATTCCTTGCAACGGTTCGATTCCGGCCACCTGATCGACGAGGCCGCAGCAGCAGGAGTGGCTCACTGATGCTGAGAATCCCCTGCCCCTGGTGTGGGCCCCGTGTCCTGACCGAGTTCCGGTTCGGCGGTGAGGCAGGCGTTTTGCGGCCACGCCATCCCGAACAGTGCAGCGACGCGCAATGGGCCGAGTATTTGTACTACCGTAATAACCACAAAGGCCGCCAGCTGGAACGCTGGGTACACGTTTATGGCTGCCGGCAATGGTTTGAATTGTCCCGCGATACCCTGAGTCACGACTTTGGCGTAGCCAGCAGCCTGCCAGAACCGTTTTCTGAACCGTCCTCTGAACCGCCCTGAAGCCGCCATGACACAAAAATTCCGACTGAAAAGTGGTGGTTTGATCAACCGGCAACAAAGCCTGAACTTCAGCTTCAACGGCCAAAAATTGCAGGGTTATGCGGGCGACAGTCTGGCATCTGCCTTGCTGGCCAATGGCATTCACCATGTGGCTCGCAGCTTTAAATACCACCGTCCCCGGGGTATTTTCAGCGCCGGTGAAGAAGAACCCAATGCCCTGTTGGAAACCGGCGAAGGTTCACGGCGCGTGCCCAACTGCCGTGCCACTCTGGTGCCGCTTGAGGACGGCCTGGTCGCTCACAGCCAGCGGGGATATCCCGGCCTCGGTTTTGACCTGGGACGGAGTTTTGATTTCAGCCACCGGCTGTGGCCAGCCGGTTTTTACAACAAGACATTCAAATGGCCCGGCTGGAACTTCTGGGAGGGCATGGTGCGCCAGATGGCGGGTCCGGGACGTGCTCCCGAAGAAGCCGATCCGGATCGCTATGAGAAAAACAATGCGTTCTGCGACCTGTTGATTTGCGGCGGCGGCCCGGCCGGCCTGACAGCGGCACTGGTGGCCGGGCGTTGTGGTCTGAATGTCATTCTCGCCGACCAGGACGAACAGTTGGGTGGCTCGCTGCTGTGGGATACCTCTTTTCTGGATGAAAGCCCGGCCTTGCATTGGGTGTCCAGTGTGGTGGCACAACTCAAGGCCATGCCCAACGTCATGCTGTTGACTCGCACCACGGTGACCGCAAGTTACGACCACCAGATAGCTACCCTGCTGCAGCGGGGACACCAAACCCACTGGCGGGAATGCCTGTGGACTGTGCGCTGCCGTACCACCCTGCTGGCCACCGGAGCCATTGAACAAAGCCTGGTATTCCCGTTGAACGACCGACCCGGCATCATGTTGGCTGGCGCCGTTCGCCAATATGCCAACCGCTACGCCGTTGCCGTGGGTCATCGCGTTGCAATCGCCACCAACAATGACAGCGCGTACCAAACCGCCATTGACCTGACCCACCACGGTATGGATATCGCCGCCGTGATTGACCAGCGCACAGAGGTTCCGGACGCCATGCTGCAGGACATGCAGGAAATCGGTGTGACCGTTTTTGCAGGTGCACGGATCGCCGCCAGCCACGGCGATAAACGCCTGCGTGGCTTATCGGTGCAGCAGGGCCAGAACAAACTCAAACTGGATTGCGATGCGCTGGCGGTTTCGGGTGGCTGGGCGCCACGCCTGCACTTGCTGTGCCATGCACGTGGCAGCCTGCGTTTCGATCAACAACGCCAGGCATTTCTACCCGACCAACTACCGGAAAGCTTTTTTGTCGCAGGTTCTGCACAAGGCGTCAGTTCGCTGGCGGAAGTGCTGGCAAGAGCTGAAGCCATCAGCATGAATCTGTGTTCCGGACTCGGTAAACAGGCCATGTTCGTGCACCATCCCGGAATCAGTCCCGGCAACCGGCAAAGTCCGTATATTGCAACTCAGGATTTGCAACAAAGCCGTAAACGCCAGTGGTTGGATCTGGCACATGATGTCACTCTGCACGACGCCGAACTGGCTGTGCTGGAAGGTTTTGAGTCGGTAGAGCATTTCAAACGATTTACCACCACCGGCATGTCGGTGGATCAGGGTAAAACCGGCAATATCAATGCCTTTTTGGCTTTGTCGGCGATAAGCGGCAAGGCCATAGACCGGATTGGCACCACCACCTTCAGGCCGCCCTACACGCCGGTCACTCTGGGCGCATTGGCAGCCGGACACACCGGCGAAGGCTATGCTCCCCGCCGTACTTTGCCAGCCGAGAACACCCACCGGTCTTTAAGCGCCTGTTTTGAAGACTACGGTGGCTGGCAACGGCCGGATTATTACCCGCAGGATGATGAAACGGCCCACCAGGCCATTTGCCGGGAAGTGTTAGCAGTACGCAACCGTGTGGGTGTGTACGACAATTCACCGATTGGAAAAATCGAAATACACGGGCCCGATGCTGCCGAGTTTCTGCACCGCATTTACATGAACAAGGTGCATGGACTGGCTCAAGGGCAATGTCGCTATGGCCTGATGCTGAATGAAAGCGGGGTCATTATCGATGACGGCATTTTGATCCGCTTGGCCGCAGATCACTTTCTCATCAACACGACTTCCGGAGGCGCCAGCCGTATTCTGGCCTGGCTGGAGGAATGGTCACAAACCGAATGGCCGGAGTTGCAGGTGTTGATTGATGATGTCAGCGCCCAATGGGCCAATTTCACACTGGCCGGGCCACTTGCTCGCGAACTGTTACAGCAATTGGATTCCGATCTCGATTTTTCTGTCGGTGGACTGGCCCATATGCAGGCAGCCCATGGCATGATCGAAGGCCTGGAGACCCGGGTGAACCGCATCAGTTTCAGTGGCGAGATGAGCTTCGAGCTGAATATTGCGGCGGCCTATGCGAACGGATTTCTGCAGCGGCTTCTGGAAACCGGTACCGCTTTGGGAATCACCCCTTTTGGTATCGAAGCACTGATGACGTTGCGGCTGGAAAAAGGCTATATGCACGTGGGCTCGGACACCGACGGTGAAACCATACCGGATGATGTGGGCTGGGGTAAGGCTGCCATGAACAAGGCCGAAGATTACATTGGCAAACGATCGCTGTCACGACCGGCCAGCCTGGACAGCAACCGGCGGCAACTGGTGGGTCTGCTGGCGGTGCATCAGGACCAGGTCCTGCGACCCGGCGGGCATTTTTTGCCCGACACAAGGCAACGTGGCTCAAACAAACGCAATTCAGGCAAGCCGGCCCCGATCGGAACCCGGGGTTGGATCACGTCTGCCGCATTCAGCCCCAACCTCGACAGACACATTGCACTGGGCATGTTGCAGAATGGACGAAAACGCATGGGCCAGATTGTTCAGGTCTATGATACCGGCAAGCGTTATCCGGTAAAAATTGTCCCGCCCTGTTTTGTGGATGTGGAAAACCAGCGACTCAAATCATGAATACCCCAGCCATCAAATTTGACTCTGCATTGCAACAGGCAGGTGTGCAAGCGGATGTGCAGCGGGTCGGAGATTTTGAACTGAGCCAACTGAGCTCGGTCTCGCTGCTGCGTTTGCACAGTCTGCAAGCCCGATCCGAGCTGAACGCGGTACTGGCAGACAGCGGCATATTTTTACCCGAGCGCGTCAACCAGTCGAGCGGACAGGACCCTTCGGTATTGTGTTTGGCACCGGGTGAATGGTTGATGTTCAGTGAATATCTGAACAAATTCCAGTTGCGCGAGCAGCTTCAGGCTATCATTCAACCGGGGCTCACCACGTTAAGCAATCAAACCTCTGCGCTGGCCGTGTTTCGGCTCAAGGGCAAGGCAGCTCCCTGGCTGCTGACTAAAAGCTGTGCACTGGATTTGCATCAGGGTTTGGCCCTGAACCAGCACTGTGCCCGCACCCGCCTGGATCAGACCCCGGCCATACTGCATCATCACCAACCAGGCAGCGGTTCCGGAGCTTTTGTATTTGATGTCATGATAGACCGCAGCCTGGCACGTTATGTCTGGCAACTGTTTCTCAGCAATCTCCCTCATGCACTCGAACTGGAACAACAACACAAATCCTACTGAATGGAATGACCTATGAGTAGAACCAGCTATACCCTGAAAGCCAGTTGCACCGATACTTTTGGCATTGTTGCTGCGGTTACCGGCTTCATTGCCTCCCGCGGTGGCCTGATCACCGAAATGTCCCATTTCGTGGATGACGAGCGGCAGAAATCTTTTATCCGCACCGTATTTGAAGACGATGCCGGCGATAACGCTGCGTTGGAGAAAATGCGGATCAGTTTCAAGAATGAGGTGGCCAGGAAATTCGGCATGCTGTTTGACTTTTACCCAACCGCACAAAAATTGCGTACATTGATCGCCGTTTCCAAACAAAGCCATTGCCTCAATGCACTGTTACACCGTTGGGCAGCCGGCCACCTGCACATCGATATAACCGGAGTGGTCTCCAATCACGACGACCAGCGTTCGCTGGTGGAATGGTACAAACTGCCCTTCCATCATTTCCCCATCGAAAAAGGCAAAAAACCACAACAGGAGGCGCGCATACTGGCCCTGTTTGAAGAAACCCAATCCGAGTTATTGGTATTGGCGCGTTACATGCAAATCCTTACCCCGCACGCCTGTGAAGTGTTGGCCGGACGCTGTATCAATATTCACCACTCCTTCCTGCCCGGCTTCAAAGGGGCACGGCCCTATCACCAGGCTTACGAGCGAGGTGTTAAGCTGACCGGAGCCACGGCACATTACGTCAATCTGGACCTGGACGAGGGACCTATCATCGAACAGGGTGTGGAGCGCGTGGATCACAGTATGAAACCGGAAGAGCTCGAACGCCTGGGTCAGGATGTTGAAAGCGGAGTTCTGAATCGGGCGGTGCGCTGGCATGCCGAGCACCGGGTGTTCGAAAACGGCAAGCGTACGGTGGTTCTGAAACACTGATGTTTTTTCACATGGCAGCAAGGCTGCAATTTATTCCGGAGGTCCTATAATGTCGATCCACTCCTGCTGTCGGGTACTGATTATAACCATCGGAAATTCGCATGGCTGATTACGCTGAAATAACAGGCTGGGGTAAATGCATGCCACCAGCCATCTTGACGAATGATGACATGGCCGGTGTCATTGATACCTCCGATGAGTGGATACGAACCCGAACCGGGATCCTCGAACGCCGGGTATCGCATGTGCCCGTAAGTGATCTGGCCAGTGTCGCGGGCCAAAGGGCTCTGGCGGCTGCAGGGTTAGAGGCCGATGAGCTGGACCTGATCATCGTTGCAACCTGTACCCCGGACACCGTGATTCCCAGCTGTGCGGCACACGTGCAGCGCAAAATGGGCGCAAGCAATGCTGCGGTATTCGATCTGAATGCAGGCTGCAGTGGCTTTATTTATGGTTTGAAGGTTGCTACCGCCATGATTCGCGCCGGGCACCAGAAAGTCCTGTTGATCGGCTGCGAGCGCGTCACCTGGTTTCTCAACTGGGCCTCGCGGGATACTGCAGTATTGTTCGGTGACGGGGCCGGAGCCGTTGTCCTGCAAGCCAGTGAGGAAGAAACCGGTTTGCTGGCAGCCCGGCTGGGCTGTGAGGGTGAAGCTCTGGGTGCTCTGCATGTTCCCAACTTCGGTACCGCCGGTAATCGATTTTCAGAAAATTATGGCATTTTCAGCGTCGATTTTGACGGGCGTGAAATTTTCAAAAGGGCTGTCAAGGGTATGGCCGCAGAAACCCGTCAGGTATTGGCCGATCTGAATATGGAAAACAGCGATATCGACCTGATTATTCCTCATCAGGCCAATGAACGGATCATTGAATCCCTGGCAAAATTCCTGAACATCAGTATGGACAAAGTGGTTCTGAACATCGCCCGCTACGGCAATACCTCGGCTGCCACTATTCCGGTAGCCCTGTGTGAGGCTTTGGAAGATGGTCGTGTGCGTCCGGGCAGCAAATTGCTACTGACTGCCTTTGGCGCCGGACTGACGCGTGCCGCTGGCCTGGTACTCTGGGGCAAGCGGACACAGCCTTTGGGCAGCAGCGGTGCGGAATTGCCACCGTGCAATCAAACGGCATTGGAAATTCTGGCCGATGCCATCCAATATACACAGGGCCCACAAGGGCTTTGAATGTGATCCATGAGGTGTAACCCGCCCATTGCGTCTTGAGGAATCTGAACCTGGATAAACTGAACCTGGACAATCTGAACCTGGACAATCTGAACCTGGACTGACAATCCTTTAAAATACTGAGGAATAACTCCTTGCAACAGGAAACCCATTCATGAGCGGCAAATCCACACTGCACATTCCCCTCACCTCCGCACGGCCGGGCGAAAAGCCCGACTTCAGTTATCTCAAGTTGAAGGCCGCGGGTGAAACAGACAGGCCCGCATTCAATTCACCGGTTCAGGATATTGAATACCTGGCGTCCGGGCTGGTCAGAGTGCTGGATGAAGATCACCAGGCAGTAGGGCCATGGGATCCAAAGCTGGGCACCGAAAAACTACTCGAAGCGCAGCGTCTGATGACGCTGGTCAGGCAATACGATGACCGCATGCTGCGCATGCAGCGCCAGGGGAAAATCACTTTTTACATGCAGTCCCTGGGTGAGGAAGCCGTTTCCATCGGGGCCGGCATGGCTTTGCGACCTACCGACATGCTGTTTCCACATTACCGGAACCAGGGCCTGTACATCATGCGTGAGACCGGGCTGGTCAACATGATGAGCCATTGTTTGTCGAATACCAATGATTTTTGCCGGGGCCGCCAGATGCCCATTTTCTATCAGAATGCCAAGGGTCGTGTGTTCTCCATTTCCGGCAACCTGACCACCCAGTACCCGCAGGCGGTGGGTTGGGCCATGGGCGCGGCGATCAAGGGTGAAGATGATATTGCGGCCAGTTGGGTTGGTGATGGCAGCACTGCCGAGGCAGACTTTCACCACGCACTGACCTTCGCCGCCATTTACCAGGCGCCGGTGATTTTGAATGTAACCAATAATCAATGGGCCATTTCCACCTTTCAGGGCGTGGCCGGTGGCCAACAAAGGCCTTTCGCTGCCCGTGGCCTGGGCCTGGATATACCCGGCATTCGCGTGGATGGCAACGACTTGCTGGCGGTATATGCAGTTACCGACTGGGCAGCCCAACGCGCCCGCAGTGGCGGTGGCCCTACATTGATTGAACTGGTCACCTATCGCGGTGGCGCCCATTCCACCAGCGATGACCCTTCCAAATACCGTCCCAAGGATGAGTGGGCCAGTTTCCCATTGGGCGATCCATTGAAACGACTGGCCGGTCATCTCACCGCACTGGGTGTCTGGTCAGAGGAGCAACAAACCGCCCTGGATGAAGAAATGAAGCAGTATGTGATCGAATGCTGGAAGGAAGCCTGCAGCCACGGCACCATGACCGAAGGTCCATTCCTGGAGGTACACGAAATGTTTGAAGACGTGTTCGAAACCATGCCGCCTCATCTCAAAAAGCAAAAAGCTGAATTGCTGGCACTGGAGGGACTCTGATCATGGCACAGATGAGCATGATCCAGGCCCTGAACTCCGCCATGGATACGATGATGGACCTGGACGATTCCGTGGTGCTGTTGGGCGAGGATATCGGTTATTTTGGCGGTGTATTCCGTTGCACCGAAGGTTTGCAGCAAAAGTATGGCGAACACCGTGTCATCGACGCACCCATTTCCGAAGGTGGCATTATTGCCGTAGCCATCGGCATGGGAGTGAACGGTTTGCGGCCCGTGGCAGAAATCCAGTTTGCCGACTATATCTATCCCGGGTTTGACCAGATTGCCAGTGAACTGGCGCGTTTGCGCTATCGCAGTGACAGCACCTTGTTCTCACCGGTCACCATACGAACGCCCTGCGGCGGCGGTATCCGGGGCGGACAAACGCATTCGCAAAGCCCGGAAGGCATCTTCACACATATCTCCGGCGTTAAAACCGTGATGCCTTCCAACCCCTTTGATGCCAAGGGTTTGCTGATCAGCGCTATCGAGTCCAACGATCCCATTATCTTTTTTGAACCCAAACGCATTTACAACGGCCCGTTTGACGGCGACCCGGACAAACCGGCTGTATCCTGGGCCAACCACCCTTTGGGTGAAGTACCCGAGGCGTATTACAACGTGCCGTTGGGCAAGGCTGCGATGGTCGAAGAAGGTGATGAATTGACCATCATCACCTATGGCACCATGGTGCATGTAGCGCAGGCCTCAGCCAAAGCGGCGGGGGTCCGTGCCGACATCATCGACGTACGCACTTTGATGCCTCTGGATGTGGATACTCTGAAAGAATCGGTAGAAAAAACCGGTCGCTGTCTGGTCGCCCACGAGGCCACACGTTTCTGTGGTTATGGTGCGGAATTGGTGGCTACTGTTCAGGAAGAATGTTTTTACAGTCTGGAAGCCCCTATCGAACGCGTCACCGGCTGGGACACGCCCTACCCCCACGCATTCGAATGGTCGTATTTCCCTGGCCAAAAACGTCTGATTGCGGCGATCCGCAAAGTGATGGAGGCCCAATGAGCGAGTTCATTTTCAAGTTACCGGACCTGGGTGAAGGTACTGTCGAGTCAGAAATTGCCGAATGGATGGTCAAAGTGGGTGACGTGGTCAAAGAAGAAGACCCCATTTGCTCCATGTTGACCGACAAGGCAGCCGTCGAGTTGTCTGCACCGGTAAGCGGTACGGTCAAATCGCTGGCGGGCGAATTGGGTGATATCGTCGCCGTGGGTTCACCGTTGATTGTGTTCGAAGTTTCTGATGCCAAGGCGCCGACTGCACCACCGGATGCACCGGCACCAACCGAACCTGAGGCTACCAAAAAGGCACCCAAAGCTGCAGCCACGGCCGTTGCGGATATCCAGGCAGGCAATGAAAAAGTCCGCACATCCCCAAGCATACGACGCATGGCGCGAGAGGCCGGTGTGGATTTGAGCCGGATCACAGGCAGCGGACCCAGAGGTCGCATTCTGAAACAGGATTTTGAAGCTTTCCGGGCAAAAGAGGCCGCCATTGCACCCGCTGCCAGCCCCGCATCAACAGGCATTACTGCGCCGAAAGACCATAAGCTACGTCGCGCCAGTGGCAGCACCGAGATCAAAGTGATCGGCTTGCGTCGCAAGATTGCCGAGCGAATGGAAATCGCCAATCGCGAGATTCCGCAGATTTCTTACGTTGAAGAAGTGGACATCACGGCGCTGGAATCCCTGCGCACATTCCTGAATTCCAAAACAGATACCCAAAGCGAGAAATTAACTCCACTGGCCTTTATTGGCATGGCACTGGCGCGCGCGCTGACCGAGTTTCCGCAATGCAACGCACATTACGATGCTGAGCGCAATGTCATCGTGCGTCATAACGCCGTGCATCTGGGTATTGCCACGCAAACGGATGATGGCCTGAAAGTCCCGGTGGTCCGACATGCCGAAGCGCGAAGCCTGCGGGACATGGCGGCTGAAATCCGTCGGGTCAGTGCCGCTGCGCGGGACAATTCCGCCAGACGGGAAGAGCTGAGCGGGTCCACCATTACCATCACCAGCCTGGGCAAATTGGGCGGCATTGTGACCACACCGATTATCAATTTGCCCGAAGTAGCCATCATCGGCATCAACAAGGCGGTAGACAGGCCAGTAGTAGAAAATGGCCAGGTAGTGGTGCGGAAAATGATGAATATTTCCTCGTCATTCGACCATCGATTTGTCGATGGTTTTGATGCGGCTGAAGTCATCCAGTGCCTGAAAAACTATCTGGAACAACCCGCCACCATTTTTATCACGGATTGATATTTGGAACCGCTTCAGCGTTGGGTTGGTTTTACCTCAGACACAACAGCCGGTGCTCTGAAACCGCTACCGTCCATACCAGACTGATTCTTGCCGGGCCGGTTCAGGACCAAACGGTTATTGGGCTTTTTGGCTTTATTTTGAGCCTGCACCAGATTATTCAGTGGTTCAGCCAGTTGCGTCAGCCATTCACCGCCCTGCCGGTTTTTAGCCAGGCCCACAATAATATAAATATCGTCTTTGGAGCGAACCAGCGCACTGTCCGCATGGTAATCCCGCCAGGTCCCGGATTTACGCAGCAACTGCAAACCGGCGATGCGACGCAGGCCTTTGACAAATTTATGTTGGATACCGGGTTCAGACAGGGCTTCCTGCATCAGGCCCGATACTTCGGGGCCGACCAGCGTGCCGTTCTGCAGGCGATAGTAAAAACGTGCGACCTGAAAAGCCGTCGCCCCGTGTGACAGGTTGTAGAGCGGATCACGCGAATAGGCTGGTCTGGAATCATAGGCCTTGCCTACCCACAATCCGCCTTCACCGTCGGCATCGTAGAAATCGTATTCGGGTGACTGCAGCAAGGCAATGAGTTCATCCCGCCCCACCAACTCCAGCACCCGTGTGGCGCAGTCGTTACAGGAGTAACGGATCATGTTGATCATGTCATCGTGCAGCGCATCGTTGATTTGCAATTGCCCGTCATCCAGTGCCACGGCCGCACCGAACAGAATGGCGATTTTAGGCAGGCTGGCAGCGTACATCATCTTGTGGCCGTTCACCTGAGCCAACCTGGGGTGGTCCGGATCGGTGACGATCATCAACAACAAAGCCAACTCACCCTGTTCAACATTGCGCCACAAGCCTTGCTTGCGCACGATATTTTCCATCCGGGTTTGCAGATTCTTGTCAGTGGAATTCAGCAACAAGGGGAAATCGGCAGGTTCTGCCCGCAACGACTGAACCCCTGGCAACTGAACGCTGGCTACAATGAAAGCCAGGCTGAAAAACAATTTGTACAGGCTATTCAAAGGACATGCACTCACAGCGCAAGGGAGGGCTTCAGCAGGGTGGTGCCGCCGCCATCATATGATTTTGTCTGCCCGGCGTCTACAGATATTCAGTTATTGAGTCGCGTCGATGAATACGCCCAAAGCAAGGGGATCAAAATCAGCGACAGGACATAAAAGTCCTGTCCGGGTAATACCGACTGCGGTGAAAAGGTTTTAGCCAGCAAGGCCAGCAAGGCCGGTAAAACACCCAGCAGGGTTCCCCACAGCATCAGTGTCAATGCCCCTTGCCTGCGTTGCAGCAGATCCGTCTCGTGATAATTGCGCAAAATGGCGAGCAAAGCGAACAGCAAATAGGCCATTTCGACCACTGCAATCGAGACGCTGGTGATGGTGTTCAAAGCGGTACTTGAAGTTGGGGTAAACAACAATCGCCAGGCCAACCCCAGCCATAATGCCACCACCGGCAAGTAGAGCACGGACCTGGCATGGGCTTGTTCCATGAACGGTCGCCGATGGGGAAAGATCAATAAAAACTGCAGCAATGCAGCCATACCAACCCATGAAAACAACAGGCTGATGGTCGTCATCAGGGCACCCATGCTGGCATCAGCCATATCGGGTCCGGGCAGAAAATACAGGCTCAAGCCTGTGCCCATCACGGCCAAAATACGGGTGGCGTCGTTGCTTCTGCGATACAAGGCCAACAAGGGGAACATCAGAAAACAGAAACCCACTACAGCAACAGCACGACCGGCAGCCACCTGGTGTTCCGAAATCGCCCTGTAAACGATGGCCATTGTTTGCTCGGCACCATCACGCAGTACCGTAAATTCACGCATGTCACCGGCGTTCATACGGGGTAGATGAGCCAACGAGCGAGCATCTTCAACCGCATAGCCGGCAATTTCCAAAACCTGATCACCCACTTCCAGTCCGGCTTTTGCTGCAGGGCCTTCGGCATCAACGTAAGTGACCGTGTGTTTATTATCCAGATCAAAGCCGGCTTCGGTCCGGTCTTCCAGATCAAACCAACCCAACACACCCCAGATCGTAACCATCAGGGCCAGGCTGCCCAATAGCATCCGGGCATTGGATTTTGCCTTACGCATCATTTTGTACCCGTATTTTGTTATTCATGAACCCTCATTCTTTCTCATTAATATCGGTTCCAACACATTCCACACATGTTGCAGCAGCACCGGTTGGGCTTTCTCATTGGGGTGAATGCCATCATCCTGCATCAGCTCGGGATCAAGGGCAATGTCTTCCAGAATGAACGGAATAAACGCAGCTCCAGCCTGCTCTGCCAGTTCAACAAACAGGGCAGTAAAGCGCTCTGTATACGTCAGGCCATAATTCGGTGGTAACTGAATGCCTGCCAATACGACTGCTGCCCCGGCCTCAGTGCTTAGGGAAATCATGCTTTGCAGATTGCTGCGGGTCACATCCAGCGGCAATCCGCGCAACCCGTCGTTACCCCCCAGCTCAATGATGACCACCGCAGGTTGCTCACTTCCCAGCAGTCTCGGCAACCGGGTCAACCCCCCCTCGGTGGTGTCACCGGTGATGCTGGAGTTGAAAACACGGTATGCGTAACCATCTACTTCGAGTTGGTTGGATAAAAGAGCAGGCCAGGACTCGGATTGCTCCATGTTGTAGGCAGCACTGATACTATCCCCCAGAATCAAAATGACGGGCACTTCTTCTGACTGCGCCAACACGGAGCCAGCACCGGTCAAACCAAGCGCCAGACTCACAAGGAAGACGTGAATGAGCAACAAAACGAGGGAAGTAACGGCCCCGGCAACACGCCTGGAGACCGCAAGCCCAAATCCGGAAAAACTGTCCATGAATGAAGAAACTCCTGTGAAATCCAGCCCCAAATTGCGGACTCCTGTTTTAAAAGCTAAGGGTTTAACAAAGAAGGTTACCAGTCCCGAGGGGCCTCTCACCATACTGGATCAGGCGAATCTGCAGATCGAACAGGGTGAGACCATTGCCATCGTCGGCGAATCGGGTGCCGGTAAGTCTACCCTGCTGGGACTGCTGGCCGGGCTGGATGTTCCCACTCAAGGTCAGGTCTGGCTGGACGGAACCGAATTAACCACTCTCGACGAAGACGGCCGGGCGGCCTTGCGGGCCGATCGTGTCGGCTTTGTATTCCAGTCTTTTCACCTGATACCTTCATTGACGGCTTTGGAGAATGTGATGTTGCCACTGGAACTGGCCTCTGCTCCGCAACCGGCCCAATCCGCACTGGAGGCCTTACGTACCGTTGGACTGGAGGCCAGGCGGCGGCATTACCCACATCAGCTTTCCGGCGGTGAAAAACAGCGCGTGGCCATTGCACGCGCCTTCGTGGTGCAACCCTCCATTCTGTTTGCGGATGAACCCACCGGTAATCTGGACCAGAAAACCGGTGAGCAGGTGGTAGACCTGTTGTTTCACCTCAACCGTGAATCCGGCACCACCCTGGTACTGGTCACGCATGATCTGAATCTGGCGGCGCGCTGCCAACGCATTTACTACATGAAAGGCGGGCGCTTTGTCGCTGGCCCGGATACGGTTGACGGGGCATGAGCCAACCCAATCACAGCGCACGGCTGGCTTTACGTCTTCTTTTACGCGACTGGAAAGCGGGTGAACTGACCGTACTGGCCACGGCTTTGCTGGTGGCCGTAAGTGCATTGACAGCAGTAGCCTTTCTTACCGATCGGGTGGGACAGGCGGTAGAGCGACGTGCCGCTGAGGCCCTGGCAGCCGATTTGCGATTGGCTTCCACCCAGGTCGTCAGCGAAGAATACGCCACATCGGCTGCAGCAGCCGGGCTGGATGTTGCCCGCGTTGCCAGCATGCCCAGTGTCATTTTTGCCGGTGACGCCAACACACTGGCGGCCGTACGTGCGGTCAGTGAGCTGTACCCTTTGCGCGGGCAACTGAAAACAGCCGGGCAGTTGTTGGGTGAAGTCAAAATAGTTGATGAAATACCCGCTGCGGGTGAGGCCTGGGCTTCGCCACGTTTGCTGGCCAGACTGGGCGTTGACACCGGCACCATGATTGAAGTGGGCCGCCTGCAGATGAAGATTACACAGGTGCTGGAATACCGTCCGGACGAAGGCTTCCAGTTTGCAGACCTGGCCCCTACCCTGCTGATCAACTACAGCGACCTGGAGGCCACCGGACTGGTGCAGCCGGGCAGCCGGATTTCCTGGCGCATGCTGTTTGCCGGTGATCGCGCTGCGGTAGAACGCTTCAAACAACAAGTGACTGCCAAACTGGCCAGCAGTGAACGACTGGAAGACATCAACGACACCAATCCACAACTGCGCAGTGCCATGGAACGATCCGGGCGCTTTCTGAATCTGGCCTCACTGGTGTCCGTGTTGCTGGCGGCCGTTGCGGTTGCCATGGCGGCCCGTCGCTATGCGCAACGGCATAGAGACCGCATTGCATTGATGAAGTGCATGGGCGCATCACAGGCCTATGTCGTGCGCAGCAGCATGCTGCAACTGTTGATGTTGGCATTGATTGGTGCCTTGCTGGGCAGCCTGATCGGCTTTATGGCACAACACGGCCTGGCCTGGCTGATGCGCGACCTGATAGGCATGAACCTGCCGCAACCCGGGCTGCAGCCGGTATTGATCGGGGTCGTTACCGCCATCACCATTCTGGCGGGTTTCGCCTTGCCGGATCTTTGGCAAATGGGTCGCACGCCCCCCATGCGGGTATTGCGACGCGACCTGGACCCACCCCCATTGCGCTATGGCATTCCCTGGATCGCTGCGGTCACTGCACTGGTCCTGCTGTTATTCTGGCTGGTACGTGATACCAAACTGGTGCTGGCCATTCTGCTGGGCACTGCCGTTACTTTTGCTGCGCTGGCGATGGCAGGTTGGTTGCTGGTACGTGTGCTTGGCGGTTTTCGTGGCGCGGGTGGCGCAACCTGGCGCTACGGGCTGGCCAGCGTGTCCCGGCGTGGCCGTGAAAGCACCGTGCAGTTGGTGGCCTTTGGCCTGGGTTTGATGGTGCTGTTGCTATTGACCATTGTGCGCAATGAGTTGTTGGAAAATTGGCAGAACAACCTGCCGGACGATGCACCCAATCGCTTCCTGATCAATATCCAGACCCACGAGACCGAAGCCCTGAAAGAATTCCTGCAGCAGCGCGGCGTGCAGGCACCTGACCTGGTGCCACTGGTGCGGGCACGACTGACACAAATCAACGACGCAGACGTGACGCAAACCACGTTTGAAGATCCCCAAGGCGAAGCCTGGGCCAGACGCGATGCCAACCTGAGTTGGCGTGCCAGTCTGCAGGAAGACAATAAAATTGTTGCGGGCAAGCTTTGGGATGATCGAACCGAACGGCCAGAGGTTTCGGTTGAACTGGATTTTGCCAGATCACTGAACCTGAAGCTGGGTGATGAACTGCGTTTTGATATTGCCGGCGAAACGGTTTCAGCCGAAGTGACCAGCATGCGCACGGTGGAGTGGGACAGCTTCAAACCCAATTTCTTCATCCTGTTTTCACCCGGTGCGCTGGATCCTTACCCCGCCAGCTGGATCGGCAGCCTGTTCCTGACTGACGACCAGAGCAGCGTGACGCTGGACCTGATGAGGCAATTTCCCAGCGTGACTGCCATCGACCTGGATGCCATGCTGTCCCAGGTACGCGATGTGATGGACAAGGCTGCGCTGGCCGTGCAGGGGGTATTCCTGTTTACCCTGTTGGCGGGTTTAACCGTCCTGTGGGCCGCCGTACAATCCACACGTGATGAACGGCGCTTCGAAAGCGCCCTGTTGCGTACCTTCGGTGCTTCCCGAAAACGTGTTCTTGGCGGTGTTGCAGTAGAATTCCTCGCCATCGGCTTGCTATCGGGCATACTGGCAGCCTCTGGCGCCAGCCTGGCTGGATATTTGCTGGCCACGCATTTATTTGAACTGGAATATCAGTTCAGTTTGGGACTGTGGCTGATCGGTCCGATTGCCGGCATGCTGTTGGTAGGCTTCAGCGGCATGGCTGCTACCTGGCGGGTGATCACCCACGCACCGGTCAATGTATTGCGCAGCGCGTAGTATGGCGTAGCGTACAGACAAAAAATGGCAAAAAATGACAGCAACATGAACCAGGATTTGCAACAGTATTTTGAACGCGATGGTTATGCCGTCATTGAGCGGGCGTTCAGCGCCGAAGCCATCGCTTCCATTCGCCAGGCCGCTGCGCGCATCGTCGCTGAATTCGACCTGGATGCGCATCGCAGCGTGTTCAGCACATTGCATCGCGACACCGACCGCGATCGTTATTTCATGGACAGCGCCGAGGCGGTGCATTGCTTTCTGGAAGAAGAGGCCCTGGATGCAACCGGCAAGCTCACCCAACCACGCGAGCGCGCCATCAACAAAATCGGCCATGCATTGCACGACCGGGTGCCTGAATTCACGGACTTCTGTCGCCAACCCCTTATCGGTGAGTTGCTGCGAAAACTGGGTTATCAACAACCCGTGCTATGGCAAACCATGTACATCTTCAAGCAGCCACGTATCGGTGGCGAGGTGCGCTGGCACCAGGATGCCAGTTATCTGATATCCGAACCGGCCAGCGTGGTGGGCTTTTGGGTAGCCATCGAAGATGCCCGTAAAGACAACGGTTGCCTGTGGGTAGAACCGGGTGGACATCGCCGGCCCTTGTCCGAAATCTATGAAGTAGATCCAAAGACCAAACAGGCAGAGCTCAGGCAACTCAGAAAACCGGACTGGCCCGGCCGCGACGAGGCTGTACCGGTTGAAGTCCCTGCCGGCAGCCTGGTCATTTTCAGTGACCATATGCCACATTACAGCTCGCCCAATCGTTCAGAGCATTCACGCCAGGCCTTCACCATGCACTTTGCTGAAAGCTCTTCCTTGTGGTCAGAAAAGAACTGGTTGCAACGACCTACTTTGCCTCCTTTCAGGCTGTAAACCTTGTATGGCTACAAAGCCTGCCACCGAGTGATCCGAAAACATGACCGAAACCGAACACTACCAGGCGCTGTGCAATATGTATCTGGCAGCACCTATCAATGAAATTTTCAAGCCCCGTATTGCCATCAGCCAAGGTGCTGCTGAAATTGAGATCATGGCCTCTGAGAAACTCCACCACCCTGCAGGCGGTGTGCACGGCTCGGTTTATTTCAAGATGCTGGATGATGCGGCATTCTTCGCAGCCAATTCGCTTGAGCCGGAAGTATTTGTATTAACCACCGTATTCACCACTTACCTGACCCGCCCGGTAAGCACCGGCTTGCTCAGATCCGTTGGCAAGGTGGTTAACCGCAATCGCAGTCAATGCATTGCCGAAGCGGTTTTATATGACTCTCGGAATCGCGAAATTGCACGCGGCAATGGTGTTTTTGTACCCGGCAAGCTGCTACTGAAAGACATCAGCAGCTACGCGCCCTGACCGGGCCCATGGGCCCATACGCCAAACGCTTCGCCCATATGCTCACCGCTTCCTATTCCGGAACGAAGGCGACGATACGCAACGGCCCGCCGCTGCCGCCGGCAATCTTCATCGGCAGGGCAATCACCAAAGCTCCCGTGGCGGGCAAGGCGCTCATATCCGCTACATTTTCAAACGCGGGTATGCCCTGCTTAAACAGAATG